>NZ_JBVJWD010000006.1:49759-340813 GCF_055602785.1 Streptomyces sp. NPDC037301
CCCGCCCCCCCCGCCCCCCCCCACCACCCCCCCCCCCCCCCCCCCCCCCCCCCCCCCCCCCCCCCCCCCCCCGGGCCGGGTGCTGTCGGCGCCGGTGGAGGGCGGCTGTCCGGAGTCGCCCGGGCCCCGTCCGGGCCCGCCCACGTACCATGCGGAAGCGTGAAGCTGACAATTCTGGGCGGCGGCGGATTCCGGGTTCCACTCGTGTACGGGGCGCTGCTCGCCGATCACGCCGAGGGCCGCGTGACCGCGGTCACCCTCTACGACACCGACGCCGACCGGCTCACCGCCATCGCCCGGGTGCTCGGCGAACAGGCCGCGAACGTCCCGGACGCGCCCGCCGTCACCGCCACCACCGAGCTCGACGAGGCGCTGAGCGGCGCCGACTTCGTCTTTTCGGCGATCCGCGTCGGCGGCCTCGAAGGACGGGCCGCCGACGAACGGGTAGCCCTCGACGAAGGCGTACTCGGCCAGGAGACGGTCGGGGCGGGCGGCATCGCGTACGGGCTGCGCACCGTGCCCGTCGCCGTCGACCTCGCGCAACGCATCGCGCGGCTCGCCCCGAACGCCTGGGTCATCAACTTCACCAACCCGGCCGGCCTGGTCACCGAGGCCATGTCCCGTCACCTGGGCGACCGGGTCATCGGCATCTGTGATTCCCCGGTCGGCCTCGGCCGCCGAATCGCCCGGGTGCTCGGCGCCGACCCCGACCGGGCCCGGATCGACTACGTCGGCCTCAACCATCTCGGCTGGGTCCGCGCACTGCATGTCGACGGCCGCGACGAACTCCCGCGGCTGCTGGCGGACCCGGAACTTCTCGGTTCCTTCGAGGAAGGCAGACTCTTCGGCGTCGACTGGCTGCAGTCTCTGGGCGCCATCCCCAACGAGTATCTGCACTACTACTACTTCAACCGGGAAGCCGTACGCGCCTACCGGGACGCCGAGCAGACCCGGGGCGCCTTTCTCCGTGAGCAGCAGGAGGGCTTCTACGCCCGGGTGAAGGACCCGGCCGCCTCCGCACTGCCGGCCTGGGACCGCACCCGCGCCGAACGCGAAGCCACCTATATGTCGGAGAACCGGGAGGTCGCCGGGGTCGGCGAGCGGGACGAGAGCGATCTGGAGTCGGGCGGCTACGAGAAGGTGGCGCTCGCCCTCATGCGGGCCGTCGCCCGCAATGAACGGACCTCGCTCATCCTCAACGTCCGCAACCGTACGACGCTTTCCGTGCTCGACGCGGATGCCGTCATCGAGGTGCCGTGCCTGGTCGACGCGAACGGAGCCCGTCCCGTCGCCGTCGACCCGCTTCCGTACCACGCCGTCGGACTGGTCACTGCGGTCAAGGCCGTCGAGCGCGCGATACTGGACGCGGCGGAAAGCGGCTCACGCGCCACCGCCGTGAAGGCCTTCGCGCTGCACCCGCTGGTCGACTCGGTGACCGTGGCCGGACGACTCCTCGACGGGTACACGAAGGCCCATTCCGGGCTCGCCTATCTGAACCGGCCCTAGGCGGGTGCCGACGCGGCCACGAACTCCGGTTGGGAGGACCGGAGCTCGCTGCTGACCAGGAGATGGAGCTGGGCCTCCAGCCACGCATCGGAGCGGGCGGCGAGGCCCTCCTCGTTCGGCGCGGCCCCGTCGTCCAGAGCGTCGAGGAAGGCGCGCAGCAGGGTCGCGGCACGGGTCAGACCGGTGCGTGACAGCACGGTTGCCGCCTCGTCGATACGGGAACGGGCGGGGCTGTTCAGATGGCGCAGTCCGCTGTGCGGCACCGCCGACATGGCGGATATCGCCTCGTTCAGCACCGCCGTCAGCGGATCGGACGGACGGTGCACCGCCGCTGCCAACGCCGTGGAACCGTCACCGGGCGCGAGATCCGGCACGACCACCCCTGCCGGGGTGAGCACCGCGATCGGATCGATCCGGATTGCACCGCCGGAGCGATGCACCGAACCACTGACGTGCGTGGCGCCGCCCTCCAGCGCGTCGGCCAGGGCGTCCAACGCACCGGGGCACTCCGGCCGGTAGCCCGACGTCACCAGCACAGGGGTCCCCGAGGCATCACGCACGACAGCTTCGAGGCGCTGCTCGGCGGGGTCGTAACCGACGCTCTCCACCTGTGACAGGGCGACGACATGGACTGCCTCCGCCTCGATCCGCGGCCGGATCAGCCGGGGCGGCCTGCCCTCCCAGCCCGCCGTCAGCGCGGACAGGTCCCGTACGAGCAACGGCTCCGGAAGCTCCGTCCAGGCGGCGCCGACGGGCGTGATGGTCGTCGTGCCCAGCCGGCCCCGGGAGATCGTCAGCGCGCGGCTCGGCGTGCGCCGCACGCTCTCGCTGACCAGGCTTCCGGTGGCCAGTGAGCTCAGCGGGGTGGCGAGGACGCGGCGGGTGGACAGCAGTTGGCCGGTGAGCTCCTTGCCCTCGGCAGCCGTCCAGGTCTTTCGCAGGACGAGGACGGTGCCCGCGCCGGGGTGAGCGAAATACACCTCGCAGATCAGGGACTGCGGTGTGCCGTGGACACGGCAGCCGAGCGAGGTGAGCCGGACCCGGCGCAGCGGGGTGTCCCCGGCCTCGCGGGTACCCAGTACGCCGGGGAGTGCGGCGGCCCGCCTACGGGCGTACAACTCGGTGAGCAGGGCGGCGACCAGCTCCGGGCGGTAGTGGGCGTTGCGGTCGGCGTACGCCGTGAGCTGGTCCGCCAACTCGGCGAGCGCACCCGCGGGCCAGTGCAGTGACTCGGCGGTCAGACCGGCACCGGCCCGTGCCAGGGCTCCGACGTGGACCGGTCCGACATGGGCGACGCCCTCCTTCAGCAGCTCACTCGCCAGCTCGACGGCCGCGTCGAGCGCGGGCCCGGCCGTGGGCGGGGCGGTGGCGCGTCCGCCGACCTGGACGGGGACGGACCGCTCGTCGGTCCCCGCTGCGTCGGCGGCCCGGTACGCCCATACCGCGAGCGCCACCATCTCGCCGCGCAGCACGGCTGCCGCGTCCGTCAGCGCGTACGCGATCTCGCCGGGGACCGGGAACCGCACCGTGCAGGTGGGGAGTTCGACCCGGGGCTCGGGATGGTCCGGGGACGGGCGGTGCACAAGGGCGGCGTAACCCCGCTCGAAGGCGCGGCGGGCCGCGGCGAGCGGACGGGCGCCGACGGCTTCGGTCAGGGCCGTGTCGTCGGTGCTGCCGGGGGACCAGTCGGTCACGGGGGCGGGGGCGTTGTCCGTCCCGGCCTCGGACCCGCGCTGATAGGCCAGCACCAGGGCGATGAGGTGGCGGCACACGCCTGGTGCGGCGCAGCTGCAGTTACCGTCATCCAGACCCGTGCCGGGCGGCAGCGCCGTGGTGGTGCCGTCGTCGAAGCGGGCTCGTACCGTGGTGTCCGGGTCGGTCGTGAGAGCGGGCACCGTGCCCGCGTCCAGCTCCTTCGTGGCCCGTTTGACCAGGCCGCGGTTGGCCAGTGCCGCGAGCGTGTCCGCAGTGAGGGCGAGCAGATCGGGGCGTGCGGCGACGGCGCCGCTCGTTGTGTCGGTCATCGGCCCAGCCTCTCGGCGACGAACTCGGCGAGGCGGCCCGGTGTCATCGCCCCTATGTGTGCCCCGGCCGCGGCGAGCCGTCCGGCCAGCTCACGGTCGTACTCGGGGTTGGCGTCCTCGTCGAGCGCGGCCAGCCCCAGCACGGTGCTGCCCTGCTCCACCAGCGCCCGCACCGTGCGCAGCAGCCGGTAGGGGTCGCCACCCTCGTAGAAGTCGGTGATCAGCGCGACGATCGTGCGCCGCGGATTCTCCACCAGACCCGCGCCGTACTCCACGGCCCGCGCGATGTCCGTGCCGCCGCCCAGCTGGACCCGCATCAGCAGCTCCACCGGGTCGGTCATATCGGAGGTCAGGTCCACCACCTGGGTGTCGAAGGCGACGAGGTGCGTCTTGAGGCCGGGCAGGCCCCACAGACACGCGGCGGTCACCGCCGAGTGGATCACCGATCCGGCCATCGAGCCCGACTGGTCGACCAGCAGGATCAGTTGCCACTGCGTCACATGGCGTTGGGTACGGGAATGGAAGTGGGCGCGCTCGATCAGAAGACGCCGCTCGGCCGGCTGGTAGTGGGCGAGGTTGGCCCGGACGGTCTGCCGGAAGTCGAAGTCCCTCGCCATCGGCACCCGGCTGGGTTTACGGGAGCGGGTGCCGTGGAACGCCCGGCGGATCTCGGGCCGGAGCTTGGCCAGGAGCTGCTTCACCACCGACTCGACGATGCGCCGGGCCAGTCGCAGCACCTGCGGGTTCATCAGATGCTTGGTGCGCAGCACGGCCCGCAGCAGGGTGGGGCTCGGCTCGACCCGCTCCAGCACCGCGGGGTCGGTGACGATCTCCTGGATGCCGTACCGTTCGACGGCGTCCCGCTCCAGGCGCTCGATGGTCTCCTTCGGGAAGAGCCGGTGGACGTCGTCGAGCCAGTCGACCGCGGTCACGGCGGACGGGCCGTCACCTCCCTGGCGGGGGGTGGTGCCGGAGCGGCGCACACCGCGTCTGGCGAGGTCGGGGTCGCGGCCGTAGAGCCAGTCGAGTGCGGCATCCCGGCCGGCGTTGCCCGGCCCCAGCGGTCCGGTGTGCCGTTCGGCGGCGGAACCGAGGACCAGCCGCCAGCGTTCCAGCCCGGCGTCGGGAGCCGTGTCGGCTCCTTCCCCGGGCGTGGGTGCCCGGCCGGCTACGTGTTCGGGCGTGGTCATGGCGTGGCTCCCAGTTCATAGCGGGCCAGCAGTCGGGACACGGACTCCTCCAGGGAGCGGGCCCGGGCGATCAGCAGCGGGTCCTCGGTGGTCCGCAGCAGGGAACGCGACGAGCCGCGCACCCCGCGCCGTTCCAACAGGCGACCGGCGATCCGGTCGCGTTCGCGTGGCGGGAAGAATGCGAAGGCCTGACGCAGAGCGGGCAGACCCGACAGGAATTCGTTGTCGGGCAACGCGCAGACCAGGCTGTCCAGCACATCGATCAGCGACTCCGCGCCACCGCCGCGCTCGTCCCCGCCCTCGTTCCGCACCGCGCCCGTCACCTCGTCGCGGGCGAGCGCGAACAGTCCGGCCAGCCAGTCGCCGAGCGCATCAGTACCGGCCGTCACGATCGTACGTACCGCCTCGGCCGGGTCCCCGGAGGTGTCCGGGGCCTGCGCCAGGGCCCGGTGCAGTCCGAACGCGGCCCCACGCAGATCGATCGGTGCCTCCGGATCGCCGCTGACCCGCCACGCGATCGCGGCCGCCGCCTCCCGCGGGACGGAGAGCAACTCCGGCGCGTGCAGCAGGGCGTCGCGCACCGCGACCACGGCCCGCAGACGAGGGAAGTCCACCCCCGACGCACCGCGCGCCCCCTCCAGAAGCCACAGCAGCCGACCCGTCGCCCCGTCGATCACAGCGGCGAGCAGCGGACCGTGCGCCACCCCGAACACCCGGTCGTGCCGCCACAGCCCCAGGGCCGTGGAGAGTATGTCTCCGAGCGATCCGGCATCCTTCAACTCACCTACGCCTGAGGCCAGGTCAGTGAGCAACTGCTCGGAGAACCCGTCCATCCCGCACAGCACGGCGTCGAACAGCGCCCGGGCCAGGTCATCGGCCTCGGCCGCGGCGTCCCGCGTGCGCTCGGTGAGCGTGGCCGCCGCCGCCTCCGACAGGGTCGCGCCGTAGGCCCCCGCTTCCACCAGCGCGGCCTCGCGCCCCGAGACGGACCGCGCCTCCCAGCGTTCGGTGAAGACCGGGTCGATTCCGTGCTCGGGACCGGCCGTCCGCCCGTGACCGGGAATCCCCAGCACCCGCAGCCGGTGCAACACCCGGCTGCGCTCCAGATCGGTGGCGTCCATGAGATCGAGGCGGTACGAGGCCTCGGGGCCGCCGTCGAGTGCCAGCCCGGCCAGCTGCGCCGCCACATCGTGAACCAGTGGCGGCGCCGGAGTGCCGGGATGGAGTTGCCCGGTACGGTCGCCGCTGCAGGCCGCCACCATCTCGACGACCGCAGGATGGGCCCCCGTCGTCAGCGTGCCCCGGCTCGTCCACGGGAGCGGGCGGTCCAGGTCGTCCGTGATCAGGGCGCCCGCGAGACCGTCCAGCACATCGATCCTGGCGGGGCGCGGATGGCCGCGCAGCGCCGTGAGCCCCTGGGCCAGACTGCGCGCGGCGATCAGATCGGCGGTGGAGACCGGGAATCTGCGCGCCCGCAGCCGCTTGACGACCACGCGCAGCAAGCCGTCCGCCGCGGCTTCGGGGCCCGCCTCCCACACCTGCTGGTAGTAGCCGGGAGACGGCATCCCCGACTGGTACCCGGCAAAGGCGTCCAACTGCCGGAAGGAGTACGGCACGAGGAAACTCCCGGCCATGGCCCCGTCCGGCGGGGCGGGTACCACCGGCCACCCGTCCGCGCCCCGTTCCCAGCCGTCGCAGCCGGCATCGCTCTCCCCGCCGCATCCGGTGAGCGCCCGGAGCGCGGGCTGGTGGAAGCCGCCGGTCACCACCAGCACCGGCCGGTCCCCGGCCTTGGCGACCGCCGCCCGGACCCACGCCGCCATGTACGTTTCGCGCGCCCGGTCGCCGGCATCGGCTTCCGCGTCCCCGCGTACCAGCGCGAAGTACGCGTCGAGCCGTTCGGCGAGACCGTCGTCGGGCTCGACCTCGAACAGGCGGTCCCACAAGGCGTCCGAGGAGTCCACCGCGAATTGCCGGCACAGCCGCTTCATCGCCTCCGCATAGCGGACCTCCGCATCGGCATAGCGGTTGGTGCGCTCGGCGAACGCCGGGTGCCAGGCCGGCAGATCGATGAAACGGACCTGCGCCCCGGCTACCCGCCCCGCCCGCAGCGCGACCCACTCGGGTGAGTAGTCGCAGAGCGGCGCCCAGGACGTCGCGGACCGCCGCCCGTCGCGGTAGTGGCTGAACACCGCGACCGGTAGCTCATGCCCGAGCAACAGCTCGTCCAGCCGTCCGTTCATCTCGGCGGGACCCTCGATCAGCACCTGGGCGGGCCGAAGCTCCTCGATGGTCCGCGCGACGAGCCGTGCGCAGGCGGGGGAGTGGTGACGCACCCCCAGGAACACCGCGGACATCAGTCGGCCAGCAGATGGCGTGCGTCGTACAGGGCCTGCCACGTCGGGCTGCGACGGCGCGGCACCTGCTGCTCCAGATAGCGGCGCAGCCGGGCCAGGTCCTCCGGGCTGTCCTTCGCCGCCGTCCCCGCCAGACACGCCACCACGTCGGCGGCACTGCCCGGCTCGCCGCGCAGGAACCAGCCGCGCACGCCCACGGCATGGGCGACCGAGACGGCCTCCGCGGTACTCATCACCGCCGAAGGACGGTCCGGGCCCCCACCGGGTCCGCCCTTCCCGCCGGCCCCCGCACGCAGCTCCCGGAACGTACCGACCAGGACCTCCAGCACATCCCGGTCCGGCGGCGGCTCCACTCCCGAACGCCGCAGAAGAGTGGTCACCTCCGCCTCGACGAGCGCCAGTTCGGTGTCCAGGTCGGGGATCGGGAACACCGTCTCGAAGTTGAACCGCCGCTTGAGCGCCGCACTCATCTCGTTGACGCCCCGATCCCTGGTGTTGGCCGTCGCGATGACATTGAAGCCCTGCCGGGCGAAGACCATGCCGTCCGGCCCTGTCAGCTCGGGGATCGCCACCACCCGCTCGGAGAGCAGCGACAACAGCGAGTCCTGCACCTCCAGCGGACAGCGGGTGATCTCCTCGAACCGCACGAGCCTGCCCTCCGCCATGCCACGCAGCATCGGAGCCGGAACCAGCGAGCGGGGGGAGGGCCCCTCGGCGACCAGCAGCGCGTAATTCCAGCCGTACTTGATCTGGTCCTCGGTGGTGGCCGCGCCACCCTGAACCGTCAGCGTCGAGTCCCCGCTGACCGCGGCCGCGATCAGCTCGGAGAGCAGCGACTTGGCGGTACCCGGCTCCCCGACCAGCATCAGCCCACGGCTTGTCGCCAGCGTCACCAGTGCCCGGTCCACCAATGAGGGATTGCCGACGAACTTCCGGCTGATACCCGTGTCCGCGTCACCGATGACGAAGCGGCGCGCAGCACGCAGGCTCAACTCCCAGCCCGGCGGCCGCGGATCACGGTCGCCGGCCCGCAGCGCGGCCAGCTCCTCGGCGTACCGCACCTCTGCCGGTGGCCGCTGCACCGGAGCCGGACCGCCGTCCGGTGTCTCCAGGCGCGTCTCGTTCCGTATGGTCATGATGCGACGCCCTCGGTGAGTTCCATCAGGTCGCCGAGGAGTTCGGACACGGTCACCGCGTCCAGGTCGGCGAATCGGAGCAGGTGGCTGCGACTGTCCCAGTGATCATTGGGCTGGCTGTCGAGCCAGACCGTTTCGAGGATCTGGTCGGGGAACATGTCGACCACCCCGACCGCGATGCCCTCGTACAGCGCGATCACCAGGTAGCAGTCGTCGGTCAGCCGCTTGGAGATCCAGCGCTCCACTCCGGCGTCCTGCGGCGCCCCGCGCTCCCAGCCGCGCCGCTCCAGCCCCAGGATTTTCCCGGTCGGCACCTTGAGTCCCTCGAACCTGGTGAGCCGGTAACCCGACCTCTCCTCCTCGGACAGCGCGAACACGGTGCGCCCGAGCTGCGCGAACGGCTGAAGGATCTCGTAGTCGGCGAACACCTCGGACCAGGTGGTCAGTTCCTTCCCGAGGTGCAGCGGGTGCGCGAGCCGCACGGTCGCGTCGTCGGCCAGGACGAAGACATCGTCCTCCGCGTCCGCGAACGTACGGTCCTCCGCGACCCGGAACGCCGTGCGCACCCCGCCGTCCGTCTCGCTCAGCCACACCAGTCGGCGTACCAGATGCCACAGCAACGGATGGCCGACGAACAGCTCCTGGAACTCCTGGGTCGTCCAGGAACGCCCGGACACCATCGCGGCCTCGAGCCGGCGCACCTGGTCGGAGGCGATCGTCCGGACGTCCTTCTTGAGCGCCATGAACCGCTTGCGCTCCGCCGGGGCGAGCTCCGCGTCGTCCCGGGCGCCCGGCTGCGGCAGATCCTTGCGGCGCTTGCCGTCACCGTCCAGCACATAGGGCCGCAACTGCTCGTCGAAGCCGACCGTGAACGAACGGGTGCCGTAGTCGACGACCGTCGAACCGTCCGCGTCCAGACCGAAGTCCGGCACCAGACGGTCGGAGAGCTGTTCCCCAGTCAGCCCGAGCCCCGCGGCGACCTCGGCGATCTTCTCCTGGGCGCGTGCCTTCAGCGCCTTGAACTTCACCCGCTGCGAGATGCCGTGCAGATGCAGGAGTGCGACATCGGTGCCGATGGACGCCAGCACATCGAGGCCCTCCACCGCCCGGTGGTGCGCGCCCTCACCGGGCCAGGACCGGATGACCGGTGTGAGCCGGCGGACCGTCTCGTCGTCGCCCAGCAGTCCGAGCGCGTGTAGCGCCCACGACTCCTTCGCGGGCAGATTGGCCAGCTGCCACTGCTCGAACAGGGCCCATGCGAACTCGGCGAGTGAAGCGGCATCGGCCGTCTCGACGAGCGAAGCGACCCCCGGGTACACCTCGCCGGGCTTCGACAGCGCCAGCATCGTCAGAGCGTGGCGCACCGACTGCACCGGCAGCGCACCGCCGGACCGGACCGTGATCTGGGGCAGCAGCGACGGCTCCGCCCAGCCCGGAAGCGCGGGCATCTTGGCCGGTAGCGCCCGCTCCAGCGGGTCCGCGGCCAGCAGCGCCTCCACCGCGGCAACCGTCTGCGTGCCGTACGCCCGGGCGGCATCGCGCACCACGGTGTCGCCGTGCACCGTGGCGATCAGCGCCAGCGCCTGTTCGGCGGCGCGCCGTGCGGCGCCCGCCTTGCCCACGGCGTCCGGCACCAGGAGCGGGGCGGCCGCGACGCCGTGCCGGGTGAACCAGGAACGGGCGGTCGCCGCAGTGGACTTGAGCCGTGCCGCCCAGTCCGCCATGTGCCGGGCGACCTGCGCATCGACGAACGGAAGCAGCAGCGTGGCGAGCGCACCGGGCTGCCGGGGCACGGCGCGCAGCAGCAGTGGCAGCGCTGCGAGGCCGAAGCGGGCGGCGATCGGCTTGAGGGTGTCCTCGCCGTCCCACAGGTCGGTCGGATCCCAGGTGGCGAGCAGCGGGGCGACCAGTTCCTCGGGCCCGTGGACGAAGACCCAGGCCGGCCGCAGATCGCCCACGGCCAAGTCGTGGTACAGGGTGGCGGTGTCCTTCTCCCAGTCGCCGTTGCTGTGCCTGGCCGTGTACCAGGAGGAGCTGGCCGCCCAAGCCGCCTGCTCCTCGGGCAGCCACTCCAGCGAGGGCTCGGACACCGCGGTCAGTCCCGTCACCACCGCGGCCTTGGCATGGGTGCGGGGCCGGGACCACGGCGGCGCCGTCAGTACGGTCGGCAGGGCGTCCACGGGTGCGTCGGCGATCAGGTCCGCAGGGTTGAGCAGCGGTTCGACGATCTCGACGACCTCGGCGCCCAGTTCCTCGAGTGCGAGCGAGACCAGTTCGTGGTGGGCGCCGATATGACCGCGCAGCAGTTGCAGCGTCCGGCTGGACGACGCGGCCGAGGTGCCGCGTGCCTCGGCGGCCAGCAGCCGCACCGCACGTACCGGATAGTGGCGCATGGCGTCGAGGAGAGCGGGGCGGACGTGCTTCGAGTCCGCATGGGCCAGCAGGGCGAGGAAGGCCTCGTCGGTGGGGAGCTCGGCCAGGGAGTTGGCGGCGAGCTTCACGCCGTCGGAGTAGTAGTGGTTGCCGTTGAGGGAGTCGGCCAGCAGGGGAGCGATAGCCGGTCCGATGCCCTCGGCGACCGTCGCGATGAACGCGACGCTGTCGGTGAAGTCCGGCCGGTGGGGGAACCGCGCCACCTGGTCGGCCGAGTTCAGCGAGCTGAACACCATGGCGCGCAGGGTGTGGTCCCGCTCCCCGCTCACTTCGGGGTCCGTGCAGAGGTCGTCGACCCAGCCGGCCTCACTCGGTACCAGATAGGAGACGATGATCTTGCGCAGGGAATCGGTGCGGCACCCGGCCAGCACCTCGACCGTCTCCCGGTAGGTCTCCTCGGCGGCCACGGCGAGCAGCGCACGGACCCGGTCCATCGGCAAGCGGCGATCCCTCGCCCAGTACGCGTGGCGCGGGCCTGCGAGCGCCTCCAGCCGGGGCTCGCCCCGCCGGAGGCCGCTCTGGTGCCAGTCGGCGTCGACCGAGAACAGCTCGACCGCGGCCCGTGCGGCGAACGGCAGACCGTAGCGCTCGGACCAGTGGTCCGCCCACGCGGAGTCGGGCACGGGAAGTTGGACGACCGAGGCCAGTACGGCCGCTCCGACCGGCGAGGGGCTTCCGGCGGCATGCGACCGCAGATGGTCGGCCAGCCCGGCATCCGAACGTGGCGCGTCCACGAACTCCTTGATCCAGGACGCCTCTTCGACGATCCGGGTCTCCACCTTGTCGAGCGCTTCCTTCCGCGCCTTGCCGGGCACTCGGTGCACGCCGCCGCGCCGGGGGTGGAGCGTCCGCCGCCAGTTGGCGGGAAGAATGAAGGTGTCCTCGTCGGGCAGAGCAAGAGCGTCCGCTTCGGGAAGCGCAAGAGTGTCCGCTCCGGGAACCGCGCCCGGCGCGGTCGCAGTCGCCGTCGCCGCGGCAGTTCCTGTTGCCGTTGCGGCTCCCGCAGCCGACGCCCCCACCTCGCGGTACCCCTTCTTCTCCTTCTCCGCGATCGTCTTGCGGACCTGCGCCGACGCGGCCTCCGCCGACGCGTACTCCTTCGTCTGCGTACGCCCGTCGCTCCCACACCGCCCGTAGCGCACCGTCACCACGGCACCCTCGGCCTCGGTCTCCCAGAACTTCGAGGCACTGCCCTCGACGTACTCCCAGCGGCGCACAGTCCCGCCCCCTTCACACCCGGACAACCCGCCTGCCGCGGGCTTTTCGATCAGTGGTGCCACAGTAGAACGGACCACTGACAACGCAGCGTGACCGGGGCGTCCGGTGAGTAAAACAGCAGGTCAACCGCTGTGTGAGAGCTCTTCCCTGTGTACGGAGCGAGTAAATGGAAGTCCCGGGACCAGCCGCTCAACCTCGTCGACCGCCGCACTCCCGAGCCGTTCCAGCTCATCGCCGAGCGAGCCCGCCAGATCCCTCTCCCGGCTGCGTCAGGGAGCGGAGACGGCGCGTGCGCCGCCGGACGGTGCCCACGACGGCGTCACACCGGTGACCTGGCACACCATCAGGAAGAGCGGGATGGGCGGGGTGTACGGCGTGCGGTTGTCGGGCTGGTGGATCAGTCGGGGCCGTACTGCTGGAACGCGGGCCCCTTTCGCGTAGGCGGCCTGCGCGGGCCAGTCCAGATCGAGGTCGGAGCCCGCAGGCACGATCCACCACCAGCGGTCGGCGTCCGCGAAGACGCAACCGGTGCGTGGCAGATGAGACATGAGCCGGAAGCCGTACCGGGACGGCACCCCCACCGCGTCGCAGCCCAGGCTCGCCGACAGCGCGGGGGGCAGCGGCAACTGCACTGTGCCCGTGGCGACGGCTCGCCGGGGCTCACGGGAGCGGCGTGCTCCGAGCAGGTGGGACATTGCGTTCTTCAGCATGACCGCTCCGAGCCGTGCGGCAGTTCTGCCCAGACGATGCGGCCGGAGCCGTTGCCCGCGTCGCGGGAACCCCAGGAGCTGCTCATCGCGTCGACGAGCAGCAAGCCGCGTCCGTGCTCGTCATCGGCGGTGCGGCACAGCTGCGGCCCGTCGGGCTGGTGTCCTTGGTCCTGTACGGCTATGCGAAGCCGTCTGTCGAGGCAGTGCAGTTCGCACACGACGCGAGTGCTCTCGGTGTGCACCACCGCGTTGGTGACCAGTTCCGAGACGATCAGGATCGCCGCCTCGTGCGTTTCCTCGTCCAGCCGCCACTCGTCGAGCCGAGCCCTCGTCAGCCGCCGTGCACCGGCCACCGACTCGGGGCGCGCAGGCAGTGCGAAGCAGTACCGGAGCGCTTCCGTCCCGGGTCGGAGATCCATGAGCCGGGGGATAAGCGCGCTGCCAGGTGCCACAACCGATTCCTCACAGTGGGGGCTGCGTCACACTCCGCGGTCCCACGCAAATGAGGGCGGCCGTGACTTCGTGAACTGGTTCACTCACCAACTCTCCCCCTGTCGAGAACACTTGGCAAGGGGCACTCTGAAAATTTCAGAGTGGTTCTGTCTTGGACGGCCTGCGCATGGCACACTGCTGGCAAACAGCGCATCGGGAGGTCTGAAGTGAGCGAACCGCGGTCCGCCCCGACCGTGGGTCAGGTCGTTCTCGGCAAACGCCTGCAGGATCTGCGGGAGCGTGTCGGCCTGAGCCGTGACCAGGCTGCCAAGGTGCTGCGGGTCGCACCTGCGACGATACGCAGGATGGAGACCGCCGAGGTCGCTCTCAAGATCCCCTACGTCCAGCTGCTGCTGAAGGCGTACGGGATCGCCGACGACGAGGCCGACGCCTTCGTGGAGCTCGCCGAGGAGGCCAATAAACCCGGCTGGTGGCAGCGCTTCCACGATGTGCTGCCCGACTGGTTCAGTATGTACGTCAGCCTGGAGGGCGCCGCGAGCCTCCTGCGCATGTACGAGCCGCACTTCGTCCCCGGACTGCTGCAGACCGAGGACTACGCGCGCTCGGTGATGCGCACCGGAGCCGTCGGCCAGACCAGGCCCGAGGACATCGAGCGCCATGTGGCGCTGCGGATGGAGCGTCAGTCCCTGCTGACCAGGCCGGACTCCCCGAAGCTGTGGGT
Source organism: Streptomyces sp. NPDC037301 (assembly GCF_055602785.1). NCBI lineage: Bacteria > Bacillati > Actinomycetota > Actinomycetes > Kitasatosporales > Streptomycetaceae > Streptomyces > Streptomyces sp. NPDC037301. Next base: position 63,508 of record NZ_JBVJWD010000006.1, read on the forward strand.
GGTGATGGACGAGACGGTGCTGCGCCGTCCCGTCGGCAGCGTCGACGCCATGCGCGGACAGATCGACCGGTTGCTCGAAGCGACCGAGATGCCGCATGTGACGCTGCAGATCGCGGAATTCTCGACCGGTCACCATCCGGGCACCTACGGCCCCTTCGTCCTCTTCCGCTTCGGCGTCCCTGAACTCCCCGACATGGTTTACAGCGAGTACCTGACCGGAGCCGTCTACTTCGACGCGCGCCCCGAGGTGGCCTCCTACCTCGAAGTCATGGACCGCATGGCGGCTCAGGCCGCAACTGCACAACGCACGAAGGAAATCCTCCGGGACTTCCGCAAGGAGCTGTGATGGAACCCATATACAACGGCATGCCGGCCGCCGAACTCGGCTCCGAGGGCTGGTACAAGCCGTGGAGCGGTGGGAACGGAGGCAATTGCGTCGAAGCCATGAAGCTGTCGGACGGCAGAGTCGCCGTGCGCCAGTCCGCCGATCCCGACGGCCCCGCCCTGATCTACTCCCACCGTGAGATCGCCGCCTTCATCCAGGGAGCCAAGTCCGGCCAGGCGGACTTCCTTCTCACCTGAATCCGCAGCGCCGGAGTCCCTCCCCGCCCCACACCCTTGTTGTTCGCCGACCTACGGACCCATGGAGCGCGCTATGACCGGGCACGAACCCCAAGCCATCGAGATCGACACCAGCAAGCCGCATCCCGCCCGGATGTACGACTGGTTCCTCGGCGGCAAGGACAACTACCCGGTCGACGAGCAGATGGCCCAGCAGCTGCTGGCCCTCGACGCCAGAGGGCGCGACATGGCCCGGGTCAACCGGGCCTTCATGCACCGGGCCACCCGGTGGCTGGCCGAGAACGGCGTCCGCCAGTTTCTCGACATCGGCACCGGCATCCCCACCGAGCCGAACCTCCACCAGATCGCCCAGCGGACCGCCCCGGACGCGCGCATCGTCTACTGCGACAACGACCCGATCGTCCTCGCGCACGCGGCGGCCCTGCTGCGCTCCACCCCACAGGGCGCCACCGAGTACATCCAGGCCGACGCCCGCAAGCCGGAAGTCATCCTGGAGCAGGCCGGCAAGGTCCTCGACTTCGACAAGCCGATCGCGCTGTCGCTGCTCGCCCTGCTGCACTTCCTGGACGACGAGGACGGTGCGGCCGAACTCGTCGACCGCCTGGCCGAGCGGCTCCCCTCCGGCAGTTACCTGGTTCTCTCGCACACCACCGGGGACTTCGACCCCGAGGGTGCGGCGCAGGCATCCGCCATGTACAAGGCTCGCGGGATGACACTGCGCCTGCGTTCCCACGCCGAATTCACCACGTTCTTCGACGGACTCGAACTCGTCGAGCCGGGTGTCACGCTCTCCGCGGACTGGCATCCGGAGCTCGGCGAGGCCATCGACGTCCCCGGCGACGAGCCGATCCCGGGCTACGCCGGCGTAGCCCGCAAGGCCTGACCGCCCGGCCCCGCGCCGTCACTGACGGCTGACCGACCGGGTGATGCCCGCGGCGATCGTCGTCGCGAGCAGCCACCCGGCCGCGATCAGCAGATACGACAGGTACTGGTACCAGCCCTGCGGGTTGAACGCCTTCTCCTGCCCGAAGTCGATGATCGGCAGCAGCAGATCCAGGGTGTAGAAGAACGCACTGAACGGCGGGGCCTCACCGGCCTTCAGCGGTGGCGGACGGTGCAGTCCGTACACCAGCGACCCGATGAGCAGCAGCGAGAACAGCCAGGCCGCCGCCCGCACCGGCCGGAAGCCGTACCCCACGGTGACGTCCTGCAGATACCCCCACACCCTCGCGTATCCCGGCAGGGTGGCGCGGTGGGTGCGCTGTTTGGCGAGCAGCACGGTGCGTGCCGCGTCGTCGTCACCGATCCGCCGGTACGCCGCCGCCAACTGCTCGTACGCGTACGGAACGTATCCTTCCTCCTCGCGCCCGAGCAGTGGCAGCCGTTGCTCGGCGGGCAGATGGGGGAGCAGAGCGGTGTACGTCAGCCCGTCGAGGCGGACATCGCGCGGCCAGACCACCGGGTCGGCGTGGATGAGATCGATCTGCGCGCGGCGCAGATTCACCCTTCCCTCGATCTGGGCCGCCTCGCGGAGCCACAGCTCGCCGACCGTGCAACTGCTGGCACGCACGGCGACACCCCCGGGGTTCGAAAGCCGTGCGTACGCGAAGTTGAGCTGCCCCGGTATCCGGCTGCCGCGTACATTGGTCCGCCCCTCGACCCGGATCCGCATCGCGTGGACATCGGTGCCGACCGTGAGCGTCTCCGCCTGGAGGGCGCTCGCCCCCGGATTCAGCAGCTCGGCGTCGTTCAGCAGGACCTGCCCGGTGACGGCGGCACCGTCGAGTTGGCACTCGCCGTGCACGACGAGTGCCGGCAGCCACATGTCGTCCCCGGCGATCACATGATTGAGCTGGAGGACCGCTTCGTCATTGTCCGCCGTCGAACCGTCGGCGTTCACCCCGATCCGGGTGCGGTCGAGGAACAACGCCTGAGTGATCTTCGCACCGCCGAGCCGGACCGGGCCGGAGATCCGGCAGTCCGTGAGCCTCAGTACGCCGTCGATCCGGACGGTGGCGGCGGCCAGGCCCGGGAGTACCGAATTGCTGAGGTTGAGCTGGCGCAGCTGAGCCCCGTACAGATTCGGCGCCTGTTCGAAGTGACAGCCGGCCAGCAGCACCGCGTACTCGGCCGTCGCGTACCGCACGTTCAGGAAGCCCGAGATGCGTGCACCCATCACACGTAACGCGGCCACCTCGCCGTCCTCCTGCCGGCCACTGATCAGCATGGCCCGCAGCACCTCCCCGCGTACCGTGCGCTCCGGCCCCCAGCCGGCCCCGGTATCCGGGTTGTCCTCGGCCTCCACGCCCGTACGGAAGTCGACGGGAACGCCGCGCGGGAAGGCATCCCATACGCGGCGTTCGGCGGGGGTCAGCTCGGTGATCTCCATCGGCGGGACTCTGACCCGCGGCCCGTCACGGTGTCAACCCCGCCGGGTCACCGCCGCGTTCAGCTCCCCAGGGCATGGCCGATCGTCACATCCACATGGCCGGGGACCTCGTCGTGCCGGTCGCCCACCGACGGGGTACCGGACGGCTCGAAGAACAGGACCGAGGCCCCGTCGGCGGCGGACGGCTTGTGCCAGGTCCCGCGCGGAACGACGAACACCGCGCCACGCGCGAGGGCGACGGTCCTCTCCCCGTCCGTCTGGCGCAACTGGATGTCCAGCGTGCCGTCGAGCACGAGAAAGAACTCGTCGGTGTGCTCATGGACGTGCCACACATGCTCACCGCGGACCTTGGAGATCCGCACGTCGTAGTCGTTGACGCGGGCCACGATCCGCGGGCTCCACAGGGCCTCGAACGTCTTCAGTGCATCGCTCAGCAGGATGGGGCCGGGCGTGGTCTTCGTCGTGTCATTGCTCATGATCCCCATCCTCGGCCTTGGCCCGGGCCCCCGTGAGTGCTAGGAATCGCATATGGCGCAAGAATCCTCGCACCGGGTCGCAATGATCGTCTCGACCGGCTCCAACCCCTTCGAGATGGGCGTGGCCACCGAACTCTTCGGGCTGCGCCGTCCCGAGCTGCCCGTGCCCTGGTACGAATTCGAGCTGTGCGCCGAGACCCCGACCGTGCGCATGCACCAGGGTCTCTTCCAGCTCTCCGGCATCGCCGGGCTCGATGCCGTGGACCGCGCCGACACCGTCATCGTGCCGAACCGCCCCGACCCGGAGACCGAACCCGATCCGGCCGTCCTCGACGCGATCAGACGCGCGGACGCCCGGAGAGCCAGGCTGGTCAGCTTCTGTACGGGTACGTTCACGCTGGCCGCCGCCGGAGTGCTGGACGGCCGACGGGCCACCACCCACTGGCGCTGGGCCGACGCCTTCACCGCCCGCCACCCGCAGGTCCACCTCGACCCCGATGTGCTGTTCGTCGACGACGGCCGGGTGATCACCGCAGCCGGCAGCGCCGCCGCCCTGGACACCGGTCTCCACATCATCCGCTGTGACCACGGCGCGGAGATCGCGGCCGCTGTGAGCCGCCGTCTGGTCTTCGCGGTCCACCGCGACGGCGGCCAGCGCCAGTTCGTCGAGCACCCCCTGCCCGACGTCCCCGACACCTCGCTCGGCCCGCTCCTCGCCTGGGCCGAGGAACACCTCGGCACGGACCTCACCGTGACCGGCCTAGCCGCCCGCGCCGCCGTGAGCCCGGCCACACTGCACCGCCGCTTCCGCGCCCAGCTCGGCACGACCCCGCTCGGCTGGCTGACCGAACGCCGGATCACCCTCGCCTGCCGGCTGATGGAGCGCGGCGAGGAGCGCCTCGACGTGGTCGCCCGCACCAGCGGACTCGGTACGGCGACGAATCTGCGGACCCAGCTCCGCCGCCGCACCGGACTGACCCCCAGCGAGTACCGTCGCCGCTTCACCCCGGCCGGCTGAACCGGCCGGGCCGCAGGTGACAATGGACGCATGTCACGACGCACCACACGACCGAAGCGGTCCGCCACCGCCAAAACGCGGACGCCCGCGATCACCGCGGAGTCGCCGTGCCCGTGCGGCCTGCCTGCCACCTACGCGGACTGCTGCGGCCGCCTGCACGCCGGGACCGTCGCAGCGCCGACCTGCGAGGCGCTGATGCGCTCCCGGTACGCCGCATTCGTCGTCCGGGACGAGGCGTATCTGCTCCGCACCTGGCACCCCGACACCCGGCCGCCCGCCGTCGACTTCGATCCCGGGATGCGGTGGGTGCGCCTGGAGATCCTGGAGACGACGGACGGCAGCGCGTTCCACACCACAGGAACGGTTACCTTCCGCGCGCACTACACCGACAACGGGCGGCCGGACTCGCTCCATGAGAAGAGCCGCTTCGTCCGGTCCGAGGGCGCCTGGGTGTACTCGACGGCGGTCTTCGTCGACTGATCCGGCCGCGCGGTGACCGGGCCAGTTCAGATGGCGGCCTCCACCCGCGGCTTCTCCGGCGAGAGCTCCTGCGCCAGGTCCTCCGCCAGCAACTGCTTGGCGATCACATCCACTGCCGCCCGCAGCTGCCGGTCGTCCGGGCGTGCCCCGCTCTCGTCCAGGCGCTCATTGAGCCACCGCGCCCACGCGTCGTTGATCGCCGCGGCCTCCCGGCTCCCGGCGGCCGTATGCATGAACAGATGACCGTCGCCGGTGAGAAAGCCCTCTTCGATCATCCGGTCGAAGACCGGCACCAGCACCTCAGGCGGGACCCGGTGCCGGGCCGCGATCAGGTTCAGCCCCGCATGACCGACCATCCGGGTGAACAGCTCGACCTGCATCACCGCCCAGGCCCCTGCCATGTCCAGCCGGGTGTCCGACTCCGCGACGATCCGCCGTGCCGTGTCCCCACCCGCTCCGTGCAGGATCTTGGCCACGGAGAATTCCAGGAGCTTGGCCGAGTCGCCGGCGCCGGGCTGGGCGAATCCCTCGCCCATGTCCGTCGAGCCGACCCGCGCCGTGTCGCGCAGCTTCACCTGCTTCAGGAAGAGCGCCACGACGAACCCCAGGACCGCGACCGGCACCGTCCACAGGAACACGGTGTGCAGTGTGTCGGCGTATGCCCGGGCCAGTGGCGCGGACTGCGCGGCGGGCAGACCGTGCAGTCCGTGCGGGCTCCGCGCGGCCTTCGCCAGCACTGCGGGGTCGCCGCCCGCCCGGGCCGCCGCCGCGACGCCGTCGGTCAGATTCGGCTTCAGCGCATTGGCGTAGATCGTGCCGAAGACCGCAGTACCGAAGGAGCTGCCGAGCGTGCGGAAGAACGTCACGCCCGACGTCGCCGTACCCAGATCCGAGTAGTCGACCGTGTTCTGCACTGCGATGGTGAGTACCTGCATGCACAGGCCGATGCCGACCCCGAGCACCAGCATGTAGAGCGATTCCAGCCACACTCCGCTCTCCGGGCCCATCCGGGAGAGCAGAAACAGCCCGACCGCCATGATCAGCGAGCCCACGATGGGAAAGATCCGGTACTGGCCCGTCCTGGAGACCACATTGCCGCTGAAGATCGAGGCGACGAGCAGCCCGATGACCATGGGCAGTGTCCGAACGCCCGACAGGGTCGCCGAGTCGCCGTCCACGTACTGGAGATACGTCGGCAGGAAGATCATCGCGCCGAGCATCGCGAAGCCCACGATGAAGCTCAGGATCGAGCAGACGGTGAACACCGGATTCCGGAACAGCCGCATTGGCAGCATCGGTTCCCGGGCCCGGAACTCCACGAGGCAGAAGAGCGCCAGTGCCACGGCGCCGCCCGCGAAGAGACCGATGATGACGGGCGATCCCCATGCGTACTCATTGCCGCCCCAGCTGGTCGCCAGGATCAGTGCGCTCGCGCCGACCGTGACCATCGTGATGCCCAGATAGTCGATCACGGGCCGCCCGGCTGCCTTCACCGACGGGAGGGTCCGGGCGGCGGCGATGACCACCACGATCGCGATCGGCACATTGACGTAGAACGCCCAGCGCCAGCTCAGATGGTCGGTGAAGAGCCCGCCCAGCAGCGGCCCGATCACCGTCGACACCCCGAAGACCGCACCCAGCGCACCCTGGTACTTGCCGCGCTCGCGCAGGGGGATCACATCGGCGATCAGCGCCATCGAGGTGACCATCAGCCCGCCCGCGCCGATGCCCTGCAGTCCGCGCCAGATGATCAGCAGCGTCATATTGGTCGCGAGACCGCACAGGAACGAGCCGGTGATGAAGATGATCGCGGACAGCTGGAAGATGATCTTCCGGCCGAACAGGTCGCCGAACTTGCCGACCAGGACCGTCGCCACCGTCTCGGCGAGCAGATACGCGGTGACCACCCAGGACATATGCGCGGCGCCGCCGAGATCCGAGACGATCGTCGGCAGTGCGGTGCCGACGATCGTCTGGTCCAGGGCGGCCAGCAGGATCCCCAGCACGATCGTTGCGAAGACGATGTTCCTGCGGCGCGGATCGAGTACGGGTGGCGCGGCGGCACTCTGCGCGGCGGGGGCGGTCTCGCTGGCAGTAGTCACGCTTGCACCCTCACACCGGCCCCCGTCTCCCGCATGTGGGGGACGGCCGGACGTGGCATCAGGCCAGCAGATCCCGTACGGAAGCCTTCATACGGGTCACGAACGCCTCCCGCACCGGCTCCGCCACCCGGTCCAGCGAGAGATACGGATTGAGGTCCTCCAACTCGACGAGCAGCAGCTCGCCCGCCGCGGTCCGGCAGGCGTCGACCCGCTGGATGCCATGGCCGAGACTGTTCCACTCCACGAAACTCCGGGCGAACTCCAGATCCGCCGCGCTCGGCTCGTACGGCTCCAGTACCCACCGCTGCTCCGGATGCGGTGCGTACAGCGCGTACTGGAAGTCGTGGTCGATGAAGTAGAACGACACCTCGTAACGGAAGTCGACCCGCGGCTGGACGAGCAACGTGCCGTCTTCGCTCTCCGGCAGCGCGGCCTCCCGTATGAACCGCAGCCCGACCGAGTCCGCCCCCAGCTTCGGCTTGACCGCATACTCCGCGGCCGCGGGCAGCAGTCCCAGATCCGCCGCCCGGTCCACCGTGGGGATCACCGGGTATCCGGCTCGGCTCAGATCGACCAGATACTGCTTGCCCGCCATGTCCCCGCGGCCGTGCAGCGGGTTGTAGACGCGCACGCCCAGCTCCCGCGCCCGCGCGCAGAACGCGTCGTACGCCTCCCGGTAGTGCAGCACCGGACCACTGTTGCGTACGACGACCGCGTCGAAACCGTCGAGCAGCGCGGCGGCGTCCCGGGGGTGACAGAGCGCGACATCGAATTCCTCGCGCAGCCGCGACGTCAGATAGATGTCCTCGTCGCAGTAGCGGCGACCGCGGGCCTCGTAGGCGAGGTCGGTGACGAAGAGGACGGACGGGCGCGGGCCGGCGGGCATGGCGTTCCCCCATGAGGTGTGTCGGCGGACGGCGGATCAATGACGTCGAGGGCGTTGCCCGGCACGGACCCGGAGGTGATGAGGTCCGCCCCGAACGAGTAGACCGCATCGCAATCGCCGCCACTGCCCGACATTCTCACGCCGGCCGCGGCCGATCCCAATCCGGGCGGTGACCCGGATGCGGCCACAAGGGGCGCGATCAGCCGGAGATGCCGGGGCGCGCGAACGGGCGCGCCCCGGCATCCATGCAGGAGCGATCAGCGAATGTGGCGCCCGGAGATCGCCCGCGCCCGATCACCAGCCGCTGGATCTCGCTCGTCCCCTCGAAGATCGTGTAGATCTCGGCGTCGCGGTACATCCGCTCGACGGGATGCTCCCTGCTGTATCCGGCGCCGCCCAGGATCTGGATGGCCTTCTCCGTTGCGGACACGGCCAGTTCGCCCGCGCGCAGCTTGGACATGGAGCCCTGACCTCGAAGGTCGCCATCGCCGCCTGCCCTTTGGCGTTCGTACCCTCGCGGGCACGGGCCAGCCTGGGCGGCGAAGCCGTGCACCCAGTTGCGCAGATCCTGCTGCTCCTCGGTGAGGGCGAGCGAGAAGTAGCTCACGGGCTCAGGCCTTCGGGATGTCGAAGCAGCGGGTCGGGCCCGAGGCCGGCGAGACATCACCGGCGACCTTCAGCTTGCGCATCATGAACATCGTCACGGGATTGCCGTTGCCGGAGACCAGTTTGAGGAACTCGGCGTCCCCCGTCACCAGCGTCGTGCGTGGTTCGGCCTCGGAACGGCCCTCGCTGACGGTGCAGCGGCCCTCGGAGATCGAGGTTTCGAAAACCACTTCGCTGTCACCGGTCATCTTCCAGCGGATCAGGGCCTTCAGCTGCCCCGCGGCCTCCGGGCGGAACTGCTGCTTCATCCGGCCGAAGACTTCGCCCAGTACGCGGGAGCGCAGTTCGCCGTGCATGACCTCGCCGAGCTGCTTGGCTGAGACGCCCTTCACGATGCGGGCGAACTCTCCGGGGGAGACGGCCGCGAAGTCGAGCCCGGCCAGTTCGTCGGTGAGGTCGCCGCTGCTGTTGTCGGCCACGCCAGTTCCTTACTCCGGAGTAAACTTACTTTTGAGTAAGGTAAGGGTCGTGCCGTCCCTTTGCAGGGCGGGAGCGGAGTGGGGGGAGGTGCGGGCGGCTCACCAGGAGCTGCCGGGGCGCACCGGCAGCCGAGGATGGTGGGCGGCGAGGATCTTGTTGGCGCGGGCCAGCTCGGCGAGTGACTGCTCGCGGTCGGCCTGGTCCTCGACGCAGAGCCGCGGACCGCGGAACCTGCGCACCTCGCGCGCGGCGCATTCGGCATCGAACTCCGCCTCCACGATGTGCGGCGGGATGCAGGACCCGATCAGCGCGGCGACCCGGTCCGGGATCGGCACGGGGACGAGGAGGTGCGAGGCGGTCATGGGGGGTTCTCTCTCGGATGGTTGGCCAGGAGGCGGTTCTCGGCGCGGCCGCCGGGTGGGCGGCCGACACCTCCATGTGTACGGGACGCACTTCCGGGTTTCTCGTTGAGAACGTCTCCGTGTGGCAACCGTTTGGGAGTGACCGGCTATTTTGCCTTACCCGTAAGTAAGTTGACTCCGCGTGAGGAACGTGCTCGGGTCGGGATCCGCGCTGCGCCGATCAGAGTGGTGTGCCGTCGCTGCGGGCACGCAGCCGCATCGCGCGGAGCACGGCCTCGGTCGAGAACCGGGACTCGGGGTCGACGAGTTGCTCGCCGAAGATGGATTCGAGATTGCGCATCCGGTAGCGGACGGTCTGCGGGTGTACGTCGAGCAGCTCGCCCATCTGGGCGGCGGTGCCACGGGTGTCGAGCCAGATCCGCAAGGTCTCGATCAGCCGCTCGCGCCGATTGGCGCTGATACCGGCGATCGGGGCGAGTTCGCGCCGTGCGAGCTGGTCGAGGAGGACCGGGTCGGAGAGGAGCCACAGGGTGATGAGGTGGTCCTCGCAGAGGATGACGGGTGCGTCGTCGATGACGCCTGCGTCGACGAGTTCGAGGACGCGACGGGCCCAGCGGACCGAGTCCGAGGCCAGGGAGGTGGGAACGGTCAGGCCGATTGCGGCGCGGGCACCCGGGAGCGCGTGATCGAGCATGCGTCTTCGCATCTCGTCGAACGGTCCCGGGATCAGTAAGTGCGGCTGCGGGTCGGTGAAATCGACGAGGACGTCGCGGTCGGCGCCGAGCCGTCCCAGCTCCGCCGAGGGGCGTACCGCGACGAGAGTCACCTCGTCGGGCAGTACCCAGCCGGTCTGCTCACAGAGTCCGGCGATGGCTGTACGGGGTACGGGCCGGCCGGCGAGTACCAGATGCAGCAGACGCCGCCGGAGGGTGTCCGTGTGGTCGACGGAGGCCGCCCGGACCTCCAAGTAGCCCTCGCGGGACAGTGCTTCGAGCTCATCGACGTACGAGAAGAGGGCGTCGGCGAAGGTGAGCATCATCGTGGGGGAGAGGTTGTAGCGCCGGCCCACCTTCTTGGCCCGGCGCAGCGCGATCCGGGCCCCCAGCCGGTACGCGCCCTGCAACTGGTCCAGGCTGCGTCCCTCATACGCCTCGAACCTGCCGAACCTGCGGCACATCTCGTCGCGCAGTGCGGAGGGAGCGGCCGGCTCGGCGACCTGGTCCACGAAGACGGAGATGCTCTGCTCGACGCCGACCCGGATGCCCTGGCCGTAGGGACCGTCGAGCAGTCGCGCATACTCGGGGTAGGCGCGGGTCACCTCCAGCCCGATCTCCTGGATCAGGCTGGGGAGCTCGGGCCGCACGATCGCGGCGAACTCCTGCGGCAGCGGTCCCAGTGGTTCTCCGAGGTCCGAGGGCTGTACAACTCCCGGCATGCCTGCATCCCTTGCTCTCCGGGCGCCCGATGGGGGGTGGGCCGTGGGAGGAGCGCTCCCAAGCCGTCAGGTGCGTACCAACGTGGGCTGCTGAAGATAGTCCAAGCAGGGGCGCGTGGACACAGTCGTGACAGCACGAGATGCAAGGGGCACGTATTGCCGTGCCGGGTCCGGGCCGCAGGCGTCCCGGGACGGCCGGGGTTCCGGCGGCCGGAGCGGGCCCGCAATCAGGTTCGGCGCGGGGTGACAAGGAATTCCCGGAGCGCCGGGGAATCCTTGTACGGCCGTCACCTGTAATGGAAAGCGAGTTGCGATCGGTATTCCGGTGGTAATTCGACTGTGCAGGCGCCGCGAAGTCAAGGGCCCTCGCTCCGGCGGCCGCGCAGCGCGCCGGTCGGGTCCGGCATCGTCTCGCAACTGTGGTTGTGACGTGGGGTGTTGCCGGGCGGTTCGGCTGCCGGTCGGTCGATCCGACGGGTGCGCGCCGCACCACCGCCGGGCCGGAACTACTCACTTCTGGATAAGAACCCATGAGCCCGTACTCGCCCCGGAACAAATTATTGAGCGACGAGGGCGCATCCGGAGATTCTTCGGCCCGAGTGTTGCGAAGCAACATTACTCGCCCGTAGCGTCTTCGCCGAACGCAAGTGGTCGCGCAGTCGGTCAGGTCGGACTGCCACTTCTCTGTCCTGTGACCCCGCCCCGGGAGTTTTGCCCCATCCGGCCGGAGGCGAGTTCCGGCACCGGGTCACACATCCTGAAGGGATACGGATCCGTGAACACCCTTGCACGCAGAGCCGCAGTCGTAACCGCCGCCCTCGGCGCGGCCATCGGAATGACGGTGTCGTCGGCCTCGGCCGGTGCCGCCTCGTCATGGTCGGCCACGCCGTCGGGCGCCTTTACCGCCCGTGCCGTCGGCCCGACGCTGGACGTGCCGCTCGCGTCCCTCTACTGCGATTCCTCCGACGCCGGCGGAACCCTTCTGGCGACCGACAGCGACGGCCTCGGAATCGGTGCCATCAACACCATCAAGTTCAACACGTGTGATGTGGCCGGCATTTCCTTCACGGTCACCATGAAGGCGTCGCCCTGGAAGATCGACGCCCTGTCGGTCGACTCGGCGAACCCGAACAGGGTCAAGGGCAATGTCAGCTCCATCTCGGCCCACGTCTCGGGGATCGGCTGCAGTACCGACTTCACGGGAACGGTCCACGGCTACTACGACAACAGCACAGGTGACCTGGTCATCGACGGCACCGGAAACGAGCTCGTCGCCTCGAACGCCAGCTGCCTCGGCCTCATCACCAACGGCGACGTCGCCAGCTTCAACGCGTCGTATCACGTGACCATGACGTCGACGGGCACGTCCCCGGTGCTGTCCACTCCTTAGACCGACCGGCAAATGGGGGGCGGCGTCGCGGGGCTGGGCACGCACATCTGCGGCGTTGTCGTCAATCACCAACGCTCCGCGTTGGCTCAATCCTCCGCCTTGCAGCTGCACGCACCCAGCCCCGCTCCTTCTCCCACCCCCCATTTGCCGGTCGGTCTTAATACGTGCCGTGAACATGGGCCGGGCCGTAGGTGCGCAGATTCTGCCGCCTTCGGCCCGGACCGTTCATTGTCCCAGCGCCGTGGGCACGGCGCCGCACAAGGCAACTCGCTGGACGGCAGGAAGTAGAGGACAGGGCCGACATGACCGTAAAGACACCTGTATCCGCCGGCAGACGGTCTGTACGCCTGGCCTCGGTTGCGGCGGTCGCCACGCTTGCGGGCCTGCTGTCCGGTCCCGGGTCGGCCGCAGACGACTCGGATGCCGTTGCCGCGGTGACATATGACTGCCGGCTGCCTTCCGGTCCCGAGCAGGTGTCGATGGAGGTGCGCGCGGACTTTCCGGAATCCGGAGAGGTGGGCGTGGAGATGAGTCCGCGGGACGTGAGTATCACGGTGGAACTGGCGGGCGCCGACCTCGCCTCGCTCCTGCCGGCCGACACCACCACGGTGATGAGCACGGCGAGGCTCGACGTCGAGGTGGCGCAGAACGATCGGACGGCCCAGGCGCAGTGGACGGACTTCGCCTCCCCCGCCACGTCACTGACCGCCGACGAGGACGTGCGGTTGGTCCACGCCGGACAGGTCCCCTCGGTCACCGTCGGTGCGGCGGGCGATGTCACGTTCACGGCGGGGAAGCTGACGTTGGAGCTGAGCGCCGCCGCCGACGGGCAGGGGTCCGAGGCCGATCCCGTCGTCCTGCAATGCGAGAGGGGCGCAGAGGAGCCGGGGCGCCTCGGCGCGATCCCGGTAGTGGGTGAGGAGGCATCGGGAGCACCGCAGACCACGAAGCCGGGCGAGCCCGGAGACGGGAGCGGCGAGAAGAACAACGCCATCACGGTGACGCCGCAGGACGAGCCGGCCGAGGACCCGGCCGATCCGTGTCCGGTCGACCCTCCCGTGGGGGAGATGGACACCAGCGACGCGCCGAAGCCTGCCCCGGGCGCCGACCTCGTCGTGCGCGACCTGCCCGGTGTCTACCCCGGTTGTGCGTACGCCGTGGGGGTGGCCAATGTCCGCAAGCTCAATGGCGCGATGATCATCAATGATCCGGCGAAGAAGCCCGCGCTGATCAGCGTCTACGCGAACAAGCGGTCGTCAACCCGTCGGCCGACACAGGCAGGGGGGGCGTTCACCCAATTCGACTCGATCGGCAATCTCAAGCTTCCCGACGCCGAGTCCACCTTCCTGACTTTCGGGTTCCAGCCGGTCTCCGCCAAGGTGGAGTTCGAGAACGGACCTTTGACGATCTCTACGGGAACCGCGATCCCTCATCCCCCCGTACGGGAGAACTTCGCGGTGGCTTCCTTCAAGCAGTCCTTGCGGCTGTACGACGTGAAGGTGAACGGCGTCGCCCTGGATGTGGGGAACGACTGCCGGACCGCTTCCCCCTTCAAGGTCGTTCTTCGCGGAGATTTCACCAAGGATCCGAAGTACACGAATGTGCTTCAAGGCGGCTTGATGAGCGGCGTGGTGACCATTCCGGCCTTCTCCGGCTGCGGAACAGGTGGTGAAGACCTTGACTCTCTGTTCACCGCCTCCATCTCCGGTCCAGGTAACGCGATCATCATGAATCAGGGCACCACCTGTATTCCCATTGAGCCCTCGACCATCTGCCCGGCGACCATGCCGACGATTCCTGGCACAAAGTCGTGAAGCCTCTGAGGGGACATGGCGAAACGCGGTACACCGACGCCGGATAGGCGGACTGTTGCAGGGGAAGCCGACATCTCACATAGGCCGCGTCCGAGGGAGCCTGCGACGTCGCCCGGTGGTCCGTCTTCGACCCGGACGAGGTGTCGACCCGCGCCAATGGCCTGCTCATTTCCATGAGCCGCGGCCTTTTCGTCACGTGCTGCTTCTGGCGGCCGGCGCACTTGCCGTTGCGCGCGCAGGGCACGTTCCGATGGTGCCGGCCGCCTCCCCGGGCCGCTTCGGCATCATCCTCGAAAGAGGTGACCCGACCCTCGGCATCCCGGCCGGGAACTCCTGGCCGACAGGGCTCTCCCAGGTGGTGTCCGATCCAAGGCGCCACGACGTGGCCGACGTCCGGCGCCCCTGGCAGCCGGGCCGGCGACGGACGGTCGTAGTCCGCGCCCCGCCCACGAGCTGCCCGTCCGCGATGCGCTCGTACGCCCCGGTGGGGCCACCTCCACCAGGAGCGTGACCCCACCGGGGCGTTGGGTACGGCACGGGCAGTGGCTACTGGGCCGCCGAGTGCCAGTACTGCGACAGCAGCTTGCCCGCGTCGGGGGCGACGCTGCCGGGGTTGTTGATCGTTGCGACGTACGTCTGGGCGTTGTTGAGGACCACGCTGTTGTTGCCGGAGGCGGACGGCAGCCCGGTCTTCAGGTTCACCGCCCAGTTGAGCAGGCCCAGCCCGCAGCCACTGGCCCCCGGGACCGCGTACGTCGTGTCGGTCTGGTTGGCGCCCACGAGGCTGATCCGGCCCATGGGGCCGGTCGCGTCGGTGGTGCCGTCGCCGGCGAACTGCTGGGTGCTGATGGCCGGGCGCGTCAGGTTCTGTGGGCGGAGCAGGATCGGGTCCGAAGCGGAGCCGATGTAGCACGAATTGCCGAGGAACGGGTTCTCCAGGTGGATCCGCACCGGCAGCGTGATGATCGGCTTTCCGGTGGTGGTTCCCGCGAGGAGCCGGAAGTCGCTGGGGCTGTTGACGGACTCGATGGTGGCGGTCACCCGGTTAAGAGTGTTGTCGGTCAGCTGGTTGCAGATGCCGGTGATCACGGGAATGTCGCTGGGGCACATCAGGCCGAGCAGCCCGCCAGGGATCTGCGCGGAGTCGGCGACGAGGGCGCCGCCCGGAGGTGAGACCACGGTCGCCCCGCCGCCCGGATGCGTGACCACCCCGACCTGGAGGTCGCTGGCGCCCACCGGAACCACGGTGTTGCCGAGCTTGATGGAGCCGCTCGCCGAGTGTGAGGAGACGCAGACGGCGGTGTCGGTCGCCCCGTCCGCGGCCAGCATGGCGGGAGCGTCCACCGGACAGCGGGTGAAGGGCGCCCAGTTGCCGTTCAGGCTCGTGGCGGCGGTGGCCGACCCCATGGATGCGAAGGCGGCAAGTGCGGTGAACGAGGCCAGCAGCCCCACGCGCGCCCGGTTCGAACCAGATCTCATGTCTTCCCCTTTTTGAGGCAGCCGTCATCGAGGCGGCCCGGTGAGTCCGGAGTTGCTCGGTCTGCCTGCGGCGCCCCGAAGTCGGCATGGTTCGGTCATGGCGTGAGGGGTGCGCAGACCATAGGTGTGCGGAATGCGGGTGCCGGGGTCCGCAGCGAGCAATGCCGGTTCGGACTCCCCATTCACCGAGCCGTGAGGTTACTGGCGAGAAACACTGGCGCACAATCCCGCCGTTTGAGAATCTGCCCGCGAATGTGACTTCTCGTCCGCGGGTGAGTGCTGGGCAAGGACACCTTGTCAATCGGTGCGCATGGACCCAGGACGGAACTCGACGCCGTCGCGACTCGTGACCTATACGGAATTCGGTTCCCGCTTGTGCGTTCGCGCCGGTCCGGACGGTCGTCGGGCGGCCGGCCGTGACCGCTGAGGTCTCGCCACCAGGGCTGAGGAACTTGTCACTTGCCGATAAATCCTCTGGGTCTCCTACTCAGTCAATGCAAAGAACTCGACGGCTCGACGCGGGCTCGCGAAAACTTGGAGAACTGGTATTGCGGGCCAGGTTACTCAGCCGTAACGTCGCCCTCGTCGGCAACTCGGGCGGTGCGTCCGGAGCTTGCTCACCCGTCAGGAAGGGAACGCCGTCGTGGCTCCCCACGCCGGAATTCCCTGCCCGGGAGCCCCCGGTCCCGTACCTCCAGGCGGGGCGGCGCTCTCACTCTGGGGCCCCGCGGCTCCGGCCCCCCTGGGCCGGGCGGCCCCAGCCTGCACCGACTGTTGCGAGTGCGCAGTTCTTTACAAGGTTTGAGTGAAAGTTTGTCACTGAATGACAAGTGGGCCGGTCGTTCACGAATTGGCTGTTCAAGGGCTTGTCCTGGCGGTGTCGGTGAACTTAACGTGCGCCCCTCGGCGCACTTCTGTCACTTCGTGAGCGCATGCAGGAGGTGGGATGGGAATCGAAGTAGTTGTCGAAGGCCTTGCCAAGTCTTTCGGTAAGCAGAACATCTGGCAGGATGTGTCGCTCACGCTCCCCGCCGGCGAGGTCAGCGTCATGCTAGGCCCGTCGGGTACGGGAAAGACCGTCTTCCTCAAATCCATCATCGGCCTGCTGAAGCCCGAACGCGGTCGCGTCCTCATCAACGGCGTCGACATGGTGAACAGTCCCGAACGAGACATCATGGAGACCCGCAAACTCTTCGGGCTCATGTTCCAGGACGGTGCCCTTTTCGGATCGATGTCGCTGTTCGACAACATTGCCTTCCCCCTGCGCGAGCACACCCGGAAGAAGGAATCCGAGATTCGCCGCATTGTCATGGAGCGGATCGACATCGTCGGGCTCCTCGGTGCCGAGGGGAAGCTGCCCGGTGAGATCTCGGGCGGCATGCGCAAACGGGCCGGTCTCGCCCGTGCGCTCGTCCTGGACCCGCAGATCATCCTCTGCGACGAGCCGGACTCCGGACTCGACCCCGTCCGCACCGCCTACCTCTCGCAGCTCCTCATCGATCTGAACGCGCAGATCGATGCCACGATGCTGATCGTCACCCACAACCTCGACATCGCGGCGACCGTCCCCGACAACATGGGGATGCTGTTCTGCCGCAACCTCGTCACCTTCGGGCCGCGAGAGGTACTGCTCACCAGCGATGTGCCGGTCGTCTCCCAGTTCCTCTCCGGACGCCGCGAAGGCCCCATCGGCATGTCCGAGGAGAAGGACGCCGCCACCCTTGCCGCCGAGCAGCTCAACGGCAACGGCAACGGAAGCGATTACAGCTTTGCCCCGCGGACCGTCGTACCGCAACTGGAACCCTCGCCCGGAATGCCGGTCCGTCAGGCCGTCCAGCGCCGCCGGGAGCGCGTTCTCGGCATGATGGGCCAGCTCCCGGAGGCCGCCCGTACGGCCATCATGAACAGCTACACCCCAGCCGCCGGCGGTGCACGCCCGTGACGGCCGAGATTCCGGTGGGGCCCCCCGAGCCGCCCACCACCGATGCGACGCCCCCGCGGCAGCCCCCCGCGCAGAAACAGCCGACGAGGCTGCTCGCACCGCTGCGTGAGACCGGGAGGCTGTTCGCGCTCGCCCTGTCCGTGACCCGCGCGGTCTTCCGAAGACCTTTCCAGGTGCGGGAGTTCATCGAGCAGTTCTGGTTCATCGCCAGCGTCACCATCCTGCCCGCCGCCCTCGTCTCCATCCCGTTCGGCGCGGTCATCGCCCTCCAGGTCGGCTCGCTCACCGAGCAGCTCGGCGCCCAGTCCTTCACCGGCGGCGCCAGCGTCCTCGCCGTCATCCAGCAGGCCAGCCCGCTCATCGTTGCGCTGCTCATCTCCGGAGCGGGCGGATCGGCGATCTGCGCCGATCTGGGGTCGCGGAAGATCCGTGAGGAACTCGACGCGATGGAGGTCATGGGCGTATCGCCCATCCAGCGCCTCGTCGTCCCGCGCGTCCTGGCCACCATGTTCGTGGCCGTCCTGCTCAACGGCCTGGTCTCCGTCGTCGGCACCCTGGGCGGCTACTTCTTCAACGTGATCATGCAGCACGGGACCCCCGGCGCGTACCTGGCCAGCTTCTCCGCCCTCGCTCAGCTGCCCGACCTCTACATCAGCGAGTTCAAGGCGCTGATCTTCGGGTTCATCGCGGGCATCGTCGCGGCCTACCGCGGGCTGAACCCGCGCGGCGGTCCCAAGGGCGTCGGCGACGCGGTCAATCAGTCCGTCGTCATCACCTTCATGCTGCTGTTCTTCGTGAACATGGTCCTCACGGCGATCTATCTCCAGATCGTCCCCGCGAAGGGGAGCTGAGAGAAGATGCCCATGCTCGGCTGGCTGGATCGCTCTGGCGATCAACTCACCTTCTACATACGCGCGTTGATCTGGATCCCCCGAACCCTGCGCCGCTACCTCAAGGAGGTGCAGCGCCTCCTCGCCGAAGTCGCGTTCGGCAGCGGCGGCCTCGGTGTCATCGGCGGAACCATCGGCGTGATGATCGCGATGACGCTCTTCACGGGGACGGTCGTCGGTCTCCAGGGGTACGCGGCTCTCAACCAGATCGGCACCTCCGCCTTCACCGGCTTCATCTCCGCCTACTTCAACACCCGTGAGATCGCCCCGCTCGTCGCCGGACTCGCTCTCTCAGCCACCGTCGGCGCCGGCTTCACCGCCCAGCTCGGCGCGATGCGGATCAACGAAGAGGTGGACGCCCTCGAAGCGATGGGCGTGCGATCCATGCCCTACCTCGTCACCACCCGGGTCATCGCGGGAGTCGTCGCGATCATCCCGCTGTACGCGATCGGACTGCTCTCGTCGTACGTCGCGTCCCGCTACGTCACCGTTCTGTTCAACGGGCAGTCGCAGGGCACGTACGACCATTACTTCAACCTCTTCCTCTCCCCGGACGACGTACTGCTGTCGGTACTCAAGGTGCTGATCTTCAGCGTGATGGTGATCCTCGCCCACTGCTACTACGGATTCCGGGCCGAGGGTGGGCCCGCCGGGGTCGGTATCGCCGTCGGGCGGTCGGTGCGCAACGCGATCGTGCTGATCAGCGTCACCGACTTCTTCCTCTCGCTCGCCATCTGGGGTGCCACGACGACCGTGAAGGTGGCCGGATGATGAACACGCAGACGGTACGCCGCCGGCTTGCCGGAGCCAGTTTTCTGCTCGTCCCCGCCGTACTCGTGTGGGTGTCGGTCGCGGTGTACAACAAGGACTTCACCCACGACGCCACCGTGACCGTACGGACCGGGACCGTCGGCAACGAGATGCACGACAACGCCGATGTGAAACTGCGCGGTGTCGTCGTCGGCCAGGTCCGCGACATCGCGGCCGAGGGGGACGGGGCCCGGCTCACCCTCGCCATCCAACCCGGCAAACTCGACCGGATTCCGGCCGACGTCACCGCCCAGATGCTGCCCACCACCCTCTTCGGGGAGCGGTTCGTGGCACTCGTACCGCCGGAGATTCCCTCCGTGCAGTCGCTGAAGGCGGGGGCCGTCATCCCGCAGGACCGCTCCAGCAACGCCATCGAGCTGGAACAGGTCCTCGACAACGTGCTGCCGCTGCTCACCGCCGTACAGCCGCAGAAGCTCTCCGCGACCCTCACCGCCGTCTCCCAGGCACTCGAAGGGCGGGGCGACAAGCTCGGCGAGACCCTGGTCACGCTCGACGCCCACCTGAAGAAGCTCAACCCCCAACTGCCCAAGCTCAACGCCGACATCAAGGAACTCGTCAAGGTGAGCACCGTGTACGCGGATGCGGCGCCGGACGTTCTCGACGCGCTCACCGACTTCACCACCACCAGCGGCACTCTCGCCGAACAGCAGGCCGGGCTCGCCGACCTGTACGGGTCCACGACCGCCTCCGCCCAGGACGCCACCACCTTCCTGCGGAAGAACAAGGACAACCTCATCCGGCTCTCCGCAACAGGCAGGCCGACGCTGGAGATCCTCGCGAAGTACTCGTCGGAGTTCCCCTGCACCCTGCGCACCATGGCCGGGTTCGTCCCGGCCATGGACAAGGCGCTCGGCAAGGGCACCGATGAACCCGGTCTGCACGTCACGCTGAAGACCGTGCCCTCCAAGGGGAAGTACGTGGCCGGGAAGGACACCCCGGTCTACGACGCGACCGGCGGACCGCACTGCTACTCCCTGCCCTACGTCGGCAACACCGTGCCGACCGCGGACGCCCGCGCGGCGGCCGGCCAGGGCACTCCGCCGGTTTCCACGCCCGGCGCCCCCGAAGAAGTGGCGGCAGCGGACGCGTCCCTCGGCATGCCCAACTCCCCGCAGGAGAGCCGGCTCGTCAACGAGCTGGTGGCTCCCTCACTGAAAATCCAGCCGCAGACTCTGCCCGAGTGGAGCAGCGTGCTCATCGGTCCGGCCTTCCGCGGTGCGGAGGTGAAGCTCAAGTGAAGCGCAGCTCCCTCGCCGGGCCACTCGCGAAATCGATCGTCTTCATCCTGGTCACGGTCCTGGCCACCACCGTCCTGGCCCTGTCCATCGCCAACACGGGCGTCGGCAGCACCGTTGCGTACGGAGCCCGGTTCACCGACGCGACCGGACTGATCGTCGGCGACAGCGTCCGGATTGCCGGGGTCAAGGTCGGGCAGGTCGAATCCATCGAGGTCGCCGACAGGCGGCTCGCCGAGGTCGGCTTCAGCGTCCAGAAGGGCCGGAAGCTCCCGGCGTCGGTGACCGCGTCCATCAAGTACCTCAACATGGTCGGCCAGCGGTACATCGACCTCGACCAGGGGGCGGGCCCGGTCGGCGAGAGCTTCACCGCCGGCTCGACCATTCCGCTCTCCCGCACCACCCCGGCACTCGACCTCACCCAGCTCTTCAACGGTTTCCAGCCGCTCTTCGAAGGGCTCTCGCCGCCGGACGTCAACGAGCTCGCCGGCTCCATCGTCCAGGTGCTCCAGGGCGAGGGCGGCACCGTCGACAGCATCCTGCAGCACGTCGGCTCGCTGACCGGCACGGTCGCCGCCAAGGACAAGGTGATCGGCGAGGTGATCAAGAACCTCAACACGGTCCTGAAGACCGTCAACGACCGTGAGGCCGGCTTCAACGACCTCGTCGTCACACTGCAGAAGCTCGTCACCGGTTTCTCCGGCGACCGTAAACCGCTCGGCCGCGCGGTCACCGCGATGGGCGCGCTCACCACCGTCACCGCGGACCTGCTCAACGACGGCCGGGGGCCGCTCAAGGACGACATCAAGCAACTCGGACGCCTGTCCGACCGGTTGGCGGACAACTCGCCGAAGATCGAGAACTTCCTGGAGAAGACCCCGGCCAAGATGGCGGCGATCAGCCGCCTCGCCTCGTACGGCTCATGGCTCAACCTCTACCTCTGCGAGGCCAGGATCAGCGGTGTGACGACCAGCGACGGCAGCACACCGCCCACCGGCATCGAGATCACCCAGCCGAGGTGTCTGTCATGAGAATCAAGCCCGTACGGGAACGCAACCCCGTCGCCGTCAGCATCGTCGGCCTGCTGGTCCTGGCCCTCGTCGGACTCGCCGCCTACCGCGCCGACTCGCTGCCCTTCATCGGCGGCGGTACGACATACAGCGCCGACTTCACCGAATCGGCCGGGCTCGCCGACGGCGACGGAGTGCGGATCGCCGGAGTGAAGGTCGGTGAGGTCACCGGGATCTCCCTCGACGGCGCCAAGGTGAAGGTCACCTTCCGGGTCAAGGACGCCTGGATCGGCAACTCCAGCACCGTCGGCATCGCCATCAAGACACTGCTCGGCGAGAAGTACCTCGCTGTCGACCCGCTCGGCAACGCCCCGCAGGACCCGCACGAGCGCATCACGGCGAGCCGCACCACATCCCCGTACGACGTCACCCAGGCGTTCAACGGCCTCGGCGAGACCATCGGGGAGATCGACACCGCACAGCTCGCCAAGAGTTTCGAAACGATCTCCGCGACGTTCAAGGACTCCCCGCCGGATGTGAAGAGCGCTGCGAACGGGCTCTCCGCACTCTCCAGGACCGTCTCCGAGCGAGACGCGCAGCTCGCCACGCTCCTCAAGGGCAGCAAACAGCTCACCAAGACCCTCGCCAACAAGAAGAGCAGCTTCGAAACCCTCCTGGAGGACGGCAATCTGCTTCTCGGCGAAATCCAGGCGCGCCGCGACTCGATCCATCTGCTGCTGACCGGCACCCGCGATCTGGGAGCCCAGCTCACCGGGCTCGTCGCCGACAACAGCAAGCAGCTGAAGCCCACGCTCAACGCGCTCAGCCGGGTCACCGCGGTCCTGCAGAAGAACCGCAAGAGCCTCGACAAGGTGTTGTCGCTCGCCGGGTCGTACAACAGGCTCGTCGGCAACACCCTCGGCAACGGCCGCTGGTTCGACAACTACGTCTGCGGTGTCGTCCCGAAGAACTACCTGCCCGCCGGCACACCACCGGCGACCGGGTGTATGCCTCCCAAGCAGGAAGGCGGCAGCTGACATGAGACTCACGCGCATCGTCGGCATCGGCGCCGGACTCGCCGTCGTGGCCGTCGCGGCCACCACCGGGGTCATGGCCCTGGACGAAGAAGGAACGACGACCGTCACCGCGTACTTCGACCAGGCCACCGGTGTCTACGCCGGATCGGACCTCCGGATCCTCGGCGTGAAGGTCGGCACCGTCGAATCGGTGAAACCGCACGGCAAGGAGGTCAAGGTCGTCCTGCGCGTCGACAAGGGCATCAAGGTCCCCGAAGAGGCGCACGCCGTCGTGGTCGCGCCCAGCCTCGTCGCCGACCGGTACATCCAGCTCGCACCCGCCTACAACGGGGGAGCGGTCCTGGCAGACGGTGCCGAACTGCCCGCCGCGAACAACGCGACGCCGGTTGAGGTGGACCAGTTGTACGAGTCCATCACCGAACTCTCCAGCGCGCTCGGACCGGATGGGGCGAACGCCCAAGGAGCGTTCGCCGGGCTCCTCGACACCGGGGCGAAGAACCTCAAGGGCAACGGCAAGGACATCGGGGACTCGATCGAACAGTTCGGCAAGGCCACGAAGACCCTCGACAAGAGCAGCGGGGACCTCTTCGACACACTGTCCTACCTGCAGACCTTCACCACGATGCTGAAGGAGAACGACGGCAATGTGCGCGCCGCCGAGCAGCAGCTGAACTCTGTGACCGGCTTCCTGGCCGACGACAAGAAGAACCTCGGTGCCGCGCTCAAGGAGCTGGGCACCGCACTCGCCCAGGTCAAGACCTTCATCCAGGACAACCGCGGGGCACTCAAGAAGAACGTGGACGCCCTGGTACCGCTCACTCAGACCCTCGTCGACCAGCGGGCCTCGCTCGCCGAGTCCCTCGACACTCTGCCGCTCGCCGCGGGCAACGTCATCAACGCCTACGACCCGACGAACCGGACCCTCAACGGCCGGACCGACCTCAACGAGCTCAGCATGGGCGGGCCGCTCACCGAATCCACCGTGAGTCTCGAAGGACTCTCCCCGGTGACCGCCGAACGGCAGAAGACCCTGCCCTCGCTGCCGCTCCCGGCCGTGGGCACCGTCTACGGCACGCCGGAGGGCACCCGGACAACGACGAACAACACCAAGGGGGCGAACCGATGAGCCGTACCCTCCGCAGACCAGGAGCTCTCGCGACCACCGGCGTGGCCACCCTGATCGCCTTCGGCCTCTGCTGCGTCCTCGTCGTCAGGGGCTGCGAGGCCCCGCGGTTCAGCGGCATCGAACAGCTGCCGCTGCCCGGTGGCGCGGACCTCGGAGACCATCCGTACGAGATCACCGCCGACTTCGCGGACGTACTCAGCCTCGCCCCGCAGTCCTCGGTGAAGGTCAATGACGTCTCCGTCGGCCGCGTCACCAAGATCTCCCTCGCCCCGGACAGCTGGCAGGCCAGGGTCACCATGCGCGTCAACGGGAAGGTGGAACTGCCCGCCAACGCGTATGCCCACCTGGAACAGTCCAGCCTCCTCGGCGAGAAGTACATCCAGCTCTCACCACCCGCGACCGGCACCGCCCGGGGCACACTCACCGACGGTGCGAAGATCCCGCTCACCCGCACCAACCGGAACCCCGAGGTCGAAGAGGTTCTCGGCGCCCTGTCGATGCTCCTCAACGGCGGTGGCATCAACCAGCTCAAGACCATCACGACCGAACTCAACAAGGCGTTGGCCGGGCAGGAACCGCAGATCCGGTCCATGCTCAGCCGCGTCGACACCCTCGTCACCAACCTTGACGACCACAAGAAGGACATCACCGAGGCACTCGACGGTGTCAACCGGCTCTCCACCACCCTCGCCACCCGCAAACAGGATGTGGGCAAGGTCCTCACCGGGCTCAGCCCCGGGATGAAGGTCCTGGAGAAGCAGCGCGGCTCGCTCCTCACCATGCTGCGCGCACTCGACACCCTCTCCACCGTCGCCGTCGACACCGTCAACAAGAGCAAGGCGGACACGATCGCCGATCTGAAGGCCATCGCCCCCACCCTCAAGGCGCTCGCCGACTCGGGCAACGACCTGCCGGACTCCCTCCAGGTGCTGCTCACCTACCCGTTCACGGACGAGGTGCTGCGCGGTGTCAAGGGCGACTACCTCAACGTCTACCTGGACATGACGGCCGCCCCCGGGACTCAGATCATCCCGCCCTACGACCCGGACGCCGGCACGGCGACCGGAACGTCGGCAACGGCCAGGTCGGCCGGCTCGGGACTGCCGCTGCCGCTTCCCTCGATCACCACTGAGGGAACGACCACGACCACGCCTTCCGGAACGCCTTCCCAGAAGCCTTCGGACAAACCGTCGGACATGCCTTCGGCCTCGGAGGGGGGCAACGGATGATCACCCTCGCCATCCGGCTGAAGAACATCTCGTTCCTGATCATCGCAGTGCTGGTGCTCGGCTATCTGGGTGTCCGTTACGCCGACCTCGGCCACTACATCGGCATGCGTGACTACTACACCGTCAAGGTCCAACTCACCCGGACCGGCGGGCTGTTCACCCACTCCAACGTCACCTACCGGGGGGTCTCCGTGGGTCGTGTCGGCCCGATCGAACTCACCGACGACGGTGTGGAGGCCGAGCTGCGCATCGACAAGTCCGCACCCCCCATCCCCGACGACCTGAAGGCCGTCGTCGCCAACCTCTCCGCCGTCGGCGAGCAGTACGTCGACCTGCGGCCGACCCGCGCCGACGGGCCCTACCTGGAGAACGGCTCGGTCATCGACCAGGCCGACACCACCGTCCCGGCACCGGTGACGAATGTCCTCACCAGCGTCAACGACCTCGCCGGTTCGGTCGACCTGGAGTCGCTGCGGACCGTGGTCGACGAGTTCGGCACCGCGTTCAACGAGCACGGCGACGATCTCCAGATCCTCCTGGACACCGGCAGCGACTTCGTGCAGGCGGCCGACGACGCACTGCCCACCAACACCAAGCTGATGGCCGACGGCGAGACCGTTCTGCGCACCCAGGCCGAACAGGGCGAAGCACTCAAGGGATTCGCCTCCGGGGCCAAGGAGCTGGCAGCCCAGCTCAAGGGCTCCGACACGGACCTCCGCAAGCTGATCGTCGCCGCGCCCGATGCGGCCGAGCAGATCAGCGGAGTGCTGCGCGATCTCGACCCCGGTTTCGGGATCGTCGTCGCGAACCTCCTCACCACGTCCGAGGTCGCCGTCACCCGGCAGCGCGGCATCGAGGAGCTCCTCGTGAAACTGCCCGCGGTCGCCGCGGCCGGAGCGAGCGCCGTGGACGAGGACGGCGCCCGGTTCGGTATGTCGGTCACCTTCTTCGAACCGCTGCCCTGCACCGCCGGATACGGCGGCACGACCTATCGCAACGGTCTCGACACGACAACCGGTCCCGAGGTCAACACCAAGGCGCGCTGCACCTCCTCACCCGGCACCGGCATCAACGTACGCGGCAGCGCCAACGCGCCGAAGGGCCCAGCCGTACCCGAACCCGCCAAACCGGGCTCGATGCTCCTGGGCGCCGACGCGGGAGGCACGCTCCCGGGCGCACTCGGGGCCACGACGAACACGTCACCCGCCACGAACGGCATGGCCGGGCTGCTGGGACTGGAGGCCGGCGAGTGAACTCCCGTACCAGAGGTCTCATGGGCTGGGCGGTCGTGCTCGCCGCCGTACTGATCTGCGCCTTCGGCGCCCGGTCGTACACACAGGCGCGTGGCGACGACACCCTCGCTTACGCGAAGAGCCGCGACGCGGCCCTGGCGGCGGGCAAGCATCATCTCGCCCGGCTGAACAGTCTGAACGGCAAGGACGCCACGAGCGTGGACGCGGGGCTGCGGCAGTGGCTCGATGTCTCCACCGGGCCGCTGCACGACCAGCTGAAGCGAACCCGGAGCAAGGATGCGAACGACCTGAAGAGGAGCGGCAGCACGGCCCGCGGCACCGTCACCGACGTGGCGCTCACCGCGCTCGACGAACGCGCGGGTACGGCCGAGCTGATCGCGACCGTCGTCGTCCGGGTCACACCGCGCACCGGCGGGGGCGGTACCGAGCGCAAGCGGTTCGAGGCCACTCTCGCCCGTACTCCGGCCGGCTGGAAGGTCAAAGCACTCACCGCGATTGCGGTGGGTGCCGCATGAGGTGTGGAGGAGGACGGCGATGGTGAGCACCGAGGAGAAGAACGAAGCCGAGGTGGCGGAGCCGGAGAGACCGGAGTCCACCGGGGACGAGCCCGACGAGGCCGGGGAGTCCGGGTCCACCCGCCGCCTGCGGCGCACCGCGGTCGTGCTGCTGGTCGTCGCCCTGGCCGTGGCGGGATCCGGATTCTTCGTCGGGGCCCAGCAGATGAGGGACACTCCCGCCACCGACAATCTGGCGCTCAGCGACACCGAGGCGACGACCCGCGTCGTGGGCGACGTGAGCAGCGCACTGGGCAAGGTCTTCTCGTACGGTCCACAGGACACCGCAGGCACCAAGGAGTCCGCGAAGCAGCTCCTCGGCGGAAAGGCGCTGCGGCAGTACGCGGCTCTGTTCGGCCAAGTCGAGAAGCAGTCCAGGGACCAGAAGCTGACCCTCACCACGCATGTCGTACGCGCCGGGGTCAGCCGGCTCTCCGGCACCAGCGCCCATCTGCTCGTCTTCCTCGACCAGGTCTACGAGCGCCGGGGCAAGCCCGCCACCACGGCGGCCGCCCAGCTCTCCGTCACCGCCGAACTCCGGGACGGGCACTGGAGAATCGTGGACATCACCTCCAGATAGCCAGGCCGCAGCCACAGCCGCAGCCCATCGGGCATCCACCGCTCAGCTCAGCCGGCAAGGGAGAGACAGCAATGGCACGGGTACGGACGACGAAGAACCCACTGGTGGTGGCGGCGATCGTGCTGACGGCCCTGGCGGCCGGCAGCGCGGCCTGGGGCGGCTGGTCCTGGTACGGGGCCGCGCACGACGACTCGGCCGGCTACGGGCAGACCCGCGACGACGCCCTGGCGGCGGGCGAGCAGGCCGTGCAGAACCTGAACACGCTCGACCATCAGAAGCTGGACCAGGGTCTGGACAGCTGGGAGGACTCCACCACCGGCGATCTGCACCAGCAACTCGTGGACGGGCGCAGCGGGTTCGAGAAGCAGATCCAGGAGGCGAAGACCGTGAGCACCGCCAAGGTGCTGTCCGGTGCGGTCACCGAACTCGACGACCGGACCGGCAAGGCATCGGTGATGGTGGCTCTGCGGATCACCGTGACGGCGCCGAAGGGAAAGCCCGCGGTGAAGGAGAGCCGGATGCTCGGCCGGCTCACCCGCACGTCCGAGGGGTGGAAGCTCAGCGCCCTCGGTCAGGCGCCGGTCGGGAACACGGCCGGCTGAAGCCACCCGGCCCCATCCGATCCATTCCATCACCGAGAGGAACTCCGGACATGTCGACGACCCGCCACCTCGTGAACCGTCAGCGCCGGTTGGCGACCGTGGCCGCCGCGGAGCGCACGACCGCACCACCGCGCAGGAAAGGGCGGACCGGTGAGCACGAGCAGCAGTCCGTGGTCACGCCGGACCTCGAGGAGTCATCGGATTCCCGCGACGCAGATCAGACGGAGGAAGAGGAGACGGACGAGGCGCGGGGTGAACAGCCGCGCACAATGTCCCGCCTGCGGATCCGGCTCCCTGCCGTGCTCTGCGCACTCACCGTCCTCCTCGGCGCCTTCGCCGCCTGGTCGTTCACCGCGGCCGACGGGCTGCGCGGCGACGCGAGCCGTCGGAACACCGCACTGACCGACATCAGCCGTACCAGCGAGGTGAAGGGGCAGATCTCCGAGGCGGTCGGTGCGGTCTTCTCGTACAACTACGCCGCCACCGCCAAGTCCGGACAGGCGGCGCGGACTTACCTGGTCGGCAAGGCGGTTCAGCAGCACAAGGACATGCTCGCGGAGGTACGAGCGCAGGCGCCGAAGCAGAAGCTCGTCCTCACCACGACCGTCACCGAGAGCGGGGTGGAACTCCTCGACGGCGACCGGGCCCGGCTGCTGATCTTCGCCGACCAGAGCAACACCCGTACCGGCAAGTCGGACGAGACGACCTACGCGGCGGCCATGTTCGCCGTGGACGCTGTTCGCCGCGGCGGCACCTGGCGGATCTCCGCCATCGATACGTTCACCCAGTGACCCGGGGGAGAGGGGAGCACGCATGAGGTTCAACGGCACCATGCGCCGCGGAATCGGCGGCACGGCAGCCGCGGTCGCCGCGATGGCCGCGCTCACCGCGTCCCAGGCACCGGGACTCGTCCGCCATGAACAGACCGCGAAGGAGCGCCAGGAGGCCGACGAGGTCAAGTGGTCGCACGTGCCCAACGACGACTCCTACCACACCGAACTTCCGCCGCTGCAGTCGCCGAAGCCACCGAAGGCAGGTGTGAGGCAGAGCCCGGCCGGCGCCCGGTCCTGGGCCGAGGCGGGCATCCCGGCCACGGTGCTCGCCGCCTACCGCAAGGCGGAGAGCGCGCTCGGCCGCACCGACCCCGGATGCCATTTGCCGTGGCAGTTACTCGCGGCGATCGGCAAGGTCGAGTCCGGCCAGGCCGGCGGGGGCCGGGTCGACGCCCACGGCACGACGCTGAGCCCGATCCTCGGGCCGGTGCTCAACGGCGCGGGCTTCGCCAACATCCCGGACACCGACGGCGGCGCGTACGACGGAGACAGGACGTACGACCGGGCGGTCGGCCCGATGCAGTTCATCCCCTCCACCTGGGCCCATTGGGGCAAGGACGGAAACGGCGACGGCCGTCGCGATCCGAGCAACGTCTACGACGCCGCCCTGGCCGCCGGGCACTACCTCTGTGCCGGACCGCGCGATCTGTCGGTGAAGGCCGATCTGGACCGGGCGATCCTCAGCTACAACCACTCGGACACCTATCTGCGCACCGTGCTGTCCTGGCTGGAGTTCTACCGCAAGGGCATCCACCCGGTGGCCGACGGCAAGGGCCTCGTACCGAAGAGCCCCGGCGCGGGCGGACCGAACAAGCCGACGCACCCGGTGGGCGGCCCCGGTGCCCCGGGCGGCGGCATCATCGTGGGCCCGCAGCCCGGCGGTTCGCCCGGCCCCTCGTCATCGGCGTCCCCGAAGCCCTCCGAATCGCCGACCGGTTCCCCGGACCCCACCGATCCGGCCGGCTCCCCCGATCCGACCGACAGTGGACCGGCCTCCCCGGACCCCGGCACGTCGAGCCCCGACCCCAGTACCTCGGCACCCGACCCGGGCACGGACCCCGGCTGCCCGACGGACTCCGCATCCCCCGATCCGACCGACTCGGCCGGAGCCACCGAGTCCCCGTCGCCCGACCCGGGAACGAGCGAGGACCCGTGCGCCACGCCGTCGGGCTCAGCGTCCGCCGGCTGACAGCACCTCGGCCAGGTCGTACCGCACCACCTCTTCCAGCTGAGCGTAGGTGCAGCTGTCCGGGGTGCGGTCCGGCCGCCACCGGCGGAACTGGGCTGTGTGCCGGAAACGGTCGCCCTCCATGTGGTCGTACGCCACCTCGCAGACCCGTTCCGGACGCAGCGCCACCCATGACTGGTCCTTCTTCCCGGACCAGCGGCTCGGCGTCCCGGGCAGCCGGGCATGCTCGTGCGCCCCGGCGTCCGCCCAGGCCGCCCACGGATGGCCGGCGAATTCGATGCGCAGCGGCTCCAGCTCCGCGACCAGCTCCTCGCGCCGCTTCATCGAGAAGGCCGCACAGACTCCGACGTGCTGCAGTACGCCATCGGAGTCGTACAGGCCGAGCAACAGCGAGCCGACGACCGGGCCGCTCTTGTGGAAGCGGTACCCCGCCACCACACAGTCGGCGGTCCGCTCGTGCTTGATCTTGTACATCACCCTGGTGTCCGGGCGGTACGGCAGATCGAGCGGTTTGGCGACCACACCGTCGAGCCCCGCACCCTCGTACCGTTCGAACCACTCCTGGGCGAGGGCCGGGTCCGTGGTCGCCGGTGCGAGATGGACGGGGGCCGACGCACCGGACAGGGCCGCCTCCAGAACGGCGCGCCGGTCGGACTGCCTGGTGGAGAGCAGCGAATCGCCGCCCACCGCCAGGATGTCGAAGGCGACCAGACTGGCCGGGGTCTGCTCGGAGAGCAGCCGCACCCGGGAATCGGCGGGGTGGATGCGCTCGCTGAGCCGGTCGAAATCCAGCCGGCCGTCGTACGCGATCACGATCTCGCCGTCGATCACACAGCGCGGCGGAAGATTGTCCCGGACGGCGGTGACCAGCTCGGGGAAGTAGCGGGTGAGCGGCTTCCCGGTGCGGCTGCCGATCACCACCTCGTCGCCGTCGCGGTGCACGATGGCGCGAAAGCCGTCCCACTTGGCCTCGTACTGCATACCGGGCGGGATCTTCGAGACGGACTTGGCGAGCATCGGCTTCACAGGCGGCATCACCGGCAGATCCATGGCCCCGATTCTTGCCCATGGGTGGACATACGTCTCCCGATATGCGGCGTATGTGAGCCAGGCCTACCGTGACCGTCATGGGTGCAGCGGGGAAAGCGGTGGAGCTGGAAGCCGGCGGACGTGCCGTACGGCTGTCCAGTCCGGACAAGGTCTACTTCCCGGAGAAGGGCTACACGAAGAGGGACGTGGCCGAGTACTTCCTGGCCGTGGGCCCCGGCATCACGCGCGCCCTGCGCAACCGGCCGACCACCCTCCAGCGCTTCGTGGACGGTGTCGAAGGCGAGTTCTTCTACCAGAAGCGGGCCCCGAAGAACCTCCCCGACTGGATTCCCACCGCCAGGATCGCGTTCCCCAGCGGCCGTCCCGCCGACGAGATCTGCCCCACCGAGCTCGCGGCCGTCATCTGGGCGGCCAACCTCGGCACACTCACGTTCCACCCCTGGCCGGTCCGGAGCACCGACACCGACCATCCGGACGAGCTGCGCATCGACCTCGACCCACAGCCCGGTACGGACTACGCCGACGCGGTGAGGGCCGCCCATGAGCTGCGGTCCGTGCTCGACGACCACGGTCTGCGCGGCTGGCCCAAGACCTCCGGCGGCCGGGGCATCCATGTCTTCGTCCCCATCGAGCCGCAGTGGACCTTCACCGAGGTCCGGCGTGCCGCCATCGCCGCCGGGCGCGAACTGGAACGCAGGATGCCGGACCGGGTGACCACCGCCTGGTGGAAGGAGGAGCGCGGAGAGCGGATCTTCGTCGACTTCAACCAGACCGCCCGCGACCGCACGATCGCCTCCGCCTACTCCGTACGTCCTTTTCCGCACGCCCCGGTCTCCGCCCCGCTGCGCTGGGAGGAGATCGACGACGCCGAACCGGGCGACTTCGACATCAGGACCATGCCGAAGCGCTACGCGGAGGTGGGCGACGTGCACGCGGACATGGATGAGCACGCCTTCCGGCTCGACGGGCTGCTGGAGCTGGCGGACAGGGACGAGCGGGAGCGCGGCCTCGGCGACATGCCGTACCCGCCGGAGTACCCCAAGATGCCGGGCGAACCGAAACGGGTACAGCCGAGCAGGGCCCGGCACGACGAGGACGGCGATGCATGAGCGCACCCGACCTGGAGCCCGTCACCCCGCGCGGGGAACATGCCCGGCCCCCGGCCCGCGGTGACCGATGGGCGGCGTTCAAGGCGTCCCCGTATCTGCCCGCCGTCGTGCTTCTGTTCATCATCGCGGCCGCGGCCGGTCTCTTCGCGGGCTCCTACACGTACGCGATGGCCAATCCGACCCCGCGCAACATCCCGGCCGCCGTGGTCGGCCGCCTCGACACCCCGCGCGACAAGGTCTTCCTCGACCGGCTGGAGGGCGCGCTCGACACCTCGCTGGTGCTGCACGAGTACGCCACCGGGGCCCAGGCCCGCACCGCCCTGGAGGAGCAGAAGGTCTTCGCCGTCCTGCGGTCCGAGAACGGCGGAGTCGGCCTGGACGTCGCGAGCGCATCCGGAGCCTCCGTTGCCCAGTTGCTCGCCGAGTCCACGCTGAAGGTGGGCGAAGCGGCCCATGTGCCGGTGAAGGTCACGGACGTGAAGCCCTTGCAGCGGGGCGACCCGCGCGGCCTCGCTCTCTTCTACATCTCGCTCGCCGCGGTGGTCGTCGGGTTCCTCGGCGCGATCCAGCTGAGTGTGCACGCCAAGGCGCTGGAGCCCCTGGAGCGGATCGGGTTCACCGTCGCCTACGCCCTGCTCGGCGGGTTCGCCATCACCGCCGTGGTGGACTGGCTGCTCGACTCCGTCGACCTGCCGTTCGTCCAGTCGTGGATGATCCTCGCCTTCACCATGTTCACCACGGGCATGGTCTTCAACATGTTCAACGCCCTGATCGGGCGCTGGGCGATGATCCCCACCTGGGGACTGATGGTGATGCTCGGCAACCCGTCCTCCGGCGGCGCGGTGTCCTGGCCGCTGTTGCCGTCGGTGCTCGGCTTCATCGGCCGCTGGCTTCCCCCGGGCGCCTCGGTCAACGCCCAGCACGCCGCCGTCTACTACCAGGGGCACCAGCGGGTCTTCCCGTACCTGGTCCTCGCCGGCTGGGCGCTGGTCTCCTGCACGGTGTTCTGGGTATGGCGCCACCGGCACCCGGAAGGCCGTGACCACATGCCTCAGCATGCGGCCACGGCCACCTGATGCCGGTCCGGGCTACAGCTCCTTGATCCGGATGTCGCGGTACGAGACCACGTCCGTGGTGCTGTGGACCTGGAGTCCGATGTAACCGGAGGCGTACCGCCGGCCGTCGGTGCCCGGGTCGTCGCCCCGCGGCGGCTCGAAGACCTGGCCGCCGTTGTTGTCGAACTCGTTCAGCAGGACACCGTTGCGGTAGACCGAGTAGTGCTGGTCCACCACCCGGATCTCGTAGTCGTTCCAGGTGCCCTTGGGCGTGACCCCGGCGCCGGCCAGACCGATCCGGTCGAAGCCGTAGATCGAGCCGGTCTTGTACATGTCGCCGTCCGGACGGTCGAGGATCTGCACCTCATGGCCGTACTTGATGGCGACCCACTCCGGACGCGACTCCTCCGGGTTGTCGTGGACGTTCGGGAAGCGGACGAACACACCGCTGTTGGCGTTGCCCGTACCGGGGGCGTCGTCGCGCCACTGGAGCTTGAGCGAGAAGTCGCCGTACTGCCGGCCCGGGAACCAGAGCATGCCCATGCCGTCCACGGTGGTGGAGCTGGTGATCGTGCCGTCCGGATTGAGCCCGAACTTGCCGCCACCGACCTGCTGCCACTTGGCGAACGACGACGCCGTGCCGTCGAAGAGCTTCTTGTAGCCCTCGTCCTGGCCCGGATTGCCGATCCCCGACTGCTTGGCCGCCCGGTAGATCTTCTTGTGCTCGCGCGCGTCGATCACACCGGCGGCGAGCAGCTTGTCGAGGACGCTGTCGACATGCTTGAGGAACAGCGCGTGCGACGACCAGTCCTTCTCGTCCTCGATCAGCTCATTGATGGTGCAGCGGTTGCCGGTGATGCGGTTGGGTACCCCGGTGTCGACCGTGCCGACGATGACGGTGAGCCGCTCGTCGAACTCCGGGCAGTTCGGCGCCGGTACGCCCCCGCTCTCCGCGACGGTGAACGACACCTGCTTCGCCACGGAGGTGTTGCCGGCCCTGTCCGTCGCCCGGTGGGCGACGGTGTGATAGCCGACGCGGTCGACGATGACGGTGGTGGTGTACGCGAGGTACGGGCCGCCGTCGAGCGAGTACTCGATCCTGTCCACGCCCGATTCTGCGTCGGTCGCGGTGACCGTCACCTTGGCGCTGGTGATGTAGGCGTTGTCGGAGTTCTTGTCGCCCTCGACCTCGGCCGAGGTCTCCGGCGGCGTCCTGTCCTGCGTCGGCGGTGCGACGACGGTGAAGTCGACCGACTTCTCGGCCGCCGTGTTGCCCGCCCTGTCGGTGGCCCGGTAGCGGACCTGGTGCGTGCCGGTCTCGTGCACCATCACGGGCGCGGTGTACGGCTGCCAGGCGCCGTCCGCCCCGATCGCGTACTCGATGGTGTTGACGCCGGACCCGGTGTCGGAGGCGGTCACGGTGACCGTCGCCATCCCCAGGTACTGCCCCTGGTCGTCCTTCTCACCGGACACGGTCGCCGAGGTCTCCGGCGGCGTCCTGTCGTCCGTCGGCGGTGCGGCGACCGCGAAGTCGACCGACTTCTCCGCTGCCGTGTTGCCCGCCTTGTCGGTGGCGCGGTACCGGATCGTGTGCGTCCCGACCTCGTTCACCACGATCGGTGTGGTGTACGGCTGCCAGGCGCCGTCGGCCCCGACCGCGTACTCGACGGTGCCGACACCGGAGCTGTCGTCGGTCGCCGAGAGAGTGACCGTCGCCTGACCGATGTACGCGCCGTCGGCGTTCTTGTCGCCGTCGACCTTCGCAGAGGTCTCGGGCGCGGTGGTGTCCGTACCTCCGCCGTCCGTCACGGTGAGAATGCCCTGCATCGCCTCGTGCCCCGGCATGGTGCAGTGGTAGAAGTACCGGCCGGGGGAGAGCGTGACCTCGGCGGTGTGCTTGCCGCCCTGGTCGTCGGCCGGGTTGGCCAGGATGTTCAGTGTGACGTCGTTGTTGAACTCCGGGTCCGAGACGCTGAAGGTGAGGGTGTGCGGCATCCCCGTGGTGTTGCCGGTCGCCGCGCTGTTCTCGAAGACGATGGTCGCCTTGCCGGCCACCGCGGTCTTCGGAGCGGACAGATAGCGGTCGATGGGGTTGCCCGCCGTCCAGGTGAGTACCTGGCCGGCCGCCGCAGCGGCGGGAGCCGCCGTACGGCCGTAGGCCGCCGTCGAGGTCAGCCCCAGCACCATCAGGAACGAACCCAGCAGGGCGAGCCACAGCCGCTTGGGCCGGTACCGCTGTCGCGCGGAGATCGAACGGTGTCTCACTGCACTGCCGCCTTCCTGGCCAGATCCTCGGCGGCCGGGGTCGGGCCGCCGCCCTTGTACGTCACACGCCACAGCGCGGACTTGGAGTCGGAGGTGAAGAAGCCGCGCCCGTAGTCGAGGACGTACAGCGAACCGTCCGGGGCGAACTTCCAGTCCATCAGGTTGCGGATGCCGTCCGCGCCGACCGGGATGATCTTCTTCAGGGACTCGGCGTGCGTGGGCAGACCGCCCTTGCCGACCGTCTTCGGGTCGGTGAGCACGGCGTGCCGCGGCTGGGTGTCGTCGTAGAAGTCACCGACGAACCACTTGCCGTCCCAGTAGGAGGGCCACTTGTCGGCGCTGGTGCTCGCCGCGTCGTACCGGTAGACCGGGCCGTTCATCGTGGCCTGACCGCCGCCCTTGAGCCACGGCAGCAGCTGCTTCTGCTCCTCCGCCTTGTAGCTCGGGATACCGTTCGCGTCGCGCGGGTAGTCCACGCCACCACCCTGCGGCGAGTACCAGATGGTGTTGGACGTGACAGGCGGCAGGTTCACCAGGCCGTCGTTGTTCGGAGACTCGTTCTTGGGGCGGTCGCAGTCGTACCAGCCGAGCGGCTTGCTCGGGTCGGGCAGATTGCGGTCCCGGTAGGGCTGCTTGTTGCCCATGCAGTACGGCCAGCCGTGGTTGCCCGCCTTGGTGATCGCGGCGAACGTGTCGTACTTGGCCGGACCCCAGGTGGTGCTCGGCGAGCCCGCGTCGGGGCCGACCCAGCCCGCGTACAGCGTGTCGGTGGTCTTGTCGACGGAGATCCGGGCCGGGTTGCGCACCCCCATCACATAGATCTCGCCGCGGGTCTTGCCGCCGCCTTCATCGGGCTCCTTGCCGGTGAAGAGATTGCCCTCGGGCAGTGTGTAGGTGCCGTCGTCCTCGGGGTGGATCCGCAGGATCTTCCCGTTGAGGTTGTTCGTGTTGCCAGCGGTGCGCCGGGCATCGGCGAAGGAGACGCCCTTGTAGTTCGGCTGCGGGTTGTTTCCGGAGTAACCCTCGCTGAAACCGGATGAGTTGTTGTCACCGGTGGCGATGTACAGATTGCCCTTGGAATCCCAGGCCATCCCGCCGCCCGCATGGCAGCAGCTGTGGATCTGGACGGGCCAGTGCAACAGCACCTTCTCGGAGGACAGATCCAGCTTGTTGGTGGCCGGATCGAGGGTGAAGCGGGAGACCTGACGTACCGCCATCTGCTTGTCGCGGTCGATCTTCGAGTGGGGTGTGTAGTGCAGATACACCCAGCCGTTCTTCTCGAAGTCCGGGTCCAGCTCGATACCGAGCAGCCCCTCCTCGACCTTGACCAGTTCGTCGCCGCCGCCCTTGTTGCCGAAGATCGTCAGCTCACCGGCGAGGGTGACCTTCTTGGTCTTCGGGTCGTAGACATGGATCTGCCCCAGACCCTTGCCGATGTCCGGGTTGTTCCAGTCGGTGACGACCGGCTTGCTGCTGTCGGCGCCACCGCGCCCGATGTACAGCACCCGTCCGTCCGGGGCGGCAACCAGGCCGTGCGGCTCGCCGATCTGGTCGTTGCGGCCCGGCTGATTGGGCTGGGTGACGCGCTCCGCCTTGTAGTTGGAGTTGATCGTCGCCTTGCAGTCGGCCTGCGAGATCCGCGTCGTCCAGTCGAGCGCGCCGCGCAGATGGTCGCGGAAGTCGGTCTCCGCGAAGCTGTCGACCGTACCGCCCATCGCCGTGTAGAAGGACCTGCCGCCGTCGTAGTCCCGGCACCAGGAGACCGGGTGGTCCCAGCCGTTGGCGCTTGCGCCCGGCTTGTACGTGATCTCCCGGACGCGCGCCACGGTGTGTACATCACCGGACGGATTCTTTGTCCAGTTGAGCCACTTGTCCGGGCGCTTCCACTCCAGTGGCAGGTTCTCGGTCGCCGGATGTTGCCGGTCTCCGATCTCAACCGTCGCACGCTGTACGTTGGTTGGGCTGCCTGCTGCCGGACGGGCCCCGACCAGACCGGTGAACCAGTCCGAGTACGGCTCGGTGCGCGCCGCGTCATGGATGCCGAGGAATCCGCCGCCCGCCTCCAAGTACGCCTCAAGACCCGCCTCCTGCTCCGGGTCGAGCACATCGCCGCCACCGGTCAGGAAGACGACGGCGTTGTACTTGCCGAGCTGCTTGCCGTTGGTGAAGACGGCCGGGTCGTCCGTGGCGACGGTCCTGAACCGACCGGCCTCCGGCCCGGTGAGCCCGATCTTCTCGATCGCCGCGATCCCGGCGTCGACGGTCGGGGACTCCTCGGTGGCGGAGGCATGGAACACCAGCACCTTGACGTTGGCGCCGCCCGGCGGCGACGGCAGGGACAACGTTGTCGCCATACTTCGTGGCGGTTCCGGATAGGGCCTGGCGCTGGCGGCGTTGCCACCGAGCAGGGAAGCGGTCAGTGCGCCGGCTGCCAGGGCCGCCGCAAGTCCGCGTCGCGATCTGGACCTGTGATGTGGTGTGCGCTGCATGTGGTCACCCACCCCTCTTTGGTCACTGCAACAGCGGATGAAGCTAGACCTCTTTTCGTGGCTCGCCAATAGCTATGGCAGCAATGGCACGAACTTTGTCCTGGGTGTGGATAAACGAAGATCCCCCGGCTACGGTGTGGGCCGTCCGGGGGGCGCGTGTGCCCCGCCAACCTCTGCTACCTCTGAAGCCGCCGCAATCCCCGTAACCTCCGTAATCTCCGCGGTCTACGCAGTCTCCGCGTTCTGGGCAAATTCGCAAAAACTCCGTAAATTCCTTAGTGCAGTGGGGAGTTCGACATGGACAGAAGGAGCTTCAACCGGCGGATTCTGGTCGGCGGTGGGGTGGCGGCCGCCACCGGCGTGACATCGTTGTCGCTCGGTACGATCGAGGCCAGCTCGGCGGAACCCCCGCCCAAGACCGCCCCGGCCGGAGGCGTCGTCCGCCATCTCAAGCTGTACGCGGAGAAGCTGGCGGACGGTCAGATGGGATACGGCCTGGAGAAGGGCAAGGCGTCGATCCCGGGACCGCTCATCGAGATCAACGAGGGCGACACCCTGCACATCGAGTTCGAGAACACCATGGATGTGCCGGCCAGCCTTCATGCGCACGGCGTCGACTACGACATCGCGAGCGACGGCACCCGGATGAACAAGAGCATCGTCGAACCGGGCGGCACCCGCACGTACACCTGGCGCACCCATGCGCCGGGCCGGCGCAAGGACGGCACCTGGCAGCCGGGCAGTGCGGGCTACTGGCACTACCACGACCATGTCGTCGGTACGGATCACGGCACCGGCGGTATCCGAAAAGGCCTGTACGGTCCGGTGATCGTCCGGCGCAAGGGTGACATCCTGCCGGACAAGACGATCACGATCGTCTTCAACGACATGACGATCAACAACAAGGCGGCCCACAAGGCGCCCGACTTCGAGGCCACGGTGGGGGACCGGCTCGAAGTGGTCATGATCACGCACGGCGACTACTACCACACGTTCCACGTCCACGGTCATCGCTGGGCGGACAACCGGACCGGTCTGCTCACCGGCCCCGACGACCCGAGCCGCGTCGTCGACACAAAGATCGTCGGCCCGGCGGACTCCTTCGGCTTCCAGGTCATCGCGGGCGAACACGTCGGCGCCGGTGCCTGGATGTACCACTGCCATGTGCAGAGCCACTCCGACATGGGTATGGCCGGACTGCTGCTGGTCGCCAAGGCGGACGGCACCGTGCCGGGGTACGACCCGCACGCCACGACGACCCACGACACGGCCGCGCCGGACAAGACTGCGCCGGACAAGACTGCGCCGGACAAGACCGCGCCGGA
Source organism: Streptomyces sp. NPDC037301 (assembly GCF_055602785.1). Taxonomy (NCBI): domain Bacteria; kingdom Bacillati; phylum Actinomycetota; class Actinomycetes; order Kitasatosporales; family Streptomycetaceae; genus Streptomyces; species Streptomyces sp. NPDC037301. Next base: position 102,611 of record NZ_JBVJWD010000006.1, read on the forward strand.
CAAGACCGCGCCGGACAAGACCGCGCCGGACAAGACCGCGCCGGACAAGACCGCGCCGGACAAGACCGCTTCGGGTGACACCGCGCCCGGCAAGACGGGGAAGGAGCCGGCCGCCCACGACCCGGCGGCGCACGGGTCCTGAGCAGTCAGCTCTCCGACACCGCTCCGGCTGCTTCGGCCGTTCCGGTGGCGAGGCGCAGCTGTTCCTCCTCGACGATGCGTCGGGCCAGAGCCCCGTCCGACACATCCACGGCGTCCGGCGTCGTCTCGGCGACGTCGCTGCGCCGTGCGTAGAGGTCGAACAGCCGCTCCTTGCGGGCCAGGATGTTCAGCATCCGCTCGTCGACGCTGTCGGCCGCGAGGAGCCGGTGCACCTGGACGGTCCGTATCTGCCCCATCCGATGGGCGCGGGCCACCGCCTGGTGCTCCATCGTCGGCTTGATCTGCGGTTCGCAGATGATGACGACGGAGGCAGCCTGCATGTTCAGTCCGACACCGCCCGCCTGGATCTGGCTCAGCAGGACGGCATGGCCCTCGACGGCACCGAACCGGTCGATCATCTCCTGGCGCCGGGCAGCCGGGAGACTCCCCGAGAGCGGCCCGAACACGCCCGTCCCCAGGGCCTGTTCGACCGTGAGGAGCACTTCTCGGAAGTACGAGAACACGACGACCTTGAGGTCGTTGTCCGCGGCCTCTGCGACCAGCTCGCGCAGCCGGTTCAGTTTCGCGGATGTGGCGGGCCGGGCGTACGCGGCCCGGCGCATCCGCATGAACTGCCCGGCGCCCACCGCCTCGCGGTAGGCATCGAGATCGTCCTCGCTGAACTCCTCCCACTCGTCGACCTGCACCAGCGCCGGGAGTTCGGTCAGCACATCCTCCTGATTGCGCCGCAGATAGGCCGGGGCGACGGCCCTGCGGAACGCGTGCGAACCGGCGGCTCCATGGGTGGTGTGGATCGAGGGCGCCAGTTCGGGCTGAAGATGGCGGACGAGGCTGCGGAACTCCTCGACCCGGTTCTCCATCGGTGTACCGGTCAGGAACAGCACCCGTTCGGTGCGTTGCGTCCAGCCGGACACCGCCCGGGAGCGGCGGGTCTCGGGGTTCTTGACGTAGTGCGCCTCGTCGACCACCAGCATGCCGGGCCTCATGCCGCAGTCCCGGGGGGCCGGCAGGGTGTGCAGGGCATCGAACGTGGTGAGGGCGACCCCGCCGGTCTCGCGCCACTCGGCGAAGGCGCCGTGCCGCTCGGGGCCGTGCACCGGCAGCGCGCGCAGGGTGGAGCGGGAACGGACCTCGCGCGCCCAGTTGATGAGCACGCTCGCCGGGCAGACCACCAGGAAGTGTGTCTCGCCCCGCGCCGAGAGGTGCGCGAGCGCGGCAATGGCCTGGACGGTCTTGCCGAGCCCCATCTCGTCGCCGAGGATCACCCGCTTCTGCGCGAGCGCGAACCGGGCGCCGAACGACTGGTAGCCGCGCAGGGAGACGCGCAGATGGGCGTCGTCCAGCCGCAGACCACGAACCCGGTGCGCAATTCCGGACGGGAGGAACCCCTCGGCCGCGTCCCGGTCGGGGCCGGTGCCTGACATCTCGGCGAGCAGGCTGTAGTACTCGGCGGACCGCAGCTCGAAGTCGACCCACGCCGCGACGTCCGACTCCGCGTCCCGCAGCAGATCGACTGACACCTGCCCGAACAGCAGGGGAAGCCCGCGCGCAGCCGCTTCGGCGACGGCGGCCCGTACCGAGGCGACGGCCTCCAGTGCCTGGGCGCGGGCGTGGCGCCGGGTGAACAGCATGCGCAGCCGCCCCCGCGCAGGCCCGGCCGCGGCGAGCAAGGGCTCAAGACGCCCGATGAGCCGGCCCGCCGCATCGACGGCCCGGCGGACGTCCGGACCGGCCTCGACCAGCCGGTGCAGTGCGGTGACCAGCGCGGTCGTGGATTCGTCCGGGGTGTCCACGTCTATCCGGACCGCGACGGTGTCCCGTACCGCGTGGGCGATCTGTCCGGCCGCTGCCAACGCCTGGTCGGCGGTCTGAGCACCGACCCCGGGGATCTGGCGGAGCTCGTAACGGTTTGCCTCGTGGACCTGGCCGACGGTCGTGAAGCCGGCCTGTTCGACCGCGCCGAGCCGCAGTCTGCCCTCGGTGACGTCCTTGAGTCTGGAGACCGGGATGGCCGACAGTTCGCGACGGATGAGGGAGTCGAGCAGCGGAGTCAGCGCCGTGTGCACCGCATCGACGGCGCGGGCATGATCGGCCAGCACCGCGCGCGCCGTGTCCAGCAGCCGCTCGGCCTGCGCCAGCAGCTCCCGGGCGTCCCTTCCCGTGGGCGCCCCGGCCTCCGTCGGTCCGGCCTCTGTCATGTACGTTCCTCTGTCCGCGCAGCCCGGCTGCCGTCCTGCCCGGCACCTGCCCCGAGCGGTTCATATCGTGCCACGTGGCGCCGACAGTGCCTTGGGTTCAGGGCGTGGGCGGTCGGCGTTCCGCCGGGGACAGCAGCAGGACCTCCAGGGCCCGCGCACAGGAGCGGGCCTGCGACAGGAACCACTCGGTGCGCGCCTTTGTGATCACCGACGGCGTGGCCCGGACGGCGAGAGCGAAGCGCGCATACCCGGCGCCGTCCAGCACCGGGACCGCCAGGGTCCGTACCCCGTACGCCGACTCGCCGTCGTTGAGCGCATAGGCGTCGGTCCGTACCTTCGCCAACTCGGCCTCCAGTGCGGCCGGTTCGATGATCGTGCGGTCGGTGAACGCGGGGAGCGGAGGGAGCGAGGAGGGTCCGCCCTCGCCCGGCCGGGCCCAGGCCAGCAGCACCTTGCCGAGCGCGGTGGAGTGCAGTGGCCTGCGCAGTCCCGTCTTCGGAGTGACCGAACCCCCGGCGACGATCACGGCGTGGGGGCCGCTGCGCAGTGCCAGGTCGGCGGTGGCGCCGGTGCGCTCGGCGAGATCGGTCAGCTCCGGGGCGGCCAGATGCAGACCGCGCTGGTGGTACGAGAGCCGGCCCAGTTCGGTCACGGCGGGGCCGAGCCGGTAGCGGGACGTACGGCCGTCCTGCTCAAGGAAGCCGGCGCCGAGCAGGGTGCGGGCCAGACGGTGCGCGGTGGAGACCGAGAGTCCGAGGCGGCGGGCGAGGTCGGAGGCGCTGAGGTCGGGGCCGTTGTCGTGGAAGCAGTGCAGGACGTCCAGGGCGCGCTGTACCGCCTGCGCTCCGCCGGGAGCACGCACTGTCGCGGCCTCGGTCATATCAGGTCACTCTCCGCTCGCGAAGGGGAAGGCGGGGCATGTAGTTGCCACATTACGGGAGTTGAGAAGCCGGAATCCGGGGCTGTGAAACAGTCTGTTCACATTCAATCCCACATCATGGGAAGCGAGTTGTGAGTCGAGGCGAGTCCGTGGCAGGCTGCCGCACGTCACCACCGCCGAGCAGAAGGGAGTAGTGCCATGGCCGGCCGCCGAACCGCGACCCCCGCCCATGCCGCTCCGGTCCTGCTCGCCCTGACGCTGCGCCGTCACATCGACCTGGCGCGGGTCTCCAGCGCCGCCTGTCGCTGACCCTCTTCCCTTCCCCCGCTTTCCATTCCTTTCTCCCGCAGCGTTTCCGACGCGGCCCGGAGCTCTTTCGCCGTACGTGGTGCCCGCACCCCTGACGTACGTGCCACACGCCACGACTCCATCTCTTTCGCCGACCCCTCGGGAAGACTCCATGACGCATGCCGTCCTGCCCCGGACACTCTGGTTCACCCGCTGTCCCGTACCCACCGCGACCGGCATCGCCGCCGACCGGCTGTGGCTCACCGAAGAGTTCGCGCCCGACGGCATCATGGTGCGCTCTCTCCAGGACTCCGCGCCCGATGCCGACCGTGCCGCCCACTTCACCCACGCGCTACCGGGACTCTTCCGCGAAGGAGGCAACGTCCCTGCCCTGTGGGCCCGTTCGCGTGGCGAGCGGACGCGGCTGATCGGTCTCACCTGGATCGAGGAACGGCAGACCGTACTGGTCAGGCCCGGCTCCGGCATCCGGGGCGTCGACGCCCTGCGCGGGCTGCGGCTCGCCGTTCCCGTGCACGACATCGCCATCGACTTCTGGCGGGCCATGGCACTGCGCGGCTTCGAGGGCGCGCTCGCCTGCGCCGGACTCGCACTGGACGACGCCACCGTCGTCGACGTACCCGCCTCGGAATACGAAGGCCAGTGGGCCGCCGAGCTGGCGGCGCTGCGGCACGGTGACGTCGATGCCGTGTATGTGAAGGGCGCGCTGGCCGTCGAGGCCGCACGGCGGGCGGGCGCCGAGGTGGCCGTCGAGCTCGACGAGCTGGCCGACCGCCGGTTCCGGATCAACAACGGCACCCCGCGCCCCATCACCGTCCACCAGCAGCTGCTCGACGACCACCCCGACCTCGTCGACCGCTTCCTCGCCGTCCTGCTCAGGGCCGCCGACTGGGCCACCGGACAGCCCGGCGAGGTCGCCCGCATCCTCGGCGCCGAAACCGGGGCGGGCGCCGACGGAGTCGCCGGGGCCTACCGGCCGGGCACCCACCTCAACCTCCACCCCGACCTCTCCCCGGAACGCCTCGCCCTTCTCGCCGAGCAGGAGGCCGGGCTGCGTGCCCACGGCTTCCTGCCCGAACCCGTCGACGTCACGGCCTGGGCCGACCCCGAGCCACTGCGCCGCGCCACCGCACTCACCGTCTCCCGTCGCGCCGTCTCCCCGCTTCTTGCCCCCTGAGCCATGAGGACCCCCGACACCATGAACCTTCCCCGGCCACTGCGTACGACCATCGCCCCCGCGCTCCTCACGGTGACCGCACTCCTCGCCCTCACCGCCTGCGGCACCTCCGAGGCCGACAGCGGCAGCAGCGGTTCCGGTGCCAAGGGCACGGTGGACATCCGCATCCCCGACCCCGGCAACTCCGGTGTGCTCGCCCTCGGCAAGAAGGACGGCAGTCTCGACAAGGCACTCGCGAAGGCCGGCGCCAAGGTGCGGTGGACCGGCAGCGCCGGGCCGTTCGCCCCCGCTGCCCAGGCGATGAACGCCGACCAGCTCGACATCGCCACCGGCTCCATCACCTCCGGCATCACCTCGCTCGCCCAGCGCCCCGGCTTCAAGTTCTTCACCGCGGTCGCCCCGGACGCGGCGGGCGAAGGAATCCTCGTCAAGAACGGTTCCGGCATCGAATCGGTCGCCGATCTGGTTGGCAGGAAAGTCGCCGTCAACCAGGGCGGCACCGGCGAATATCTGCTGCTGAAAGCCCTCGACAAGGCCGGTATCCCCGCCGACAAGGTCAAGCGGGTCTATCTGCGGCCCGACCAGACAGCCGCCGTCTTCAACGCGGGCAAGGTCGACGCCTGGTCCGTCTGGGCGACCTACGCCGTTGCTGAAATCGGCAGCGGAAAGGCGCACTTCGTCGCCGACGGCGCCGCGATCGGCTCCGACAACTACAGCCTCAACGCCGTACGCACGGGCTTCGCCGAGCAGCACCCGAAGGCCGTGAAGGCGCTCTACCAGTACCTCCACGAAGCCGGCGCCAAGGAGAAGCAGAACCCGGCCGCGTACCTGAACGTCTTCACGGACGTCGGACCGACCGCCGTCACCGGCAAGGCCAAGGAGGTCCAGAGCGACTTCACCCGCAAGGGCGGCACGGTCGGCCCCATCGGGCCCGAGGACATCAAGCGCTTCGAGGCCGTCGCCGCCTTCTACGCAGAGCAGAAGGTCACCCCGGCCGAGGTCGACGTCGCCGCCCACCTCCTCGACATCGAGAAGCTGAAATGAGCGACACCACCCTGCATCCGGGCCTCGTCCGGCCACGCCCCCAGCGAATGGGGGCCCGCAGCCGGACCTACTCCGTGACCGTCCGGGCACTCGGCCCCCTCGCCCTCCTCGCACTCTGGTGGGCGGCGTCCGCCACCGGGCTCCTCGCCCCGGACGTACTCGCCTCGCCCGCCGAAGTGCTGCGTGCGGTAGGGGAGTTGTGGGGCAACGGGCAGCTGCCCGACGCGCTCACCACCTCCCTCACCCGCTCCGGACTCGGCCTCCTCATCGGGCTCGCGGCCGGGCTGACCCTCGGCATCACGACCGGATTCACGCGCCTCGGCGACGAACTCCTCGACTCCTCCCTCCAGACCCTGCGCACCATCCCGTTCCTCTCCCTGGTGCCCCTGTTCATGGTCTGGTTCGGGATCAACGAAACCGCGAAGATCCTGCTCATCGCCGTCGCCACCACCTTCCCGATGTATGTGTCGACGTCGAGCGGGGTGCGCAACACCGACCCGAAGCTCATCGAAGCCATGCGCAGCTTCGGCATGGGCCGGCTCGCTCTCGTACGCGAAGTCGTCCTTCCCGGAGCCCTGCCGTCCCTGCTCGCCGGGCTGCGGCTCTCCATGACACTCAGCGTCATCGCACTGATCGCCGCCGAGGAGATCAACGCGACCGCCGGCATCGGCTATCTGATGTCCCAGGCACAGAGCTACGCCCGCACCGACATCCTCGCCGTCTGCATCCTCATCTACGGGCTGCTCGGACTCACCGCCGACATCGTCGTACGGCTGCTGGAACGCGTGCTGATGCCCTGGCGGACCCCGCAGGGAGCCGCCCGATGACCGATCAGACCACTCATTCACCTGCGGTGCGGGTACGGGGACTGCGCCGCGTCTTCGGCGACCGTGCCGTGCTCGACAGCCTCCGACTCGACATCGCGCGGGGCGAGTTCGTCGCCCTGCTCGGCGCGAGCGGGAGCGGCAAGACGACCCTGCTGCGCATCCTGGGCGCACTCGACGGCGCCGACGGGGGAGAGGTCCTCGTCCCTCAGGCCCGTACTGTCGTCTTCCAGGAACCCCGCCTCGTACCGTCGAAGAAAGTCCTCGCCAACGTGACGGTGGCCCTGCCGCGCAACCGCTCCGAGCACGGGCTGCGTGCCCTGGCCGAAGTCGGCCTGGAACGGCACGCCGACGCCTGGCCCGCCACCCTCTCCGGCGGAGAGGCCCAGCGGGTCGCGCTCGCCCGTGCCCTGGTACGCGAACCCGAACTGCTGCTGCTGGACGAGCCGTTCGCCGCACTCGATGCCCTGACCCGGCTGAAGATGCAGGACCTGGTGGGGGAGCTGTGCCGCAAGCACCGGCCCGCCGTCCTCCTCGTCACCCATGACGTCGACGAAGCGGTACGGCTCGCCGACCGGGTCGCCGTCCTGCGCGACGGCCGGCTCATCACCGACGATCCCGTCACCGTCGACCGGCCGCGCGACCCCGGCGACCCCGCGTTCGCAGCCCTGCGCCGACGACTCCTCGACGACCTCGGGGTCGAGATGAGCCCGCAACCCGCAACAGCCCCCGTACGTAACGAAGTCGGAGTGATCTGAATGACCATCACCATCGGTGTGCACAGCAGCAACCCGTCCCTCTACCACCTGTACCACCTCTCCCGGCTCGGCCTCGCCCAGGAAGAACTGGCCCCGCTCGGCGAGAGCGTCGTCTTCCACCCGTACACCAACGGCGTCCGCACCGGCGAACTCCTCAGCCAAGGCGTCATCGACTTCGGCGGCACCGGCTCCACCCCGCCGGTCACCGCCCAGGCCGCCGGACACGACATCGTCTACACCGCCGTCTCCGCCCCGCGCCCCGAACACGGCGCGCTCCTCGTCCCCGAGGACAGCCCCGTGCGTACGATCACCGACCTCAAAGGCACCACCGTCCACCTCGCGATCGGCTCCTGGCAGACCCATCTGATCGCCAAGGCGCTCGACGACGCCGGGCTCTCCTACGCCGATGACATCACCGCCGTACGCAGCAACGACGACAGCGAGGAACTGCTGCGCACCGGTGCCATCGCCGCCTGGGTCGCGCAGGGCGCCCAGCTGGCCGCGGCCCGCCGCACCGGCGGGCTGCGCACCCTCGTCCGTACCGGCGATGTCATCACCGACCGTTCCGTCTTCTTCGCCCGCCGCGACCTGGCCGAGAGCCGCCCCGAGATCACCGAGGCGCTCACCCGTGCCCTGCAGCGCGCCGACGACTGGGCGGCCGCCCATCCCCGCCAGGCGGCCGAGATCGCCGCGGCCGATCTCGGCGGATCCGCCGACGACTGGGAGACCGCGCTGCGCACCCTGCCCTGGCAGATCGAGCCCGTCACGGACGCGTTCATCGCCGAGCAGCAGGAAGCGGCCGACATCTTCCACCGCACCGGCTTCATCGACCGGCCGGTCACCGTCGCCCGTGCCCGGGCCGGTGCCGCCGCGGACAAGGCGGCGTGACGACATGGCGACCCAAGTCCTCTGGTACATCATCCCGCGCGAAGGTGCCTACCCCTGGGAGCCCGAAGGGCGGCGGCCGGTAGACCTCGGCTACCTCGCCCAGCTCGCGGGTACGGTCGAACGCCTGGGCTACAGCGGTGCGTTGCTCGCCACCGACCTGTACGACGTCTGGCCGCTCGGCAGCGCGCTGGCCGCCTCCACCGGCACCGCGTTCAAGCCGCTGCTGGCCGTCCACCCCGGTCTGATCTCGCCCACCCTCCTCGCCAAGATGGCCCTCAGCTTCGACACCCTCTTCGGCGGCCGGCTCCGCTTCAATGTCGTCAACGGCTCGACCAAGTCGCTCCAGGAGTACGGACTCCACGTGGAGCACGACGAGCGGTACGAGCTGAGCGCCGAGTACTGGTCGATCGTGAAGCGGCTGACAGCAGGTGAGGTCTTCGACCACAAGGGCCGCTTCTACGACCTGAAGAACGCGGGCGCGTCCTTCAGGGAGTTGAAGCCGGTCCAGGAATCGCACATCCCGCTCTGGTTCGGCGGTTCCTCCGACCCCGGTATCGAGATGGCGGCCGAGCATGTCGACACCTTCCTGACCTGGGGCGAACCCCCGCACCTGCTCAAGGAGAAGCTGGAGAAGGTCAGGGGGCGCGCCGCCGCGTACGGGCGCACCCTCAGGATCGGGCTGCGCCTCCACCTCATCGTCCGCGACAGGGAGGACGAGGCCTGGGCGGCGGCCGACCGGCTCCTCGACGTCACGAGCGACGCGACGTACGCCCGCCGGCTCGGCGAGAGCGCGGGAGAGGACGGCGTGGGCTGGCAGCGCCAGTTCCGCCAGCACGGCGGCAAGGTTCCCGCGCGCGCACGGGAACTGGAGGTGCACCCCAACATGTGGCCGGGCATGAGCCTCTTCCGCCCCGGCCCCGGTACCGCGGTCGTCGGCTCGACGGCCCAGGTGATCGAACGCCTCAAGGAGTTCGAGGACCTGGGCGTCGACACCTTCATCCTCTCCGGCAATCCGCTGCTGGAGGAGGCATACCGGGTGGCGGAGACGGTACTTCCGGCGCTGGGGGTGAAGGGCTGACACGCGGCGGCCGATGCTCCGTACGGTGGCCGGGGGCCGCCGTACGGTATCGGCCCTGTTTCGTCAGCTCCTGGCGATGTCGAGCACCCACCAGTCCGTCCCCCTCCGCTCCCGGACGTGGATACGCGTGCCGCGGCACACCGTGCCGTTGTTCGCCAACGCGCTGCCGTCGGGCCGGACCAGCCGCGCGGGCCCCTGCTCCGGCGCGACGGTCGCCTTACGGCGTACGGCAGCGCGGCCCGCTCGCAGGCCGCGGGCTGCGGTTGTCGGTGCCCGGTGCAAGACTCGGAACGTCAGGAAGGATCCCTGCCACCGCAAGAACGGGTCTCATCGAAGGAGCTCGCCATGCTCACCACCCGTTTTGTCACCGGAGCGCCCAACTGGATCGATCTGGGCACGCCCGACCTCGACGGGGCCATCGCGTTCTACACCGGTCTCTTCGGCTGGGAGTATCTGGCCAAAGGCCCGGAGACTGGCGGCTACGGCATGTTCATGCTGGACGGAAAGACGGCCGGGAGCGCGATGACGGTCACCGAGGAGCAGGCGAAGCCGTCATGGTCCGTGTACTTCCGGTCGCCGGACGCCGACGCAACGGCGAAAGCGGTCGAGCAGGCCGGCGGCGAGGTGCCGTTTGCCCCGATGGATGTCCTGGACTTCGGCAGGATGGCCGGTTTCAAGGACCGGGCGGGCGCGTTCTTCGGTATCTGGGAGCCGAAGGAGAATCCGGGCCTCGGCGTGGTGGGTGTCGCCGGCTCCCTGTGCTGGGCCGAGCTGTACACACCGGACGTCCCGGCGGCCGCCGCGTTCTACGACACCGTGTTCGGATGGGAGACCGCGCAGACGCCGTTCCCGGGAGGCGGCGGATCCTATACGGTGATCCGGACCAAGGGCGGCGGCGAGGGCGCGAGCTTCGGCGGTCTGGTGCCGCTCAACGCCGTTGCCACACAAGCGGTCGCCGGGCCGCACTGGCTGCCCTACTTCGAGGTCGACGACTGCGAAGCCGCCGTCGCGGACGTGGAGCGGCTGGGCGGCAAACTGACGCTGGAACCGATGGAGATGGAAGGCGTGGGAAAGTTCGCCAACGTCGCCGATCCGGACGGGGCGGAATTCGCTCTGATCAAGAGCGCGCAGACGCCGGAAGGCTGACCGGAAGTTTTCGGCGCGCCGCATTGATGAGGCGTTGATCAGTCGTTTATCGCGACCGGGCACTGTGACTTCCATGCTGATCAACACCGCGGACGACCCCGCGCTCGCCTGGCAGGAGACAGCGCTGTGCGCGCAGGCGGGGCCCGAGTTCTTCTTTCCTGCTCCCGGCAGCTCCACCCGTGAGGCCAAGCAGCTCTGCAACGCCTGCGAAGGGCGCGAGGCCTGTCTGGAGTACGCCCTCGCCAACGACGAGCGCTTCGGCGTATGGGGCGGCCTCTCCGAGAAGGAGCGGGACCGGTTGCGCAGAACCGGTCGCGAGCGGGCCTGAACTCACCTTGCCCGCACAACGATCCGGGCCGCCCGGGGCACCGGCCGCACCCGCACCTCCAGGAGGCGGGGCTCCCCGGCCGGACGGGCACTGCCGGACGCCTGGGACGATGTCCGCATGAATGATCACGACAGGGACGCTCTGCTCGCAGCGGCGGTGCGGCTGCGCACCGACGGACGGCCCGAGGAAGCCCGACAGCAGTTGCTGTCCCTCTCCGCCGCCTTCCCCGCCGATGCCGAAGTGGCCTACCAGACCGCCCGGGTCCACGATGTGCTCGGTCTGGAAGCCGAGGCCGTGCCGTTCTACGAACGCTGCCTGGACGGGACGGGGCTGTCGGAGGAGGACCGCCGGGGTGCGCTGCTCGGCCTCGGAAGCACCCATCGGGTGCTCGGGCAGTACGAGAGAGCCGTCGAGGTGCTGCGCAACGGTGTCGAGCGGTTCCCCGATGACGGGGCGCTGCGGACGTTTCTCGCCATGGCGCTCTTCAACACCGGTGAGCACCATGAATCCATGCAACTGTTGCTGAGACTGCTCGCCGCCACCAGCGAGGACCCGCATGTGCGGCAGTATCGACGGGCGATCGAGCACTACGCGCAGGACTTGCACGAAACGATGTGAGCCCGGCGCGGGGCGCTGTGCCCCACGGCCCGTCCGGCGGATCGGGGTCGGACAGGCCTTCGGCCGCCGGACAGGACTGCGGAGCAGTGGCCCGGCCGGCGGCCGATGACAGCCGTGCGGGCCGTCAGGCCAGGGCGCGCGCTGCCAGCCGTGCCTTGCGGGCCGCGAGCTTCTCGTCGAACTTGGCCGCCTCGCTGTCCAGGCCGCCCATGTACAGGCCCAGCTCCTCCTGCGCCTTCAGGCCGTCGGGACCCAGGCCGTCGATGTCGAGGACCTTCAGGTAGCGCAGCACGGGCTGGATCACGTCGTCGTGGTGGATGCGCATGTTGTAGATCTCGCCGATCGCCATCTGCGCGGCGGCCCGCTCGAAGCCCGGCATGCCGTGACCGGGCATCCGGAAATTGACGACGACATCGCGCACGGCCTGCATCGTCAGGTCCGGAGCGAGCTCGAAGGCCGCACCGAGGAGGTTGCGGTAGAAGACCATGTGCAGGTTCTCGTCGGTCGCGATCCGGGCCAGCATGCGGTCGCAGACCGGGTCGCCCGACTGGTGGCCGGTGTTGCGGTGCGAGACACGGGTGGCCAGCTCCTGGAAGGCGACGTACGCCACGGAGTGCAGCATCGAGTGACGGTTGTCGGACTCGAAGCCCTCCGCCATGTGCGCCATCCGGAACTGCTCCAGCTTGTCCGGGTCGACGGCGCGCGAGGTGAGCAGATAGTCGCGCATCACGATGCCGTGCCGCCCCTCCTCCGCGGTCCAGCGGTGCACCCAGGTGCCCCACGCGCCGTCGCGGCCGAAGAGGGAGGCGATCTCGTGGTGGTAGCTGGGGAGGTTGTCCTCGGTCAGGAGATTCACGACCAGCGCGATCTTGCCGATGTCGGTGACCTTGGACTGATCGGCCTGCCAGGCCTCACCGTCCTCGAAGATGCCGGGGAAGTTCCGCCCGTCGGAGAACGGCACGTACTCGTGGGGCATCCAGTCCTTGGCGACCTTGAGATGGCGGTTGAGCTCCTTCTCCACCACCTCTTCCAGGGCGTACAGCAGCTGGGCGTCGGTCCACGCCTTCGGGCTGCCGAGGTGGGGAGCGGTGATCGTCACGGGGACTCCTGGGGACGGGAGAATTACCTACGGACACGTAGGTTACGAGACCGTAGGTTAAAGCGGCAGTAAGGCCATCGCCAAGCCCGCCCCCCCGATGCCCGATTACGTAACGTTATGTACGCAGGTCGCGAGGGGTGTGGTGCCTGGCAGTCCGCTCGACTGTCGGGCATACCGAACCACCTCATATTCATCAATAGAGGGACGTGTCGGGCTCTGTGGGCTCGGAAAAGTGTTCTCAAGTGCCGGCGCCGGGACGCTCCAGCCCCAGATCCCGGCGCAGATACTCGGCCGTGAACGATGTGCGATGGCCGAGCAGCGCCGCCGGGGTCCCCTCGAAGACCAGCTTGCCGCCGTTTCTGCCACCCTCGGGGCCGAGGTCGACCACCCAGTCCGCGCGCTTGAGCACCTCTAGGTTGTGCTCCACGCAGATCACACTGTTGCCCGCGTCGACCAGCCGGTCCAGCAGATCGACGAGCATGCCGGTGTCCGCCATGTGCAGTCCGGTGGTCGGCTCGTCCAGAACGTACACGCTGCCTGTCCGGTGCAGCCGGGTGGCGAGCTTGATGCGCTGACGCTCACCACCGGAGAGCGTGCTGAGCGGTTGCCCCAGTGTCAGATAGGTCAGGCCGACGTCGTCGAGCGTGCGCAGCTTCCGCAGCAGTGTCCGGTCGTCGAAGAGCTCGGCCGCCCGGGCGGCCGTCATCTCCAGTACGTCGACGATCGACGCGCCGCCCACCCGGTGCTTCAGCACGTCGTCGTGGAAGCGCCGCCCCTCGCACACCTGGCAGGTGGTGGTCACCGGGTCCATGAATGCGAGATCGGTGAAAATGATGCCGCGGCCCGAGCAATGCCCGCACGCCCCGGAGGAGTTGAAACTGAACAGGCCGGGCTCGACTCCGTTCTCCCTGGCGAAGACCTTGCGGATGGAGTCCAGTGCTCCGAGGTACGAGGCCGGCGTGGAGCGGGACGACGCGGTGATCGCCCCCTGGTCGATGACCACCGCGTCCGGGTACGCCGTCGTGAACACCCGGGAGACCAGCGTCGACTTGCCCGATCCGGCCACCCCGGTCACAACCGTCAGCACACCTTCGGGGAACGCCACGTCCACGCCCTTGAGGTTGTGCAGCGCGGCGCCCGTCACCGGCAGCCGTCCGGTGGGGGAGCGGAAGGTCTCCTTGAGCGGTGTCCGGTGGCGCAGGCACCGGCCGGTGAGGGTGTCCGCCTCGCGCAACCGGTCCACCGGGCCTTCGAACACGACATGTCCGCCGTCGGTGCCCGCTCTCGGGCCCATGTCGACGATGTGGTCCGCGACAGCCATCACATCCGGGTCGTGCTCGACGACGATGACGGTGTTGCCCCGGTCGCGCAGCCGTACCAGGAGATCGTTCAGCCTGCTGACATCACGCGGATGCAGGCCCACGCTCGGCTCGTCGAAGATGAACGTCAGCCCGGTCAGTGAACTGCCCAGATGCCGGACCATCTTGAGTCGCTGTCCCTCGCCGCCCGACAGCGTGGTGGTCTCCCGGTCCAGGCTGAGATAGCCGAGCCCGATGCCCACCAGGCGCTCCAGTCGTTCGCGGGCGGCCGAGGCGATCGGACCGGCCACCGGATCGTCGATACCGGCCAGGACGCCCACCAGATCGGCCACCTCCATCCGTCCGTAGTCGGCCACGGAGAGCCCGTCGATACGGGTGGCCAGCGCGGCCGCGTTCAGCCGGGCGCCGCCGCAGGACGCGCACACCGCTTCGGTCGTGAAACGCCGGGCGGCCTCGCGCCGCCGCTCGGAGAGCGCCTCGGTGTCCCGCTTCAGGAAGAGCCGGGTGAACCGATCGGCGATCCCCTCGAACCGCATGTCCGCAGAGGTCGACTTCAGCTCCAGCCGGACGGTGAACCCACCGCCGTACAGAAGGAGTTGAAGTTCTTCCTCGGTGAACTCCGCGAGCGGCTTGTCATTGTCGAAGCGTCCCGAACCGGCGTACAGCTGCCACTCCCAGCTGCCCACCGAGAGCCCCGGCAGGAGCAGGGCACCCTCGTTGAGCGACTTCGTGACGTCGATCGCCCGGTCGATGTCGAGGCGGACCGTGCGCCCCACACCGTCGCACTCCGGGCACATCCCGCCGGGGTCGTTGAAGGAGTACGAGGTCGCCGGGCCCGCACTCGGCGTCCCGTAGCGCGAGAACAACACCCGGATCACGGACCAGATGTCGGTCATCGTGCCGACGGTGGAGCGGGCATTGCCGCCCAGCGGTTTCTGGTCGACGACGATTGCCACGGAGAGATCGTCGATGGCGTCGGCATGGGGCCGTTCGTACTTCGGCAGCCTGTTCCGGATGAACCAGGTGAAGGTCTCATTCAGCTGCCGCTGCGATTCCACGGCGATGGTGTCGAAGACGATCGACGACTTGCCCGACCCGGAGACTCCGGTGAAGACGGTGATCCGCCCCTTGGGGACGGTGAGGGAGACATCACGCAGATTGTTCGCGCGTGCCCCGGTGATGACGATGCTCCGGTCCGTGTTCCGATCCATGCCGCCGAAGCTAACCGCGATACCGGACAGCTTCTGTCTGGATTTTCCGGGCGATCGGGATCTTCTGCGGGGCCGGGCCGGCCCCCGTCGGCGGAGCGCTCAGAGCTGTCGGCGCACTCGGAGCGGACGCGTACGGGGGCGCGGTACGGTCCGCGATGTTCCTCCCACCAGCCCCTGGCCCGCACTGCCGGGCGGCGCCTTCAGCGCCGGCCTCGCGCGCAGCGCCGTGGGTGAACTCCTCACCCGGCACGGCCTCGCGGAACTCCGTGAAACAGCCGTACTCGCCGCCTCCGAACTGGTCGCGGCCGCCTACCGGTTCACCCCGGACCGGGAAATGCTGCTGCGGGTCCACCGGCAGTTCGATGCGCTGCGCATCACCCTCTACGACCAGCACCCGTCCCACGGCTCGGCCGAGAAGTCCGAGGAATGCCGCGAACGCCGCAGCGAAAGCATGTGGCTGCCGGCAGCAGCGGTCGATTCGCACGGCGGGGACTGGGGGCTGACCCCCGCGCTGACCCAGCCCGGCGGCTGCAAGGCCTGGGCCTTACTCCACCGGTGACCCCGCACCGACCTCGTCCCCCCACCGCTCACACTCCCGCGCGTCCCTCCTCGGCCGTGATGTCACCCAATTCCCTGCCGGGCAACGGTGCCACCTGCGCCGTGCGAAATCGCCTCCCGCCCGACGCGGGGTCAGCAGGCCCCGCCGAGCAGATCGGTCAGGCTCCGGTCGAGATCCAGGAACCGGTGCTCGTCGCCGGCCGGCACCAGTTCCTGCGCCCTCGCGAGAAAGCGGCGGAGCTCCGCAGTGCGGACGTGCACCATCGCGATTCCCTCGGTGGCGTGGAACTCCAGGACCGTGCGGTCATATCCGAACGGCCTGATGCGCACGTCCCCGACACCGGCGGCCGAGTCCACTCCCGCCGCGAGCAACTCGCGGGAGAACTCCCAGGAGACATCGGTGCCCTCCAGGGTCGCCGTCGCGGGGAACGCCATGCGTACGGCGAACGGATCCCTCCGGTCGTACTGCAGGATGGCGGGAAGGGTCTCCATCCGCGGTGCGGATGCGACCATGCGGGCCTGCACGGACTGCTCGATAACGGTGGACAAGACCTGCTCCCTTTCTCGGCCAGATGAACGGTTCCCGGCACTGATGTAGACGGCGGAACTCCCTCATCCGTGCATCGGAAGGCGGCGTGAGCTGTATCACCGCACGCCGCCGCACCGATCGAGCGCCCACTTACCACCGGTGCACCCTGGACGGAGCGCAGCTCGTGGGCTAGCTTCCAGCGCCATGAGGGCCAAGGGGAAGACGAGACGACTGATGTCATGGGGGCTCTGTGCGGCGGCGCTGACCGCAACACTGGCCACACCGGCAGCCGCGGCTGCACCGGGGGAGCGGAACCGGCCCGGCGAACGGCCGGCCTGGACGCTCACCGAGACAGGGACCGACGCCCGCTTCCGCGGCCTCGCCGCCGTCAGCCGTCGCACCGCCTGGGTCGCGGGTTCGAAAGGCACGGTGCTGCGCACCTCGGACGGCGGCCGTCACTGGCGTGATGTGTCACCGCCCGGTGCGGCTCAGGAGGCGCTGGAGTTCCGTGACATCGAGGCATTCGACGCCCGGCGCGCGGTGGCACTGGCCATCGGGGAGGGCGAGGCCTCCAGGGTGTTCCGTACGGACGACGGGGGAGCGACCTGGACGGAGGCGTTCCGTAACGCAGATGCCCGCGCCTTCTACGACTGCCTCACCTTCTTCGACAGCCGGCACGGACTTGCGATGAGCGATCCTGTCGACGGGAAGTACCGCATCCTGTCGACCGCTGACGGCGGCCGGAGCTGGCGGGTGCTGCCCAGCGCGGGCATGCCGGATGCCCAGGCCGGTGAGGCGGGGTTCGCCGCCAGCGGTCAGTGCCTGGTCGCATCGGGCCCCGAGGACGTCTGGCTGGCGACCGGGGGCGCCGCCACGGCACGGGTGCTGCACTCCGCCGACCGAGGGCTGACCTGGACCGCGACCGAATCCACGATCCCGGCCGGCGACCCGGCACGCGGCGTCTTCGGCCTGGCCTTCCGCGACCGCCACCACGGCATCGCGGTCGGCGGCGACTACCGGGCCGGCCTGCCGTCGCCGAACGGCGCGGCGGTGACGGGCAATGCCGGCCGCAGCTGGCAGCAGTCCGCCACCCCGCCGGCCGCCTACCGCTCGGGCGTCGCCTGGCTCCCGCACAGCAGGTCGGGTGCGCTGGCGGTCGGCCCGACCGGCACGGACCTCACCGTGGACGGCGGCCGCACCTGGCGCACGGTCGACACGGGGTCGTACGACACGGTCGACTGCACACCGGACGGCGGCTGCTGGGCCGCGGGCGAGAGTGGACGAGTGGCGCGCGCGGGGTTCTAGGCCCGTCCGGCGGATTGGATCAGGGCCGGGAGGATCACCGCTCCGGCCCGTCGGCGATCGAGGAGCGGTGCCCGGGTAGCTGATGCCCGCTACCCGGGCAACTGCTGCCGGTACGGGATGAGTTCGTCCGAGGTCTTCGTCGCGATGAACTCCGTGATCCGGTACGTGCACACGTCCTGTACCGTGAACGGATCCTCCGCCGCGACCTTCTCGATCTGCGCGCGGTCGTCCCCGACGGCCAGGATCACCCCGCCGTCGCGCGGGTTCTTGCGGCCCGAAGCGATGAACACCCCGGCCGCGTACTGCGTGTCCAGCCAGGCGACATGGTCCTGCAGCAGCGTGTCGATACGCTCGGCGGGCGCGGTGTAGGTCAACTCGAGTACGAACATGATCTCCAGGCTACGGGACGAGGGTGCGCCGGCCCCGGGCCGTGTCCGCGAAGTCCCGCCCGGTCCGCTGCCGGGCCGGCCGCCGTGCCCGTTGCCTAAACTCGACAGCACTATGACAACGCTCCCGATGCCCGCCGACGAGGCCGAAGCCCGAGCCGTTCAGGACGCCCTGCGCCCCCGGGTGGTGCTCGACGAACCCGGCCCGCCGCCCGGCACCGGCCGGGTCACGGGGGTCGACGTCGCCTACGACGACGAGCGCGATGTCGTTGTGGCGGCAGCGGTCGTCCTCGACGAGGCGACGCTCGACGTGGTCGCCGAGGCCACAGCCGTCGGCCGGGTCACCTTCCCGTACATCCCCGGACTCCTCGCCTTCCGGGAGATCCCGACCGTGCTGGCCGCGCTGGAATCCCTGCCGACCGACCCCGGACTCGTGGTCTGTGACGGCTACGGCCTGGCGCATCCGCGCCGCTTCGGACTCGCCAGCCACCTCGGGGTACTCACCGGACTGCCGGTGATCGGCGTCGCCAAGAACCCGTTCACCTTCTCCTACGAGCAACCGGGCCCCCGCCGGGGCGACTGGTCGCCGCTGCTCGACGGCGAGGAGGAGGTGGGCCGGGCGCTGCGCACCCAGGACGGCATCAAGCCGGTCTTCGTCTCCGTCGGGCACCGGACCGGCCTGGACAACGCCTGCGCCCACACTCTGCTGCTGGCCCGCGACTTCCGTCAGCCGGAGACCACCCGCATGGCCGACGCGCTCTGCCGCCAGGCCCTGCGGGAAGCGACCGCCTGAGTATGTGTACGGATAACGTCGGCCGATCATGACGGGCAGACTGGTGCGCATGACCGAACATCGAACGTCCACGCGACCAGGAACCGTCTATCTCGCTCAGCGCCGGGTCGCGGTGGGGATGACTCTCGGCATGATCGCGGGAGCGGTCTGGGCCGTCTCGATGATCTGCACGCTGGTGTCCTGGGCACTCTGACCCGAGGGGGCGCGCCGCCCCGCCGCCGCGCTCCTTGTGCCGGTCCGGGCCCTGGGCGTTGAGCAGCGCGCGCCAGGTGTCCTCGTCCCCGATGCCTGTCACGGGCAGGTTCCGGGATGCCTGGAACTCCTTCAGCGACCGCATGGTGTGCACTGCGGCTGGTCCCGCGGACCCCGAACCGCAGAAGGTAGGACAGGTATCCGTCCACCCCGCCCGGGGCGGCCGGACACCGGCACGCCGACCGCACCCACCCCAGCCGGGCGCCGGTCCGCTCAGTGAGCCGCCGCGACCCGGAAACGCAGCCCGGCCGCGCGCAGCCGCTCCAGCAGTGCGTCACCCATCGCGACGGCCGTGGTGACCTGCCCCGATGCCGACGGAAGCTCGTCCAGGGCGAGGCAGAGCGCGGACTCGGCGAGCATCTTCGCCGTTTCGTCGTAGCCGGGGTCGCCGCCCGACACCTCGGTGAAGACCCGGTGCCCGCCGCCTTCGCCGACGAAGCGCACGGTGAACCAGCTGCGCCGCCTGCGCTCCGCGTCAGGGCCCTCGCCCGGCTCGTAACGGTCCATCAGCCAGGACCGCGCCGCCGCTACCTGCGCGGCACCCAGGAGGGCGCCGATCGCGGCCGTGCCGCCCAGCGCCACGGGCAGATGCTTCACGGAGGCGAAGTGGCGGTAGCGGAAGTCGGGGCCGTACCGGGTGAGCACCCGCGCCGAACGCTCGATGACCTGCGGGTCCAGCGTCGGCAGCGGCAGCGCCCAGGTGCCGGTCTCCGTGCTGAAATGCGGGGCGCCGAGCCGGGCGCGGGCGCGGCGGGCCACCAGACGGGGTTCATGGAGCCGTCGTTCCTGCGCGGCGCGCAGCATGTGAGGGCCTCGGCCCATCGCGGTGAGCGCGGAGGCGAACGTACCGCCGGAGAAGACGGCGTTGCCGCGTACGAATCCGTCGATCGTCAGCGGCACGTCCTGCGGCAGCTGCTGGACGGTGAAGTACGCCCCGAGGTCGTGCGGTACCGAGTCGAAACCGCAGGCGTGCACGAGCCGAGCCCCCGTCTCGCGGGCCCGCGCGTCATGCTCCAGATACATCCGGTCCACGAACTCCGCCTCGCCGGTGAGGTCCGCATAGTCCGTCCCGGCGTCGGCACAGGCCGCGACCAGCTGCTCGCCGTACCAGACGTAGGGGCCGACCGTCGTGGCCACCACATGGGCGGATTCGGCGAGTTCGCGCAGCGAGTGCTCGTCGTCGGCGTCTGCGTGCAGCAGCGGGAGATCCGCGCAGCGCGGGTCGATCGCGGTGAGGCGTTCGCGTAGTTGCTCCAATTTGGCCCGACTGCGTCCGGCTGCGGCCCAGTGGCAGCCGGCGGGTGCGTGGGCGGCGAGATATTCGGCGGTGAGGGCGCCCACGAAGCCGGTGGCGCCGAAGAGGACTACGTCGTAGGGGCGTTTTGCCCCGTTCTGCCTGTTCACGAGTGCCTCCGCAGGGGCCGGCGCCGATGTGGCAGGCAGAGGTTAGCGGAGGGGCTCGTGGCGGTGTGCGGCCGGGCGGCGATCGTGGGGGAGGATCCAGGGGAATGAACTAAGCGCTTGCTCGGCCCAAAGGGTTGTGCGGAGCGCGGTGCGTTCTTAGCATCATCGCTGTTACATCAGTTGTGTCACACCGCTGGGGGTTTGATGGCAACGACAGAGCACGGCCCGCTGGCAGGCGTGCGCGTAATCGAGCTGGCAGGCATCGGCCCCGGCCCGTTCGCCGCGATGCTCCTGGCCGACCTCGGCGCCGATGTCGTCAGGGTCGACCGGCCCGGTGGCCCGGGGCTCGGCATCGACCCCGCGTACGACCTCACCAACCGCAACAAACGCTCCGTGCTCGTCGACCTCAAGGCCGAGGACGGGGCCGCCAAGGTGCTCGATCTGATCGAGCGCGCCGACATCCTCATCGAGGGCTACCGGCCGGGCGTCGCCGAACGCCTCGGTGTCGGGCCGGCCGCCGCGCTGGCCCGTAATCCGCAGCTCGTCTACGGACGGATGACCGGCTGGGGCCAGGATGGGCCGCTCGCCGAACGAGCCGGGCACGACATCGCCTACATCGCCCTCACCGGCACCCTCTCCATGATCGGCAAGGCCGGTGAGCCGCCGACCGTCCCAGTCAATCTGGTCGGCGACTACGCGGGCGGCTCGCTCTACCTCGTCGTCGGCGTCCTCGCCGCCCTCCAGCACGCCCGGACGCCCGGCGGCACGGGCCAGGTCGTGGACGCGGCGATCGTCGACGGAGCCGCCCATCTCGCCACGATGGTCCACGGGATGCTGGCGGCCGGCGGCTGGCAGGACCGGCGCGGCTCCAACCTCCTGGACGGCGGCTGTCCGTTCTACGGTTCTTACGAGACCGCCGACGGCCAGTACATGGCGGTGGGCCCGCTGGAGCAGCGGTTCTACGACGAGTTCAGCAAGCTCCTCGGTATCGAGGACGAAGCCCCGGACCGGGCGGACATCGCCCGCTGGGAGGAGCTGCGCACGCTCGTCGCCGGCCGGTTCAGGACCCGTACGCGCGCGGAGTGGACCGAGGTGTTCGAGGGCACGGACGCCTGCGTCGCCCCCGTCCTCTCGCTCCGTGAGGCGCCCCGCCATCCGCACATCGCCGCCCGCTCCACCTTCGTCGAGCACGGCGGACTCACCCAGCCCGCCCCCGCACCCCGCTTCTCCGCCACCCCCGCATCCGTACGCAGCGGGCCCGCGCGGCCCGGCACGGACACCGAGGCCGTCGCCGCCGACTGGGACGTACCCAGCATCACGAGGATCCGGAAGGACACCACCGACTGATGGAACTCTCCCTGCCGCTGAACTACGCGGGCGACCCGCGCGAAGCCTGTGACCAGGTCGCCGCGCTGGAGCCCGCCGGACTCGACGCCGTCTGGGTCGCGGAGGCGTACGGCTTCGACTCGCCCACGATCATGGGCTATCTGGCCGCCCGTACCGAACGCATGAAGATCGGTGCGGCCATCCTCAACGTCTACTCCCGCACCCCCGCCCTCATCGCCCAGACCGGTGCGGGACTCGACGCGATCTCCGGCGGCCGGGCACTGCTCGGGCTCGGCGCGTCCGGGCCGCAGGTCGTGGAGGGATGGCACGGCAAGGCGTACGACAAGCCGCTCGGCCGGACCCGCGAGACCGTCGAACTCTGCCGCCGGATCTGGCGCCGCGAGATCATCGATCACCACGGCATCACCGACATGCCGCTGCCGAAGGAGAAGGGCGGCCGGCTCGGCAAGCCGCTGAAGATCCTCACCCGGCCGGTGCGCGAGGAGATCCCGCTCTACATCGCCTCCCTGGGCCCCGCCAATGTCCGGCTGACCGCCGAGATCGCCGACGGCTGGCTGCCGACGCTCTACATCCCGGAGAAGGCCCGGCAGGTGTGGGGCACGGCTCTCGCCGAAGGCGCGGCGAAACGCGACCCGGCACGAGGCCCCCTCCGGACCGTCGCGGGCGGACTCCTCGCCATCGGCGACGACGCCGCCGCGCTCCGGGATCTGGCACGCCCGCAGATCGCGCTGTACGTCGGCGGCATGGGCGCCAGGGGCAAGAACTTCTACAACGACCTGGCCGTCGCCTACGGATACGAGAAGGAAGCCGCACTCATCCAGGAGCTCTACCTCTCCGGGAAGAAGAAGGAGGCCGAGGCCGCCGTCCCGGACGAATTCTGCGAGCTCATGTCGCTCTGCGGTCCCGAGGGTTACGTACGCGACCGCATCGAGGCCTTCCGCGAGGCCGGCGTGACGATGCTCAACGTCACCCCCGTCGGCCCCGAACCGGCCCGGCTGATCTCCACCGTCAAGAACTGGCTCTAGGAGGCTCGCAGTGCAGCGGCAGATCTTCACCGAGGAGCACGACGCGTTCCGCGAGACCGTCCGGACCTTCCTGACCAAGGAAGTCCTTCCGCACTACGAGCAGTGGGAGAAGGACGGCATCGTCTCGCGCGAGGCCTGGCTCGCGGCCGGCCGGCAGGGACTGCTCGGCCTCGCCGTACCCGAGGAGTACGGGGGCGGCGGCAACACCGACTACCGCTACAGCGCCGTCCTCGCCGAGGAGTTCACCCGGGCCGGCGCCCCCGGACTCGCACTCGGGCTGCACAACGACATCATCGGCCCCTACCTCACCGGCCTCGGCACCGACGAGCAGAAGCGGCGCTGGCTGCCCGGCTTCTGCAGCGGCGAGATCATCACCGCCATCGCCATGACCGAACCCGGCGCGGGCTCCGACCTCCAGGGAATCCGCACCACCGCCGAGGACAAGGGCGACCACTGGCTGCTCAACGGCTCCAAGACATTCATCTCCAACGGCATCCTCGCCGACCTGGTGGTCGTCGTGGCGAAGACAACTCCTCAGGGCGGTGCGAAGGGGCTCTCGCTGATCGTCGTCGAACGCGGCGCGGAGGGCTTCGAGCGGGGACGCAACCTCGACAAGATCGGCCAGAAGTCCCAGGACACCGCCGAGTTGTTCTTCAACGACGTCCGTGTCCCCAAGGAGAATCTGCTCGGTGAGCGGGACGGCGCCTTCATCCATCTGATGACCAACCTGGCGCAGGAGCGCATCGGCATAGCGGTCGCCGGAATCGCCGCCGCCGAACATCTGCTGGAGATCACCACGCAGTACGTCAAGGAGCGCGAGGCCTTCGGACGGCCGCTCTCCAAGCTCCAGCACATCCGGTTCGAGATCGCCGAGATGGCCACCGAGTGCACCGTCACCCGCACCTTCATCGACCGGTGCATCGTCGAGCACTCCGACGGTGGGCTCGACGCCGTACACGCCTCGATGGCCAAATGGTGGGCCACCGAGCTGCAGAAGCGCGTCGCCGACCGGTGCCTCCAACTCCACGGCGGTTACGGCTACATGACGGAATTTCCGGTCGCAAGGGCGTTTACCGACGGCCGTATCCAGACCATCTACGGAGGCACGACCGAGATCATGAAGGAGATCATCGGCCGCTCGCTGCTCGCCTGACCCCTGACGCACAACCACCCTCGAAAGGCTGCTGTCTTGAGTACCGAAGCGTTTGTCTACGACGCGATCCGCACCCCGCGCGGCCGCGGCAAGGCCAATGGCGCCCTGCACGGCACCAAGCCGATCGACCTCGTCGTCGGCCTCATCCACGAAATCCGCAGCCGCTTCCCCGGCCTGGACCCGGCAGCCATCGACGACATCGTCCTCGGCGTGGTCAGCCCGCTCGGCGACCAGGGCTCCGACATCGCACGGATCGCCGCCATCGCGGCCGGCCTCCCGGACTCCGTCGCGGGCGTCCAGGAGAACCGCTTCTGCGCCTCGGGGCTGGAGGCCGTCAACCTGGCCGCCGCCAAGATCCGTTCGGGCTGGGAGGACCTGATCCTCGCGGGCGGCGTCGAGTCGATGTCCCGCGTACCGATGGGCTCCGACGGCGGTGCCTGGGCGATGGACCCGATGACCAACTTCGACACCGGCTTCGCCCCGCAGGGCGTCGGCGCCGACCTCATCGCCACCATCGAGGGCTTCTCCCGCCGTGACGTCGACGAGTTCGCCGCGCTCTCCCAGGAGCGCGCCGCCGAAGCGTGGAAGGACGGCCGCTTCGCGCGCTCCGTCGTCCCCGTCAAGGACCGCAACGGCCTCGTCGTCCTCGACCACGACGAGCACATGCGGCCGGGCACCACCGCCGACTCGCTCGCCGCGCTCAAGCCGTCCTTCGCCGCGATCGGTGAGATGGGCGGCTTCGACGCGGTCGCGCTGCAGAAGTACCACTGGGTCGAGAAGATCGACCACGTCCACCACGCGGGCAACTCCTCCGGCATCGTCGACGGCGCCGCGCTCGTCGCGATCGGCAACAAGGAGATCGGTGAGCGGTACGGGCTCACGCCGCGCGCCCGGATCGTCTCCGCCGCCGTCTCCGGCTCCGAGCCCACCATCATGCTGACCGGCCCCGCGCCCGCCACCCGCAAGGCCCTCGCCAAGGCCGGGCTGACCATCGACGACATCGACCTCGTCGAGATCAACGAGGCATTCGCCGGCGTCGTGCTGCGCTTCGCCAGGGACATGGGGCTCTCCCTCGACAAGATCAACGTCAACGGCGGCGCGATCGCGCTCGGCCACCCGCTCGGCGCCACCGGCGCGATGATCCTCGGCACCCTCATCGACGAACTGGAACGGCGCGAGAAGCGATACGGCCTCGCCACCCTCTGCGTCGGCGGCGGCATGGGCATCGCCACCGTCATCGAGCGTCTCTGACCGTCCCCGGCCACCCCTGCTTACGGAGAAGAAAAGCAATGACCGAGAGCACGACCATCCGCTGGGAACAGGACGAGACCGGCGTCGTCACCCTCGTACTCGACGACCCGAACCAGTCCGCCAACACGATGAACCAGGCCTTCAAGGACTCCATCGCGGCCATCGCCGACCGTGCCGAGGCCGAGAAGGACTCCATCCGCGGCATCGTCTACACCTCCGCCAAGAAGACCTTCTTCGCGGGCGGCGACCTCAAGGACATGATCAAGGTCGGTCCCGAGAACGCCCAGCAGGCCTTCGACACCGGCACCGCCATCAAGAACTCGCTGCGCCGCATCGAGACCCTCGGCATCCCCGTCGTCGCCGCCATCAACGGCGCGGCGCTCGGCGGCGGTTACGAGATCGCGCTCGCCTCGCACCACCGCGTCGCCCTCGACGCGCCCGGCTCCCGGATCGGCCTGCCCGAGGTCACCCTCGGCCTGCTGCCCGCGGGCGGCGGTGTCACCCGCACCGTACGCCTCATGGGCATCGCCGACGCACTGCTGAAGGTCCTCCTCCAGGGCACCCAGTACACCCCGCAGCGCGCCCTGGAGAACGGCCTGGTCCACGAGGTCGCCGCCACCCGTGAGGAGATGCTCGACAAGGCGCGCGCCTTCATCGACGCCCACCCCGAATCCCAGCAGCCCTGGGACGTCAAGGGTTACAAGATCCCCGGCGGCACCCCCTCCAACCCGAAGTTCGCCGCGAATCTGCCCGCCTTCCCGGCCAACCTGAAGAAGCAGATCGCGGGCGCCCCGATGCCCGCACCCCGCAACATCCTGGCCGCCGCCGTCGAGGGCTCGCAGGTCGATTTCGAGACCGCGCTGACCATCGAGGCCCGCTACTTCACCGAGCTGGTCACCGGCCAGATCTCGAAGAACATGATCCAGGCGTTCTTCTTCGACCTCCAGGCCGTCAACTCCGGGGCCAGCCGCCCCAAGGGCATCGAGGAACGCCAGGTCCGCAAGGTCGCCGTCCTCGGCGCCGGGATGATGGGCGCGGGCATCGCGTACTCCTGCGCCCGCGCGGGCATCGACGTCGTCCTCAAGGACATCTCCGCGGAGGCCGCCGCCAAGGGCAAGGCGTACAGCGAGAAGCTCCTCAACAAGGCGCTCTCCCGGGGCCGTACCACCGAGGCCAAGCGCGACGAACTGCTGGCCCGCATCACCCCGACCGGCGACCCGGCCGATCTGGCGGGCTGCGACGCCGTCATCGAGGCGGTCTTCGAGGACACCGCGCTCAAGCACAAGGTGTTCCAGGAGATCCAGGACATCATCGAGCCGGACGCCCTGCTCTGCTCCAACACCTCGACCCTGCCCATCACCGTCCTCGCCGAGGGCGTCTCGCGCCCCGCCGACTTCATCGGGCTGCACTTCTTCTCGCCCGTGGACAAGATGCCGCCGGTCGAGATCATCAAGGGTGAGCAGACCGGCGACGAGGCCCTGGCCCGCGCCTTCGACCTGGTCCGCCGGATCAAGAAGACGCCGATCGTCGTCAACGACTCCCGGGGTTTCTTCACCTCGCGCGTCATCGGCCAGTTCATCAACGAGGGCGTCGCCATGGTCGGCGAGGGCGTCGAGCCCGCATCGATCGAGCAGGCCGCAGCACAGTCCGGCTACCCGGCCAAGGTGCTCTCCCTGATGGACGAGCTGACCCTCACCCTGCCCCGCAAGATCCGCAACGAGACCAGGCGGGCCGTCGAGGAGGCCGGTGACACCTGGGCCGGACACCCGGCGGACGCGGTCATCGACCGGATGGTCGACGAGTTCGACCGCCCGGGACGCAGCGGCGGCGCGGGCTTCTACGAGTACGACGAGGCCGGCAAGCGCACCCGCTTGTGGCCCGGGCTGCGTGAGCACTTCACGAGGCCCGACACCGGCATCCCCTTCGTCGACATGAAGGAGCGGATGCTGTTCTCCGAGGCACTGGACAGCGTCCGCTGCCTGGAGGAGAACGTCCTCATCTCCGTCGCCGACGCCAACATCGGCTCCATCATGGGCATCGGCTTCCCGCCGTGGACCGGTGGCGTTCTCCAGTACATCAACGGCTACGAGGGCGGCCTGCCCGGCTTCGTGGCACGCGCCCGGGAGCTTGCCGAGAAGTACGGTGACCGCTTCCTGCCGCCCGCGCTGCTCCTGGAGAAGGCCGAGAAGGGCGAGACCTTCCACGACTGACAGCAGCACCCCGGGCCGCGTTCACTCCGCAGTGAACGCGGCCCGCAGCTCTTCCTTCAGCGACCGCTGGAACGCGGTCACCAGCGCCTGGAGCACCATCGGCTGCATGTGGGCCGACAGCGACTTCATCGCCGCCACATGCTCCGGGTCCGACTCCCGCTCCCGGTACGGATTCCACACCTCGTCCCGGAACAGCCGGGTCAGCTCCTGCGCGGCGGACCGGGAGTGCTCCAGCAGGACCGTGCGCGCGGCCAGAATCGTCTCGTGCGCGATCGGTACACCGAGCAGCTCGACCCCGAGCCGCAGCAGCCCCGGGTCCACCCGGTAGCTGCCGTCGGCCGGCTCCGCACGCTCCAGCACCCCCATGGCTGCCAACCGTGCTATGTCCTGTTCGGTCAGCGCCCGCCCCGCACGCCGCTCCAGCTCCGCCCGCGTCGCATCTTCCGCCGAATCCGGCGCCCAGGACGCCACCAGCGCCCGGTGGATCGCCAGATCGTGTGCGCTCAGATCCGGTGGCAGCTGCTCCAGATAGCGTTCGATCGCGGCCAGCGTCATGCCCTGGTGCTGGAGCTCCTCGATGAGTGCGAGCCGGGACAGATGCTCATGCCCGTAGTGCCCGACGCGACGCGGCCCGATCACCGGAGGCGGCAGCAGACCCCGAGTGCTGTAGAAACGCACGGTGCGTACGGTGACACCGGCGCGTGCCGCCAGCTCGTCGACGGTGAGCGTCGGGTCCTCGGTCCCGGTCGCCATGTCTGCTCCTCGCGTTCCGACCCAGCGGCGAACTGCTGCGTCTGCACCAATCAGGTTCAACAGTATTGCTGTCTCACCACTGTTGTGAAAGTGTCCGGCAGCATCCAAGCGCAGTCCCACTCCGGAACGGACCCGCACGGTCCGGCCGATGGTGACAGGAGGCGGCCGTGACCACGATCCTGCGACTCCCCGCGGAACCCGGGCAACTCACCCTGCCCGCTCTGCTCCTGCGCAACGCCGAGGACCACGGCGACCGTCCGGCGCTCTCCTGGCGGGCCGGCGGCGACGGAACGGAATGGACGACCCTCACCTGGCAGGAGGTACGGCGCAGGACCGCCGTACTCGCCACCGGGTACAGCGCACTCGGTGTGGAGCGCGGCGAACAGGTCCTCATGATGATGGGCAACCGGCCCGAACACTGGCTGTCCGACCTGGCCCTCACCCACCTGGGGGCAGTCCCCGTCAGCGTGTACGGCACCGCGGCCCCCGAACAGATCGCACACATCGCCCGGCACAGCCGCGCCCGGTTCGCGATCGTCGAGGGCAGCCGCGAACTGGAGCGCTGGGAGCCGCTGCTCGCGGAGGACACCGTACGGCTGGAGAAGCTGGTCGTCGTGGAGGCGGCCGAGGCCGGACCCCACCGTGCGTATGGATCACTGCTGGCCACGGGCGCCCGGCTGCACCGGCCCGACGTGTTCGAGAAGGCCTGGCGGGAGTCCCGCGCTGACGACCTGCTCACCGTCGTCTACACGTCCGGCACGACCGGCGATCCCAAGGCGGTCCCGGTCACCCACCGCAGCGTGGTCCTCAATGCCCTCGCACTGGACCGGGTCGTCGAGCTCCCCGACCACGTCGAGCACATCTGCTACCTGCCCTTCGCCCACATCGCGGAGCGGGTGCTCGGCATCTATCTGCCGGTCTTCCGCGCCTCGCACGTCCACCTCTGCGCCGACCCGGCAGCCGTCGCGGCCACGGCACGAGCCCTGCACCCGGCCCAGTTCTTCGGCGTACCGAGAGTCTGGGAGAAGCTCGCAGCCTCCGTGCAGGCCGCCCTCTCCGCCCTGCCGCAGGAGCAGCGTGCGGCGATCGACGCGGCGGGCGGGACGGCCCGGCAACATGTTGCGTACCGGGAGCGCGGCGAACAACCACCGGCGGCGCTCGAAGCCGCATACCAGCATGCCAAGTCCACGATCCTGGACCCGCTGCTGGCGCCGGCCGGATTGGACCGGCTGGCGTGGGCGGCGAGCGCATCCGCACCGATGCCACTCGACGTGGTCCGCTTCTGGACCGGCTTCGGCATCGTGATCATGGATGCGTGGGGGCTGACCGAGACGGTCGGGGTCTGCACCTGCAACAGCCCGTCCGCCTTCCGGCTCGGCTCGGTGGGGCGGCCCCTGGAAGGCCTGGAACTGAAGATCGCGCAGGACGGCGAGATCCTGGTGCGCGGGCAGACGGTCTTCACGGGCTATCTGCGTGCCGACGGGACGGTGGACGACGCCCGCGACAAGAACGGCTGGTTCGCGACCGGGGACATCGGCCGGATCGACGAGGACGGCTATCTCTGGCTCAAGGACCGCAAGAAGGAAATGATCGTCACCTCGACGGGCAAGAACGTCTCGCCGGCCCTGGTCGAGAACACCCTCAAGGAACATCCCCTGATCGGCCAGGCCCTCGTCCACGGCGACGGCCGCTCCTACCTGGTCGCGCTGTTGGTCCTGGACTCCGAAACGGCGCCTGCCTGGGCGGCGGCCCACGGCATCGACGCCGACCCGTCCGCGCAGGCCGGCCATCCGGCCGTACGGGAGGAGATCGCCCGAGCGGTCGAGGCGGCCAATGCCCGGCTCAACAGCACGGAACAGATCAAGCGCTACCGGCTGCTCTCGGAGGAATGGAGCCCCGAGACAGGCGAACTGACCCCCTCGCTGAAACTGCGCCGACGGGTGATCCGCGACAAGTACGGCGCGTTGATCGACGCGCTGTACGGGGAGGGCGGCCGGGACTGACCGGGCCCGGGGCACTTGTCAGTGGTGGCTCCTACGCTGGTGTCATGTCAGGGACCACGTATGTAGGGGGAGACGCCACCGCCCCGCAGGGCAAGGGCGTCAAGCTGATCGCGCATGTCTGCAACGACCTGGGCGGCTGGGGCAAGGGCTTCGTCCTGGCCGTCTCGCGCCGCTGGCCCGAACCGGAGACGGCCTACCGCCACTGGCACCGGGAGCGCGCGGGCAACGACTTCGCCCTGGGGGCGACGCAGTTCGTCCAGGTGAGTCCGTACCTCTGGGTGGCGAACATGGTGGGCCAGCGGGGGATGCGCACGGGCAGCAAGGGGGTTGTGAGCTGCTGTCGATTTGCTGCGTCGAAGCGAGTTTTAGTGAGCGTGAGTGGGTCCTGTCGGCGGGTTCGCGGGGCGGGAGGTAGTTCTGGGGCCGAATGGGTGACCTTGGCGGCTGGTGCTCGTTGGGCGGGTGGCAGGTTTCCAGTTTTGGGGAGGGGGTGACGTGGTGGGTGGTGTGCGGGAGTTGACGGCACCGTTCGTGGTGCCCGGGCCGTGCGGGGTGGCGGTCCGGGACCGTCTCAAGCACCTCACGCCCCAGGACGAGAAGGTTTTGCGTGCGGTCGGTGAGCATCAGGGGCGTCTGGCTTCCCGTGACCTCAGGGCCCGTTGTGCGGATGGTCTGGAGCACGGCGCGGAGACCTGGGCTTCGCGTAAGCGGGACCTGACCGGGGTGCCGTCGTCGCGGATCGCCGGTGCGATCACCAAAACCACACACGATCAGTGGGCGCTCGCCCGGCGCTGTCAGGCGGCGCACATCCAGAATCTGGAAGCCGGGATCAGGACACTGCGGTACCGCCTGTCCCTCCCGATCGGCGCGAGGGGCACCAAGCGGGCAGCCGGTGGCTACCGCTCCCAGGGTGAGTGGTTCCACAAGTCTCGCCGCCTCGCGACGCTGGAAGCGCGGCATGCTGCCGCGGTCCGTGACCGGCAGGCCGGACGCGTCCGGGTGGTACGCGGCGGCAAACGCCTCCTCAACACCCGCCACCACCTCGCCGACGCCCACCTCACCGAAGAGCAGTGGCGGGAACGCTGGGAAGCGGAACGCTGGTTCATCGCCGCCGACGGCGAGTCCGGGAAACGGTTCGGGAACGAGACCATCCGCGTCACCCCGGACGGCGAGGTCAGCATCAAACTGCCTGCCCCGCTCGCACACCTGGCCAACGCCCGGCACGGCCGGTACACCCTCACCACCCGTATCGGCTTCGCGCACCGGGGCCAGGAGTGGGCCGACCGCACCGAAGCGAACCAGGCCGTCGCCTACCGCATCCACCTCGACGTGAACCGTGGCCGCTGGTACCTCACCGCATCCTGGCAACGCCCCGTCGTACAGACCATCCCGCTGGAGACTGCCCGCGGCCGGGGCATGATCGGCGTCGACACCAACGCCGACCACTTCGCCGCCTACCACCTCGACACGCACGGCAACCCCATCGGCGACCCGCACCGCTTCCCCTACGACCTCTCCGGCACCACCGATCACCGCGACGCACAGATCCGCCACGCCCTGACCCGTCTGATCAACTGGGCCAAGCAGGCCGGTGTCGCTGCGATCGGCATCGAGGACCTCGACTTCACCGCCGAGAAGACCCGCGAGAAACACGGCCGCAGGAAACGGTTCAGGCAGCTGATCTCCGGCATCCCGACCGGCAAGCTCAAGGCCCGGCTGGTCTCCATGGCTGCCGAACAGGGCCTGAGCATTGTTGCGGTCGACCCCGCCTACACCTCGATGTGGGGTGCCCAGCACTGGCAGAAACCGCTGGCCACCCCCAAGCGAAAGATGTCCCGTCATGATGCCGCCGGTATCGCGATCGGACGACGCGCCCTCGGGCATCCGGTACGGCGTCGGACGGCACCGCCCCCACACGACCGGAGTGATCGTGCGGGGCATCGGACCGCCCAGGCCGGGCCAGGTGCACGGGGGCGTGAGGGAATCCGCCCACCCGCAACGGATCACGCCCCTGGAGGCGTGCCGCCGAGCGGGACGCGAAAGCGGGGACCGAGTGCATCCAACACCGTTCGGGATGCGCCCAGTACACATCGGTGGGTCCAGGACTCACTCATGCACACTGGCTAGGAACGGTACCCGTGCGCTACGAGGCGATCGACACGGCGTTGGGGGCCGTGGCCGACCGGGCCGTCGAGCTGGGGGCTTCGGTCCATATGCCGCGGATCGGCTGCGGGTTGGCGGGCGGAAAGTGGTCCCGGATCGAGCCGCTGATAGAGAAGCGGCTGCTGAGCCGGGGAATAGCGGTGACGGTGTACGACTTCGACTAGCTTGACTCTGTCGGGGATCTTGGTGTTTCCCGGTGCGCGAGCGTGATCGGCAGGCATGCTCGTGGCTGTTTCGTAGGCCGATACAGCTGCCGAAGTGTCCGTTGTCGCTCCGTCCCCGTTCGGGTGAGCAGGTCCCGTCTTTGACCGCGCAGATCGCACGGGCGAGCAATCCGGCCGGTACGACGGCGATGTGGGTCAGAGACCGGCTGGACGGGCTGTGGAGCGACGAGGACTTCGCGGGCTGGTATCCGCGCGACGGGCGTCCCGGGCTCTCGCCCGCCCAACTGGCCACCGTCTGCGTGCTGCAGTTCCTGCTTGGCCTGTCGGACCGGCAGGCAGCCGAAGCGGTCCGCTGCCGGATCGATTTCAAGTACGCCCTGGCCATGGACCTGGACGATCCCGGCTTCCACCACAGCGTGCTGGCCGACTTCCGCGAGCGCCTCGCCCAGGACGACCGTGCCGACCGTCTCCTGGATCTGGCGCTCGCCCGCCTGAAGGAGGCCGGCGTCGTACGCGAGCGCACCACCCAGCGCACCGACTCCACCCACGTCCTGGCCGCGGTGCGCGACCTGACCCGGCTCGAACTGGTCACCGAGGCGGTCCGTGCCGCGCTTGAAGAAGTGGCCCGCACGGCCGGGCATCTGCTGGTCGGCCTGGTAGACGAGGACTGGGGGCGCCGCTACGGCCGTCCGGTCCGCCTGGGCAAGAACCCCACCCGGCCCAAGACCAGGATCCTCGCAGCCGGCGACGACGCCTGCCGACTGCTGGAGCGGCTCCACCGGGACGTGGCCAGCTACCGGCCCGGCCCACAAGCCGAGGCCCTGCGGCAGATCGTGGTGCAGAACTACCACCGCGACGCGGCAGGCCGCCTGAGCTGGCGCACCGCCGACGACAACGGGCTGCCGCCCTCCGCCTCGGCAATCGTCTCTCCCTACGACACCACGGCGCGCTACGTGCGGCACGGGCACATCATCCGTTGGAAGGGCTTCGCCGCCCATCTCACCGAGACGTCAACTCCTCCCGCCACCAACCGACGCTGTCAGCCAGGTGACGGCGGGCGACCGGGCTCCGCTCCGCCTCCCAGCGGGCGAGCCACGGGGTGACCGAGGAGCTCGCGGTCACGCAGCTCTCGAACACCACACACGCGGCGATGGGCGGCGACTCCGCCCGCAGGGTCTGCGTCCACCATGCCTCCAGGAAACCGGCCACTGCCCCGGCCTGCTCGCCGGGCCACCGCGACCAGCCTGCCGCGGCCAGTCCACGGGCCATGAGATCGGGCTCGGCCATGCCCTCGGTGAGCACCACGACGAGCTGCGGCAAGATCCGCCGAATGATCACAGGCTGGTCATCCCAGTGGAAGGGATCTTTCTGCGCGACCCGGCGGACAAGGTCCGTCGGGAGCGGGACGTCAGGAGTCCGCAGCAGCTCGACTCTTTTGCTCAACTTCCTTGATTTCAAAGAAGTGTGACGGTTCGTCGCATCCAAGGAGTCAAAGATACAAATACTATCGACTTGTTTCATCAGTTGCGTCGACACCGTCGACGCGCAAGCGCCGAAGAAGGCACCCCGGGGGCCCGTGCGCACCGGCCCGGAAGCGATCGCATACTGGATCGCACAAGGGTCGGGCGCCGAGCCGCACGCCCCGCCGACCGTCGGGAGCACCGCATGAACACCGAAGCAGCCAGAGGTGGCACCGCCGCCCCGCCGCCACCCGACGGCGTGCTCTGGAGCCTCTCCGGCGACATCCGCGCCCTCCTGATGCTGCCTGCCGCCCTCACTCTCCAGGTCGCCCACCCGGCGGTCGGTGCGGGCGTCGACGAACACTCCGTCTTCCGTACGGACCCGTGGGGGCGCGGCGAGAGGTCGCTGCGATCGCTCCAGCTATGGGTGTACGGGGGCGAGGCGGCCGCCGAGGAAGGCCGCAGGCTCCGCAAGCTGCACCGCACCATTCAGGGCACCGACACCCGGGGGCGCCGTTACCATGCGTTGTCCCCCGCGAACTATGCGTGGGTGCACGCCACGGGCTTCCCCGTCTACCAGCACGCCGCGCGCTATCTCGTCCGGCCGCTCACCGACGCGCAGGAACGGGCCCTGTACCGGGAGTGGCTGCAGGTAGGCAGGATTCTCGGCATTCACGACCGGGACATGCCGCAGACGATCGAGGAATTCTGGCCGTACTTCCGAAAGGTGCTGGCCGACGAGATCGAGCTGACCGTCGTCGTCGAGGACCTGATCGCCACCGACCGCCCCGTACCGCCGCCGGACCGTGGGCCGCTGCCGGCCCGGCTGCTGCTGAAGGCGCTGTGGCCGGTGCTGTTCCCGCCGCTGGCCCGGTTCCGCCGTTTCGTGACCATCGGGCTGATGCCGCCGGACGCACGGGCGGCGATCGGGCTCGAGTGGACGGATGCGCAGGAGCGGAAGCTGCGGCGGTTCTGCGGGGTGGTGCGGCGCGTCGTGCCCGTGCTGCCCGAGCGGCTGCGCTATCTGCCGTACGCGCGCCGGGCGCGGGCGGCGCATCGCGAGGCCGTCCGGGGTGACGGGAAGCTCAGGCGGAAGCCCGGTGTACCAGTTGGGTCGGCGTGATCACCGATTCGAGCTCGTCACCCTCGCCCTCGCCGATCAGCCGCCGCATCAGCATCCGCACCATCAACCTGCCCATTCCCTCGATGTCCTGACGGACCGTCGTCAGCGGGGGCTCGGTGGTCTCGGCTATCGGCGCCATGTCGTCGAAGCCGACCAGGGCCACCTCCTCCGGCACCCTGCGGCCGCGCTCGCGCAGCACCCGCAGGGCACCCGAGGCCATCAGGTCGTTGGCGGCGAAGACCGCGTCCAGATCGGGGTGGTGCTCAAGGAGTTGCGTCATCGCCCGTGCGCCGCCCTCGACGGTGAAGTCGCCTTCCGCGAGCAGTGCCGGATCGCCTTCGGGCAGCACATCGCGGTAGCCGTCGATCCGGTCGAGCGCCGATGTCTGGTCGCGCGGTCCGGCGATGTGCGCGATCCGCCGACGGCCGAGGGAGACGAGATGGCGTACGGCCTCGGCTGCGCCGCCCCGGTTGTCGCAGTCGACGTAGGGAACGGCCAGTTCGGACGCAGCACCCGGCCGGCCGGGGCGGCCGCCGTAGACCGTGGGCACCCGGAACCGGCGGATGAGGGAAGGGAGCTCGTCGTCCATGTGCAGCGAGAACGCCAGCGCGCCGTCCACATGGCCGCCGGCCAGATAGCGGGCGACCCGGTCGAAGTCCCCGCTGCCCTCCACCAGGAGCAGTACCAACTGGGCGTCGTACACGTTCAGTTCACGGCTGATGCCGCGGATCTGCTGGGAGAAGAACGGGTCGGAGAAGATCCGGAACTCCGGCTCGTCGATGATCACGGCGACCGCGCCGTTGCGCCGGGTGACCAGGGTCCGCGCGGCGTGGTTCGGAACGTAGCCGAGCTCGTCGACCGCCTTGCGTACCTGTTCCACGAGCGGCTGCCGCACCCCCGCCCCGCCGTTCACCACCCGGGAGGCCGTCGCCCGTGAGACCCCGGCGAGGGCTGCCACGGCTTCCAGTGTGGGGCGGACATCGCGAGGGGAGTCGGGGGTCGGACCGGGCAAGGGACGCTCCTCGTACGCGCGGGATTCGGGCCGGATACGGCCGGGGTCGGCCGGACAGCACCGACGCCATCAGCCTAACCGTCCGCCCCGGCCGTCCGCCGGGCACCGTCGCCCCGCCGAGGAGGGCGGGGCGATGGTGCCCGGAGCCGATCCGCGGACCGTCAGCGGTGGTCGTGAATCGTGTTCGTGGCCGCGATCTGCTTCCATGAAGCGGGCTTAGCGGGCTGCGCGTTCGCGCGCAAGGAGCGCGCCGCGGCCGCCGCCGGGGCCTGAGGCCGCGTCGGCTGGTACAGCCAGGTGTCGAAGAAGTCGGCGAGCGGCCGGCCCGAGACCCGTTCCGCGTACGTCACAAAGTCCCCCACGCTCGCGTTCCCGTAGGCATGCTCGGCCGGCCAGCCCTTCAGCAGCTCGAAGAACGTCTCGTCGCCCACCTTGTCGCGCAGCGCCTGGATCGCCAGCGCACCCCGGTCGTAGACGGCCGCGTCGAACTGGTTGTCGGGGCCCGGGTCGCCCGGCTTCACTGTCCAGAAGGCGTCGTCCGCCGGATGCTGGGCGTAGGTGTAGTCGGCCAACTCCTGCGTGGTGCCCTCGCCCTCCTTCTCCGACCACAGCCACTGGCTGTAGCGGGCAAAGCCCTCGTTGATCCAGATGTCCTTCCAGCCCTTGACGGACACGCTGTCGCCGTACCACTGGTGCGCCAGCTCATGGACGACGACCGAGACGTTCGCACCGTTCGCGAACTGCTTCGGGCTGTAGAAGGGCCTGGTCTGCGTCTCCAGCGCGAACCCGCTCTTCACATTGGGGGAGTAACCGCCGAGCGCATCGAAGGGATACGGTCCGAAGACCTCCGTCAGCCACTCGGCGACCTCGGTGGTCCGCTCGATGCTGGCGCGTGCCGCACCGCCGTTGGCGCCGAGGTCCCTGCTGTACGCGTTGACGACCGGCAGCCCGTCCGACGTGGTGTCCGTGGTGATGTCGAACTTGCCGATCGCCAGCGTCGTCAGATACGTCGCCTGCGGCTTGTCGGCACGCCAGTTGAAGCGGGTCCAGCCGAGCTTCGAACTCTGCGACTGGAGCACGCCGTTGCTGATCGCCTGGGTGCCGTCGGGCACGGACACGGAGATGTCGTACGTGGCCTTGTCCAGCGGGTGGTCATTGCTGGGGAACCACCACACGGCCGAGTCCGGCTCCTGCGCGGCCACCGCGCCGTCCGGGGTACGGGCCCAGGAGGTCCAGCCGTTGATCTTCAGCTCCGACGGCTTCCCGGCGTACCGCACGACCACCGAGACGGCCTTGCCCTTCGCCAGGGGTGCAGCCGGGGTGATCTCCAGTTCCTGGTCGCCGCTCCTGGCGTAACCGGCCTTTTTGCCGTTCACCCGCACCTCGGAGACGTCCAGCCCGAAGTCGAGGTCGAAACGGGAGAGCTCCTGGGTGGTCGTGGCGAGGATCGTCGCCGTGCCCTCCAGCAGGTCGGTCGCGGGCTGATACTTCAGCCGCAGGTCGTAGTGGGAAACGTCGTAGCCGCCATTGCCACTGGCCGGGTAATAGGGGTCGCCGATGCCCGGGGCGCCCGCGGTGCCTTCGGCGGCCGAGGCCGGGATCGCCAGCAGCAGGGAGGCCGCGAGTGCGCTAGGGACGATGAATCTGCGGTGCACGAATGCTCCAAGTCGTCGGGGCGAATGATCTTTCGAACCGTCACGTCGACACTATTCAGCGACTGTTGCATCAGTCGTGTCCATGGCCACAGCTGTCACACGATCGCCATCCGGCCGACATGGCACACGGTAGCGGTACGTCATGGGCATGTAATATTCACCGATGATCGCCCCCTGTTGCCCAGGAGTTGACCGGGGTACCTTCCGCCCATGCCGATACGTGCGCGGGGTACCCGCTTGACGTACAGATCGCTGGTGGTGGTGGCGGCCGTCGCCGCCCTGATGACCGTCCTGCTCTCACCGGCAGGTGCACAGGGCGCCGCACGGCCCCCGGAGAACAGCGCCCATCAATCCAGATCCCTGGAGAGCGGGCCCGTCTACTCGTACGAGAACGCCGTCCGCGAATCCGTCTGGGTCGACACCGGGCTGGACGGCGACGGAAACGGGAAGAGCGACCGCGTCGCCGTCGACGTCGTCCGGCCGCGCGAACCCGCCCGACAGGGCCGGAAAATTCCCGTGATCATGGATGCCAGCCCGTACTACTCCTGCTGCGGCCGCGGCAACGAGAGCCAGCTCAAGACGTACGACACCGACGGCCGGCCCGTCCAGTTCCCCCTCTACTACGACAACTACTTCGTGCCGCGCGGCTACGCCTTCGTCGCCGTCGATCTGGCCGGTACCAATCGCTCCGACGGCTGTATCGACGTCGGTGGCCGCTCCGATGTGCAGTCCGCCAAGGCCGTCGTCGACTGGCTGAACGGCCGCGCCCGCGGCTACACCACGCGTACCGGCGGCGACCACGCCACGGCCGGCTGGTCCAACGGCCGCACCGGAATGATCGGCAAGAGCTATGACGGCACCATCGCCAACGGTGTCGCGGCGACCGGAGTGGACGGGCTGCGGACCATCGTGCCGATCAGCGCCATCTCGTCCTGGTACGACTACTACTTCGCCCAGGGCGCCCCTCTCTACAACAGCGGCCCCGACTGGCTCTCCGACTATGTGGAGAGCCCCGAGGCGCGCGGGCGCTGCGCCGCCGTCCAGCAGCAGCTCGTCGACGAGGCACCGCGCACCGGTGACCTGACGAAGCTGTGGAGCGACCGCGACTACGTGAAGGACGCCCGCAAAGTGCGGGCCAGCGTCTTCGCCGTACACGGCATGCAGGACCTCAACGTCCGCACCAAGCACCTCGGCCCTTGGTGGGACGCCCTCGCGGACCAGGGCGTGGAGCGCAAGATCTGGCTCTCGCAGACCGGACACGTCGACCCGTTCGACTACCGGCGCGCCGAGTGGGTCGACACGCTGCACCGCTGGTTCGACCACTACCTCCTCGGTTACGACAACGGCATCGAGCGTGAACCGATGGCCGACATCGAACGTCACCCCGACCAGTGGTCCACCGACAAGGTCTGGCCGCCCCGTACCACGCACACCGCCACCGTGCGCCCCGGCTCCGGCAGCGCGCCCGGCGTCGGCGCCCTCGCCCTGAAGCCCGCCCGCCCCGGCGCCACCGAGACGGTCACCGACGATCCGGCGCAGAGCGAGACGGAGTGGGCCGCCGACCTGGACCGGACCACGGGCGCCAAGGCCGGATTCCGCACCGCGCCGCTCACCCGGGACCTTCGGCTCTCCGGATCGTCCACGGTGACCGTCACCGCCACCCCGACCACATCGACCGCCCATCTCTCCGCGGTCCTCGTGGACATCGGCCCCGACACCGTCCGCGACTACGGATCGTCCGGCGAAGGCATCACCACTCTCGACGACCGCACCTGCTGGGGCGCGAGCACGACCGGGGACAGCTCCTGCTTCAAGGACACCCGGGCCGACACAGTCACGGTCGACCGGACCGTCATCAGCCGCGGCTGGGCAGACCTCGGCACCTACGCCTCCGCCGGACACGGCCGCCCCCTCACCCCGGGCAGGGCCTACACGATCACCATCGACCTGGCGGCCACCGACCATGTCGTCCCGGCCGGACACCGCCTCGCCCTGATCGTCGCCGGCACCGACCGGGACCTCATCGACCCGCCGGACTCCAAGCCCACGCTCACCCTCGACCTGGCCCGTACGTCCGCGAAGCTGCCGTTCGTCGGCGGCGCCGGAGCCTTCGTACGTGCCACCGCGGGTTCCGCACCCGCGACAGCCACCCCCCGCGCAGTCCACTCCGAGGGCGTGGCGCTGCCGCGTCCCGCCCATCGCATCCCGGGAGGCAGCCGCTCATGACACCCCGTATCCCGACCGCCCGCCGGCCCGTCCGCCGCAACCTGGTCCTGACGGCCGCGGCGGCCGTCCTGGCCGTACCCCTGGTCACCGTGCCCGCCGAGGCCGCGCACGCCCAGCCCCGTACCGGCTTCGAAATCAGCAACGGGGCCCGCTGGACCGGCCAGCCGGAGGAACAGTCCTTCCTGGCAGCAGTCGACCGGGGCAGCGACAGGGTCTCCGTCGACCGGATCGGCACGACGAAGCAGGGCCGCCCGCTCCAGCTCGTGCGCATCGGCAACCACCGACCCACCGCCGGCACGATGCTGCTGATCTGCAGTCAGCACGGCGACGAACCATCCGGCCGCGAAGCGTGTCTGACGACCATTCGCGATCTGGCCTACGCCCAGGACCGGTCGACCCGCGCCTTCCTCTCCCGTACCAATGTCCTCGTCGTGCCCACCGCCAACCCCGACGGGCGCGCCGCGAACACCCGCGGCAACTCCGACGGCGTCGACATCAATCGCGACCACATCGCGCTGCAGACCGCCGAGGCCCGTGCCATGGCGGCGGTCATCCGCGACCGGAAGCCCGATGTGATCTACGACCTGCACGAGTACGGGGCCACCCCGCCGTACTACGACAAGGACCTCTTCGTCCTGTGGCCCCGGAACCTCAACGCCTCCGACCGGGTGCACGGTGAATCGCAGACCCTCGCCGAAGGGTATGTACGCCCCACCGCCAAGGAGGCCGGCTACAGCAGCGGCCTCTACGGCATCTGGACCGACCCGGTCACCGGCGACCCGATCAAACAGACGGCGGGCGACGGACAGGAGCGCATCCTGCGCAACACCTCCGGTATCAAGCACGCCGTCGGCCTGCTCATAGAATCCCGCGTCGATGCGCTCACCGACGCCGAGAAGGCCGACCCGGCACTCAACAGCCGACGCCGCGTGAACTCGCAACTAGTCGCATTGGACGGCCTGTTCGCCTTCACCGACGAGCGGCGCGGCCGGATCGAGGCCGCCACCGCCGCATCCCGCGCCGCGGGTCTCAAGGACCGCGGTCCCATCTATCTCGGCGGTGCCGACAACGAGTCACCCCAAGCCGGTCAGGTCCTTCAGGACCCGCCGTGCGGATACCGGCTCACCAAGGCCCAGTTCGACGACATCAAGGACGAACTCGCCCTGCACGGCGTCACCTCCCGGCCCGACGGTGACGGAACGTACGTACCGCTGCGGCAGCCGGCCCGGAATCTGATCCCGCTCCTCCTGGACGAGCGGGCGACATATCACCTCACAAACGGTCAAGCCGATACCGCTTGTTGATCCCATGAGATGAGCGCCACGTGTGGTACTGCCTACGGAGAGTGAAATCACAGCTTCCGTGAAAGGTGCCATTCGTGTCGCAGGACGAACAGAGAACGGGTGGCCGGGGGGATCTGCCGGTGACGGCGGACCTCCCCGGTGACCCGAACCGGGACCGGAGCCCCACGACCGACCAGGTGGTGTTCTCGGTCACCGCCGTCCTCACTCTCGCCTTCGTGGTCTGGGGAGCCACTGCCACCGACTCGCTGGAGGGCGTCTCCAGCTCCATGCTCAACGCTCTGATCCACAATGGTGGTTGGGCCTTCATGCTCGCCGCGTCCGGCTTCGTGGTCTTCGCCCTGTGGCTCGCCATCAGCCGCTACGGGAAGATCGCACTCGGGCAGGAAGGGGAGGAGCCCGAATTCCACACCGTGTCCTGGGTCGCCATGATGTTCAGCGCCGGCATGGGCATCGGCCTGATGTTCTACGGAGTTGGCGAGCCGCTCGCCCACTTCACCAGCCCGCCACCCGGCACCCACCCCGTCGACGCCGCCGAGGCGATGCAGACGGCAATGGCCACCACCCTGTTCCACTGGACGTTCCACCCCTGGGCGATCTACGCAGTGGTCGGCCTGGCCATCGCGTACAGCACCTTCCGGCGCCGCAGAAGGCAGACGATCAGCGCCGTCTTCGAGCCGCTCATCGGTTCCCGGCATGCCCATGGTGGTCTCGGCCGGCTGATCGACATCCTCGCCATCTTCGCCACCCTCTTCGGCTCCGCCGCATCACTGGGTCTAGGCGCCCTCCAGATCGGCAGCGGTTTCCATGAGCTGCACTGGAAGGAGAAGACCGGCACCGGACTCCTGGTGCTGATCATCGGGGCGCTGACCGTCGCCTTCGTGGCCTCGGCGATCTCCGGCGTGGAGAAGGGCATCCAGTGGCTCTCCAACACCAATATGGTGCTCGCCCTGACCCTCGCCGTCTTCGTCTTCATCGCGGGTCCCACCATTATCGTGCTCGACCTGCTGCCCACTTCGATCGCCGCCTACTTCGGCAATCTGGCCCAGCTCGCCGGGCGTACCGAGGCGACCGGCAAGGGCGAGGTGGCCGAGTGGCTCGGCAACTGGACCGTCTTCTACTGGGCTTGGTGGATCTCCTGGACGCCCTTCGTGGGCATGTTCATCGCCCGCATCAGCCGCGGTCGCACCATCCGCCAGTTCATCGGCGGAGTCATCCTGGTGCCCAGCACCGTCAGCCTGGTCTGGTTCGCGATCTTCGGCGGTACGGCGATCAACCTGCAGGAGGCCGGCAGGCTCGGCACCGCCGTCACCCAGGAGGCCCAGCTCTTCGGAGTGCTCCAGCAGTTCCCGATCGCAACGGCGATGAGCCTGCTGGTCATGATCCTGGTCGGTATCTTCTTCGTCTCGGGCGCGGACGCCGCATCCATCGTGATGGGCACGCTCTCTCAGCAGGGCATCCTCGAACCGGCCAAGTGGATCGTCGTCTTCTGGGGCGTGGTCACCGGAGCGGTGGCGGCGATCATGCTGCTCATCGGCAACGGCGAGGGTGACGCGCTCGCCGGACTCCAGAACCTGACGATCCTGGTGGCCGCGCCGTTCACCTTCGTGATGATCGGTATGTGCGTGGCGCTGATGCGGGACCTGCGTCAGGACCCGCTGATCGTACGACGTGAGTTCGGCGTGGAAGCCGTCGAATCAGCGGTCATCGAAGGGCATGCGAAGTATGCCGGCGACTTCGAGATCCGGATCGGCCCGGGCGGCAGCCGGATCACCACCGGGCTGCACGAGGACCAGGGCCCGGAACCGGGGCCCGCCGGCCCACCGAGCCCGCAGGACGACTGACGACTCCCGCCGCCCGACCAGCAGCTCGGCGGTCCGGTCTCCCGCCCCCACCATCCGCGCCCGCACCTGCACCTGCTCCTGCTCTGCGAACCGTGACCGGCCGGGCTGCTCCGCCCTGCCCGGCCGCCGATTAGGATCGACACCCTGATGACTGCCACTCTCGTCGCCAAAGACCTCGCCGCCGGACACGGCGACCGCACACTCTTTGCCGGACTCGACCTCGTCGTCGCGCCCGGTGATGTGATCGGTCTCGTCGGTGTCAACGGCGCCGGTAAATCGTCCCTGCTCCGGCTGCTCGCCGGACTCGACCGGCCGGAGGAGGGCGAGCTGCGGCTCTCCCCGCCCACCGCCACCGTCGGCCACCTCCCGCAGGAGCCGGAGCGGCGTCCGCAGGAGACCGTGCGGGAGTTCCTGGCCCGCCGCACCGGCGTCGCCGACGCCCAGACCGCGATGGACGAGGCGACGCAGGCCCTGGTCGACGGGGCGCCGGGCGCGGACGACGCGTACTCCGAGACGCTGGAACGCTGGCTGGCTCTCGGCGGGGCGGACCTGGACGAGCGTGCCGAGGAGGTCGCCGCCGACCTCGGACTGACCGTCGGCCTCGACCTGCCGATGACCGCACTCTCCGGGGGCCAGGCAGCCCGTGCGGGCCTGGCTTCCCTCCTGCTCTCCCGCTATGACGTCTTCCTGCTCGACGAGCCCACCAACGACCTCGACCTGGACGGCCTGGAGCGGCTGGAGCGCTACGTCTCCGGGCTGCGCGCAGGCACGGTCGTCATCAGCCACGACCGCGAATTCC
Organism: Streptomyces sp. NPDC037301; assembly: GCF_055602785.1. NCBI lineage: Bacteria > Bacillati > Actinomycetota > Actinomycetes > Kitasatosporales > Streptomycetaceae > Streptomyces > Streptomyces sp. NPDC037301. Next base: position 146,363 of record NZ_JBVJWD010000006.1, read on the forward strand.
TGATGCGTACGGTCACCAAGGTCCTCGAACTGGACCTGGCCCAGCAGCAGATCAACCTGTACGGCGGCGGATACGCGGCCTACCTGGAGGAGCGCGAGCGGGCTCGCAGGCATGCCCGTGAGGATTTCGAGGAGTACGCCGACAAGCGCTCCGCCCTCGAAGGCCGCGCGCAGATGCAGCGCGGCTGGATGGACAAGGGCGTCAAGAACGCTCGCCGCAAGGCCACCGACAACGACAAGGTCGGCCGCAAGTTCCGCAGCGAATCGAGCGAGAAGCAGGCCGCGAAGGCCAGGCAGACCCAGCGCATGATCGAACGGCTCGATGTCGTCGACGAGCCGCGCAAGGAGTGGGAACTGCGGATGGAGATCGCCGCCGCACCCCGCTCCGGCTCGGTCGTGGCAACCCTCCGCGAAGCGCAGGTCGTACGCGGCGACTTCAGCTTCGGCCCGGCGTCCCTGCAGATCGACTGGGCGGACCGGGTCGCCATCACCGGTGCCAACGGAGCGGGCAAGTCCACCCTCCTCGCCGCACTTCTGGGCCGCCTCCCGCTGGATGCCGGGCATGCGACGCTCGGCTCGGGAGTGGTGGTCGGAGAGGTCGACCAGGCGCGCAAGCTGTTCCACGGCTCGGAGTCGCTTCTGGAGGCGTTCTGCGTGGCCGTCCCCGACACCGAACCGGCTGAAGTCCGTACGCTGCTCGCCAAGTTCGGCCTGCGCGCGGACCATGTGATGCGTCCCGCGACGACACTCTCACCGGGCGAACGCACGAGGGCGGCGCTCGCCCTGCTTCAGGGCAGGGGCGTCAACCTCCTCGTCCTCGACGAGCCGACGAACCACCTCGATCTGCCCGCGATCGAGCAGCTGGAATCGGCGCTGGAGACGTACACGGGGACGCTGCTGCTGGTCACGCACGACCGCCGAATGCTGGAAGCGGTACGGACGACGCGGCGCGTCGAGGTGATGGACGGCAAGGTGAAGGAGCAGTGAGGGGCTCCGCAGGCATTTTCAGCCCGCCCGGCGTTCGAGGACATCTTTTGAGCCCCTCCGGCGTTTGAGGAGCGAGGTCCGGGGCGGAGCCCCACGCGGCGGAGCCGCATATCGATACTGCCGGGAAGAGGCGGGGAGGGGAGGGCCCAGCGCAGCGGACCGCGCCCCGCCCCCACCCACCCCCGACGCGTCAGCCCCTCTTACCGCCCTGCTTCGGATCTGCCAGCCCGGCCCGCCGCAACGCATCCGCCATCGCGCTGTTCACCGGCGCCGGCGCCGGACGGGCAGAGCCGCCGCCACCGCGCCGGTCACGGTCCTGACCGCCCTGCACCTGCCGCTGCCGCGGCGGCCGGCCACCCTGGCCACCACCCTGGCCACCACCCTGGCCGCCTCGCTCGCCCCGCTCCCGCCTGGGCCCGCCGCCCTGGGACGCGCCCCCTGCCGACGCCTCGTCGTCCAGCCGCAGCGTCAGCGAGATCCGCTTCCGCGGAATGTCGACATCCATGACCTTGACCTTCACGATGTCGCCAGGCTTCACGACGTCCCGCGGGTCCTTCACGAAGGTGCGCGACATCGCCGACACATGCACCAGGCCGTCCTGATGCACACCGATGTCCACGAACGCACCGAACGCCGCGACATTGGTCACGACGCCCTCCAGCACCATCCCGGACACCAGATCACCGATCTTCTCGACGCCCTCCTTGAAGGTGGCCGTCTTGAACGCGGGGCGCGGGTCACGCCCCGGCTTCTCCAGCTCCTTCAGGATGTCGGTAACGGTCGGCAGACCGAATTTCTCGTCCACGAAGTCGTCGGCCCGCAGTGACCGCAGCACACTCGTGTTACCGATCAGCGAGGCGACGTCACTGCCTGTCCGCTTCACCATCGTCCGGACCACCGGGTACGCCTCCGGGTGCACGCTCGACGCGTCCAGCGGATCGTCGCCCCGGATGCGCAGGAAGCCCGCGCACTGCTCGTACGCCTTCGGGCCCAGCCGCGCCACGTCCTTGAGCGCCTTGCGTGACCGGAACGGCCCGTTCGCATCACGGTGCGAGACGATGTTCTCGGCGAGCCCCGAGCCGATTCCCGAGACCCGTGAAAGCAGCGGCGCCGACGCGGTGTTGACGTCGACACCGACACCGTTCACACAGTCCTCGACGACCGCGTCCAGCGAGCGCGACAGCTTCACCTCGGACAGGTCGTGCTGGTACTGGCCGACACCGATCGACTTCGGGTCGATCTTCACCAGCTCCGCGAGGGGGTCCTGCAGCCGCCGCGCGATCGAGACGGCGCCGCGCAACGACACGTCCATGTCGGGGAGCTCCTGCGAGGCGAAGGCCGAGGCCGAGTACACCGACGCGCCCGCCTCCGACACCATCACCTTGGTGAGCTTCAACTCGGGGTGCTTGTCGATGAGTTCTCCGGCGAGCTTGTCGGTCTCGCGGGACGCCGTACCGTTGCCGATCGCGATCAGGTCGACGGCGTGGGCCTTCGCCAGCTGCTCCAGCTTGGCCAGCGACTGGTCCCACTTGTTCGCCGGGACGTGCGGGTGGATGACATCCGTCGCGACGACCTTGCCGGTCGCGTCGACGACGGCGACCTTCACACCCGTGCGGAAACCGGGGTCGAGCCCCAGTGTGGCCCGAGTCCCGGCCGGCGCGGCAAGCAGCAGATCGCGCAGGTTCGACGCGAAGACGCGTACCGCCTCGTCCTCCGCCGCCGTACGCAGCCGCAGCCGCAGATCGATACCGAGGTGCACCAGGATCCGGGTCCGCCAGGCCCAGCGCACGGTGTCGCCGAGCCACTTGTCGCCGGGGCGGCCGCGGTCGCCGACCCCGAATCGCCGGGCGACCATGTTCTCGTACGTCGAAGGGCCGGGTGTCTCGGAGGGCTCCTCCGGCTCCATGACCAGGTCGAGCACGTCCTCCTTCTCGCCCCGCAGCATCGCGAGCACCCGGTGCGAGGGCAGCGCGGTGAACGGCTCCGCGAAGTCGAAGTAGTCGGCGAACTTCGCCCCCGCCTCCTCCTTGCCGTCCCGCACCTTGGCGGCCAGCCGCCCGCGCGACCACATGCGCTCACGGAGCTCACCGATCAGATCGGCGTCCTCCGAGAATCGCTCGGTGAGGATGGCGCGGGCCCCCTCCAGCGCGGCCGCACCGTCCGCGACGCCCTTGTCGGCGTCGACGAAGGCGGCTGCGGCGGCGAGCGGTTCCACCGACGGGTCGCCGAGCAGGCCGTCGGCGAGCGGTTCGAGCCCCGCCTCCCTGGCGATCTGAGCCTTCGTGCGCCGCTTGGGCTTGAACGGCAGATAGATGTCCTCAAGGCGCGCCTTGGTGTCGGCGGCCCGGATCTGCGCCTCCAGCGCCTCGTCCAGCTTGCCCTGTTCGCGTACCGAGTCGAGGATCGCCGTACGACGGTCCTCCAGCTCCCGCAGATACCGCAGCCGCTCCTCGAGCGTGCGCAGCTGCGCATCGTCGAGCATCTCGGTCGCTTCCTTGCGGTAGCGCGCGATGAACGGCACGGTCGACCCGCCGTCGAGCAGCTCGACGGCCGCCTTCACCTGCCGCTCGCGTACGCCGAGCTCCTCGGCGATCCTGCCTTCGATGGACGTCGTCACGGTTCTACCGACTCGCCTTCTCGTACTGGCTGTACTGGCTGTACTTACCGGGGCGGGGCCCCTTCGCCTGCATTGTGCCGGGTGGCCGGGCGCCGTGTCGCCCGACCACCCCACTTGTCGGCCGGTCGGCGGCTCAGCCCTTGCCGATCAGATCGGCCGGGAATGCGCCCGCCGAGGCCGCCGTGAACAGGAATCCGCGCGCCAGCTCGGTCAGCCGCGCCACACCCTCCTCGCCCAGATGCTCGTACGGGGCCTGGTCCATCCGGTCCGTGGCGTCCTCCAGATCCGCCCGCAGTGCGACACCCGCCTCCGTCAACTCGCCCTCGCCGTCCAGGAGTCCACGCCCGCGCAGCCGCTCGGACGCCTCCTCCCAGTCGCTGCGGCGCCAGCCGCGGGTGGCGAGGACCCAGCGCGGGGACATTCCCTTGCCGGTCGCCGTGTGGCTGACCAGGGCCTCCATCGGGTCGAGACCGGCCGCGAGGAGAGCTGCGAGATGGCCGTCGCCGCGGTGTTCGCGCAGCAGTGTCCCCGCGTGCCAGTACGCCAGATGCGGCTGCTCGGGGACCGGAAGATCGGCATGGGCGGCGTAGAGCGGCCGGGCGTGTCGGGTGCACGCCTCGGCGGCGCGGAGCGCCAGTCCGGCCGCCTCGGCCAGTTCGGGGGAGGCGATGATCTCCTCGCCCAGCAGTCGGCGCAGCGTGGAGTCGGCGGCGCGCAGCCGGGCGTCCAGGACCGCCTGCGGCGAGACGACGGACCACACGGCGGGCAGGTGCCGGGCGACGAGCTCGTGGTTGAAGTTGTAGAAGGCCGCGGTGACCGTGCCGGGGCCGACGGCGCCCAGCGCCGCCCCGCGCGCGGCGAGGTAGGCGGCGTTCGAGTCGTCGATGCCGAGCTCTCCGAGCTCCTTGCCGAGGTCGGGGGAGAAGTAGACCGTCGAGTGCAACGGGTTGATGGCGTTGTGACAGCGGCGTCCGGCGCGCGGCGGCAGAGTACTCATACGAGAACGTTACCGACTGGTCGGTACGTCCCGTAAGCCCGGGGCGACGCCCAATCCGTGCGAGCCTTGACATGGCAGAAAAGGTGGGCTTTTCGTCATTGCGGACATGCTCCCGGTTGCCCAGGATGGCAGTCATGACGCAGCGATCCGTACTCGTCGTACTCTTCGACGGCGTTCAGAGCCTCGATGTGACCGGCCCCGTGGAGGTCTTCGCCGGGGCCTCGCCCTTCCCCGGAGCCGGGTACGAACTGCGCACCGCCTCCCCCGACGGCGCCCCGGTCCGTACCAGCAGCGGCCTGACCCTCGTCCCGGACGGCGGCCTCGCCGACGCCGAACCGCCGCACACCCTCCTCGTCCCGGGCGGCGAGGGCACCCGAACCCCCGACCCGGCGCTCGTCGACTGGCTGCGGGACCACGCCCCGCACGCCGAACGGCTCGTCTCCGTCTGCACCGGTGCGCTGCTGCTCGCCGCGGCCGGACTGCTGGACGGGCACCGGGTGACCACGCACTGGACGGTCTGCGAGCACCTCGCCCGCAGCTACCCGGCCGTCGAGGTCGACCCGGACCCGATCTTCGTACGCGACGGCAGGCTGGCCACCTCCGCCGGAGTCACCGCCGGTATCGACCTCGCCCTCGCACTGGTCGAGGAGGACCACGGCCGGGACATCGCGCTCACCGTCGCCCGCCACCTGGTGGTCTTTCTGCGCAGACCCGGGAACCAGGCCCAGTTCAGCGCCCAGCTCACCGCCCAGACCGCCCGGCGCGAACCGCTGCGCGAGGTCCAGCACTGGATCACCGAGCACCCCGGCGACGATCTCTCCGTCGAGGCGCTCGCCGCCCGAGCCCGCCTCTCGCCCCGCCACTTCGCCCGAGCCTTCCAGGCGGAGACGGGCCTCACACCGGGCCGTTACGTCGACCGGGTACGCCTCGAACACGCCCGTCGGCTGCTGGAGGACACCACCGACGGCATGACCGGCATCTCACGCGCCTGCGGCTACGGCACCCCGGAGGCCATGCGCCGCGCGTTCACCAAGGCCCTCGGCACAGCACCCGCCGAATACCGCCGGCGCTTCCGCACCCAGCCCGCCATCGACTGACCGAACGAAAGGAACCCCATGCAGATCGCCATCGTCCTCTTCGACCGCTTCACCTCGCTCGACGTCGTGGGCCCCTACGAAATGCTGGCCCGCACCCCCGGCGCCGAGACGGTGTTCGTCGCCGAACGGACCGGCCCCGTGCGCAACGACAACGGGAGCCTCGCGCTCGTCGCCGACAAGACCTTCGCCGACGTACCGGCACCGGATGTGATCGTCGTCCCCGGCGGCCCCGGCCAGAGCGACCAGATGGAGAACGAGACACTGCTCGGCTGGCTGCGCACGGCCGACGCCACCAGCACCTGGACCACCTCAGTCTGCACCGGTTCGCTGCTGCTCGCCGCGGCCGGACTGCTGAAGGGCCGCCGCGCCACATCGCACTGGCTCGCGCTGGACATCCTGAAGGGCTTCGGCACCGACGTGACCGGCGAACGCGTCGTCTTCGACGGCAAGTACGTCACGGCAGCGGGCGTCTCCTCAGGCATCGACATGGGGCTCACCCTGCTCGGCCGGATCGCGAACGACGAGCACGCCGTGGCCGTACAGCTGCTGACCGAGTACGACCCGCAGCCGCCGTACGACGCGGGCTCACCGGCGAAGGCCCCCGCGGCAATGGTCGAGGAGTTCCGCGCCAAGAGCCGCTTCATCCTTGAGCAGTAGCCGCGGGGGCGTCACGACCCCGTCGTCCAGGTGAAGCGCGGCGCGCGCCGCTCCAGGAACGCGGCGACACCCTCCGCGGTGTCGCCGCTGCGCCGCGCCTGCTCCGCCCAGTACACGTCGCGGTCCTCGCGCCCGGTGGCGAATTCCTTCGCTGCCGCCTGCGTCAGCCGCGAGCGCGCTGCCAGGGTGCGTACGTACGAGTCGACCCGCTTGTCCAGCTCACCGGCCGGCAGCACCTCGTCCACCAGACCGGTCCTCAGTGCCCGTGCGGTGTCGATCAGCTCGCCGGAGAACAGCAGATGCTTCGCGGCGGCCGGGCCGATCAGCGCCACCAGCCGCCGGGTCGACGACGCTGCGTACACGATCCCGAGTTTGGCCGGTGTCACGCCGAACGACGCACTCTCCTCGGCGAACCGCAGATCGCAGGCGGCCGCGAGCTGGCTGCCGCCACCCACGCAGTAGCCGCGGACCGCCGCCAGCGTCGGCCCGGGGAACGCGGCCAGCGCCTCCTCGGCCGCCACGGCGAGCGCCTGCGGATCGCCCGCCGGATCCCGCAGCGAGGAGATGTCCGCACCGGCACAGAAGGTGCCCCCCGCGCCCGTCAGCACCAGCACCCGGACCGCGGGGTCGGCGGCCAGCCGCTCCAGCAGACCGGGCAGCGCGCTCCACATCGCGGCCGTCATCGCATTGCGTTTGGCGGGGTTGCTGATGACGACAGTGGCGACACCGCCCGCGACGGTGTGCTCCAGCCGGGGTTCCGTACGGTCCATGCGCCGGATGCTATCCGTACGGTTCGAACCTATGATCAGGAAGGGGTCGCCGGACAGGCACGCACCGTGAGGAGCTTCCCGTGGCCGATCCCGCAGCCGAGGGCAAGAAGCTGAGCCGCAGTTTCGGCTGGCTGGCGCTGCTCGGCACCCTTCTCGTCGTGGCCGGGCTGGTCGGCCTCGTCTACACCGGCGTCGCGACGCTCACCTCGATGCTCCTCTTCGGCTGGCTTCTGCTGATCGGCGGCCTCGTCGGGCTGCTCCACGCCATCGAGTCCCGCGGCACCAACTACTTCTGGCTGGGCGTCGTGGTGGCCGCACTGAACATCGCCGCCGGTGTCGTCGTCCTGCGCCATCCGCACGGCACGGCGGAGGCGCTGACCATGTTCGCCGCGCTGCTCTTCCTGACCGGTGGGGTGTTCCGGCTGGTGGGCAGCGTCGTGGTGCGTGGTCCGCAGTTCGGCTGGACGCTGCTGCAAGGAGCCTTCGGCCTGCTGCTGGGGTTGCTGGTGCTCTTCGACTGGCCGCACAGCAGCCTCTACGTGCTCGGCCTCTTCTTCTCGCTGGCGCTGCTCTTCGACGGGCTCGGCCTGATCGCGATCGGGGTCGGCGGCCGCCGTATCGTCTCCATGGTCTCGGATCAACAGGTGGCCGGAGAACTGCCGGACGCGCCCACCGGAGAGGATCAGGACCGGTCCAGGAGTTGAACGTTTCGAGCTTGTCCGGTCAAAACCTGTCGATAGAAGTCGACTTTTGTGCAGTAGCACGGTCCGGGCCAACTACGCCCCGCACTCTGTACTCGACGTGCAGTCACCATCGAGTCGAGAGCGGGTACCGGACTATGGAGAGCCGCGGGAGTGTCCCCGCCCGGCCCGCGTCGTACGAGGGAGTCTGGCGGTTCACCGCCCCGGCCGTGGACGTCTCCGTACCGCAGGCCAGGCACGCTGTACGCGATCTGCTGAACCGCCAGGGCGTGCCGATGGACGACGACATCACCGAGGGCCTGCTGCTCATCGTCTCCGAGCTGGTCACCAATGCCGTGAAGCATGCCGCGCTGCTCTCGCCGGAACTCGCCGTCGAGGTGGCCGTCGGCGCGGAGTGGGTCAGAGTGTCCGTCGAGGACAACCATCCCTACCGTCCGACGGCCCTGGAGACGGACTACGCGCAGACCGGCGGGCGCGGCCTGCTCCTGGTCCGGGAGATCACCCGGGAAGCGGGCGGCGCCTGCGATATGGAACACACCGCAGGCGGCGGAAAGATCATCTGGGCGGCACTGCCGCTGCGCCCGCAGCTCTGACCACCCGCATTCGCTGCGGCACCCGGTGCCCTCCGACCGTTACCAGCCGGCGGACGGTCCGGTCAGCTCCCTGATCGCCGGCCGTGCGGCATCCAGCACCGTCATGAACCAGGCCGAGAACGGCGCCCGGGCATGCTGTTCGGTCAGCTCATCGGCTGTCACGAACGCGGTCTCGCCGACTTCCTCCGGGTCCGGGTGCAACCGGTCCTGCGCCATTCCCACGAAGAGATGGTTGAACTCCTGCTCCACCAGGCCGGAGGCCGGGTCGGGGTGGTTGTAGCGGACCGTGCCCGCCTCCGCCAGCAGGGAGGGCGAGACCCCCAGCTCCTCGTACGTACGCCGGGCGGCGGCGGCGAAGGGCGCCTCACCCGGGTAGGGGTGACCGCAGCAGGTGTTCGACCAGACACCGGGGGAGTGGTACTTGCCGAGCGCGCGGCGCTGCAGCAGCAGCCTGCCCTGCTCGTCGAAAAGGAACACCGAGAAGGCCCGGTGCAGTCGACCGGGCGGCTGATGTGCGGCGAGCTTCTCCGCCGTACCGATGGTGGTGCCGTTCTCATCGACCAGTTCGAGCATGATCGCTTCTGCTGTGCCGTTCGACGAGCTGTTCGCCGCGGTGGCTGGTGTGGTCGGCATACCCATCCTTCGCTATGGTCCCGGCCTCGTGCGCCGGTCCCGTCGAGTCCGCTCAAGTCTGCCGTACAAAAGCCGCTTGTCCGCACTTCGGGTCCTGGCATGTCCGGCCCCGCCGCACCACGGGGCACGGCAGGGCCGGACGGCACATCAGACGCCGAAAGCCACCGGGTAACGGATCGTGCCCTGCGGCACCGGCACGGAGTCGTCGAGCACCAGGGCCATCATCGCTTCGTCCGGGACGTCGAAGCCCGGCCGGATCCCGTACCGGGACGCCGGTACGAAACCGAACCTCGGGTAGTACTCGGGATGACCGAGTACCAGGACGAGCGGCTCGCCCCGCAGCCGGGCCGCGTCGAGCGCGGCCCGCACCACGGCCTGTCCGGCACCCTGCCGCTGACGGTCCGGGGCCGCCGCCACCGGGGCCAGCGCGAGCGCCGGCGCGTCCCCGACCCGGCACCGGGTCAGCAGCGCGTACGCCGCGATGTCGCCGTCCGGGCCGTCCAGCGCGACATACCCGAGGCCGGGCAGCCAGGCCGCCGGATCGGAGCGCAGCGCGTCGACGAGAGCGGCTTCGTCCGGCGTCGGGAACGCTGCGGCGTTGACCGCGTGCACGGCCTCGATGTCCGCCGTCGTCTCCGGCCGGGTCGTCCAGTGCGGGTCGGCGGGGCGCAGTACGTAGCAGGCGTAGCCGTACTCCGTACCGTGGTCGCGCCGCATGGCCAGCTCCGCGCGGCTAGCCGCGAGCGCCCACTCCATACCGGGAGCCGATGCATCGGCGGCCTCGACACGCTCGGCGAGCGGGACGTAGTACTCGTCCCAGTCGCTGTCGGGCTGCACCCGCACCCCGAGGACGTGGTAGCCGGCCGCCACGGCCGCCGCGGTGTTGGCCGACACGGGGCGCAGGGAGGTTTCCTGCTCCCAGAAGACGCGGGCTTCGTCCGTCGGCGCGTCCGTCGTCCAGACGCACTCGCTGACGACGAGGGAGCCGCCCGGGGCGAGCAGCCGCTTCCAGTCACGCAGAGCGGTGTCGAAACCGATGATGTACGCGGACCCCTCGGCCCAGACGAGATCGAACGATCCATCCGGAAAGTCGGGACCGGAGAGCTCGGCCATGTCGGCCCGGACCGTATTGATGCGCTCGCCGAGCCCACGGGCTTCGGCCGCCTCGCGCAATTCGTCGAGGAACGGCTCGTGGAGATCGACGGCGGTCACCTCGGCGCCCGCCTCGGCGGCGAGCAGCAGTGCGGCGCGGCCGGGCCCGCAGCCCAGATCCAGGACGCGCGGGCGGCGCGGCAACGGGCCGGGGAGCCCCAGCAGCCGCCGGGTGGTGGCATCGGAGCCGGGGCTCTGCCGGGGAAGGTTGTGGTGCAGGGAGAAGAACGCCTCGGCACGGACGGCGTGATCGTTGTCGGTCAACGTGGGAAACCCTTGTGCGCGAGGGCTTCGGCCAACGTGTCGACCCGGTGCGAGTCGAGCGCTAGCCGAGAACCCGGGAGATGAAGAGGGACCGGATGCTGCGCCGGGCAGGCGCCGTCGAGACGGTCATCAACCTCAGCTCCTCTCTCGGACACGGGGCCCACATGCCCCGCCGAACACCCTACACGGCCCTGTTGAGCGGCAGTTCAGTGGCAGAGCCTGGCCTCGTGCTCGGCATGGCCGCTCGGCTCCAGTTGGAATGTGCAGTGCTCCACGTCGAAGTGGACACCGAGGCAGCCCTGCAGTTCATGGAGGAGCTTCTCGTGACCGATCGAATCGAGCATGTCCTGGCGCACCACCACATGGGCGGAGAGCACCGGCATCCCCGACGTGATCGTCCAGGCATGCAGGTCATGGACGTCCAGTACTCCGGGCAGGGCGGTGATGTGGGCCCGCACCTCAGCCATGTCGACGCCCTTGGGCGCCGCCTCCAGCAGCACATTGAGCGTCTCTCTGAGCAGCTTCACCGTACGGGGGACGATCATCAGGCCGATCACCAGCGAGGCGATCGGGTCGGCGGCCTGCCAGCCCGTGGCCAGGATGATTCCTGCCGAGATCAGCACGGCGAACGAGCCGAGCGTGTCCGCGAGCACCTCCAGATACGCGCCGCGCACATTGATGCTGTCCTTCTGACCCCGGAGCAGGAGCGACAAGGAGATCATGTTGGCGACCATGCCGACCAGGGCGAAGACGATCGTCAGTCCGCCCCTGGTCTCGGCCGGCGTGATGAAGCGCTGGATCGCCTCGAGGAGCAGAAAACCTCCCACTCCGAGCAGCAGCAGACAGTTGGCCAGGGCGGCGAGGATCTCGGCGCGGGCGAAACCGAAGGTTCGGTTGAGCCCGGCCGGCCGGTTGGCGAAGTGGATCGCCAGCAACGCCATGCCCAGCCCCAGGGCGTCGGTCGCCATATGGGCCGCGTCGGCGATCAGGGCGAGCGAGTCGGCGAGCAGCCCCCCGACGATCTCTATGACCATCACGGTGAGCGTGATGCACAGCGCGATCCGCAGCCGTCCCTTGTACGCGGCAGCTGCCGTGCCGGTGGGCGGTGGCCCGCCGTGTGTGTGCCCGTGGTCGTGCCCTGCCCCCATGGGGACGCCTCCCGGTCGTCTAACGGACTCGGGCGCGATTGCCCGAGCACTGCCAGTGAACTACGGGTGGGGGGTATCGGGCAACACGGTACTGAACACCGTTGTCATATGCCCTGACCTGCGGAAATGACTGCAGGTCAGGACTGTGGGGTGATCGTCGGCGGCTCAGTTGCCGCGCGCCTCGGGGTGGTGCAGGCGCCAGCCCTGCCAGGCCGACTCGACCATCTCGCGTACCCCGTGCCGGGCCGTCCAGCCGAGCTCCTCGGACATCCGGACGGCGGACGCGACGGCCTTTGCCGCATCGCCGGGGCGGCGCGCCTCGATCTCGGGCTTCTCCGGCAGGCCGCTGACCTCGCCCACCAGATCGGCGAGCTCACGCACCGAGACGCCCTCGCCGCGGCCGATGTTCACGGTCAGGTCCCCGGCGTCCTGCTCGGCCAGCCTCCGGGCGACGGCGAGATGCGCGTCGGCGAGGTCCGCGACATGGATGTAGTCGCGGATGCAGGTGCCGTCGGGTGTCGGATAGTCGTCACCGAAGATCCGGGGAGCCTCGCCACGGGTCAGCCGGTCGAAGAACATCGGAATCACGTTGAAGACACCGGTGTCCGACAGTTCCGGCGTGGCCGCTCCGGCCACGTTGAAGTAGCGCAGACAGCCGGTGGACAGGGAGTGCGCCCTCCCGGTCGCCCGGACCAGCCACTCCCCGGCGAGCTTCGTCTCACCGTACGGATTGATCGGAGCACAAGGAGTTTCCTCGGTGATGAGTTCCACATCCGGCACGCCGTACACCGCGGCCGAGGACGAGAACAGGAAGCGCCGCACACCGGCGGCGACGACGGCCTCCAGGAGGACGGTCAGCCCGGCCACGTTCTCCCGGTAGTACAGCAGCGGCTTCTCGACGGACTCGCCGACCTGCTTCTTCGCTGCGAGATGCACCACACCGGTCACGTCGTACTGAGCCAGCACCCGGTCGAGCAGCGCACGGTCGGCGGCCGAGCCCCGGATCAGCGGAACATCTGCCGGGAGCCGCTCGACGACACCGGTCGAAAGGTCGTCGAGGACGACCACCCGCTCACCGGCACCCACCATGGACCGCACTACATGTGCACCGATATATCCCGCTCCGCCTGTGATCAGCCATGTCATGCGGGTCAGCCTAGGTGTATGCCATCGCGTTTTGTCAGCCGAGGCGGGGATCGACGATGATGATCGCGGACGGCGCCGCGTGGTGCCGGTCCACCCCGAACGGAGCACAAACGGGCAGTGAACTCCCGCTTCCGTTCATCCGATAGCCTCTGCCGACGTGCCGCCGGCCCGCTTGTGGGCCGCACTGTCGCGCGCCGACCCCGTCAGCACCAAGGAGTGAGTTCGTCTGTCGACCGCCATCCTCACCGGTGCACCGGTACCCGGATCGTCGCTCGTGGACGATCTGCGGTCACTGGGCTTCGACGTACAGATCGCCGCCGATGTGACCGAGGCCGCACAGCTGCTCTCGGCCGTCCCCGCCGACCGCCGCGTCGCACTGGTCGACCCCCGTTTCGTCGGCCATGTCCATGCCCTCCGGCTCGGGCTGACCGACCCGCGCTTCCCCGCCGCCACCGTGCCCGGTGCGCTCACCGCGCAGCCGGAGGCGCGCCCCGCGCTCGTCCGCGCCCTGAGCACCGCCGCCGCGGCCGTCGGCGCGGGCGTCCCGACCGGCCCGGGCGCGACCACGACGACGGTCACCGACCGCACCGTGCCGGGCCACCTCGCCGTCACCATGGACGCCGAAGGCGCCGCTGTGCAGCGCCCCGAGCTCGGCTCGCTGGTCGCCGCCGTCCCGGTCGACGAGTCCGCCCGCACCACCGCGCAGAGCGCAGTCGCCGCGGTCGACGACGAGGCGGTGCGGCTGCGCAGCGCCGTGAAGGCCCACGACGGCTTCTTCACCACGTTCTTCATCAGCCCGTACTCCCGCTACATCGCCCGCTGGTGCGCCCGCCGCGGTCTCACTCCGAACCAGGTCACCACCGCATCCCTGCTCACCGCGCTGATCGCGGCGGGCAGCGCCGCGACCGGCACCCGCGGCGGCTACATCGCCGCCGGACTGCTACTGCTCTTCTCCTTCGTCCTGGACTGCACCGACGGGCAGCTCGCCCGCTACTCGCTGCAGTACTCGACGATGGGTGCCTGGCTGGACGCCACCTTCGACCGGGCCAAGGAGTACGCGTACTACGCGGGCCTCGCGCTCGGCGCCGCCCGCGGCGGTGACGACGTGTGGGCACTGGCCCTCGGCGCGATGGTGCTCCAGGCCTGCCGCCACGTCATCGACTTCTCGTTCAACGAGGCGAACCATGACGCGGTCGCCAATTCGAGCCCCACGGCAGCCCTCTCCGACAGGCTCGACAGTGTCGGCTGGACGGTCTGGCTGCGCCGGATGATAGTGCTGCCGATCGGCGAGCGCTGGGCGATGATCGCGGTACTGACCGCGGTGACCACGCCCCGGATCGTCTTCTACGCCCTGCTCATCGGCTGCGCCTTCGCGGCCTGCTACACCACCGCCGGCCGCCTGCTGCGCTCGCTGACCCGCAAGGCGGAGCGCACCGACCGCGCCGCCCGGGCACTCGCCGACCTGGCCGACTCCGGTCCCATTGCCCAGATCGTGGCGGTACGGGGCCCCCGGATCAGGGGGGCCTGGAGCGCGCCTGTGATCGCGCTCGTCGGCGCTGGGGCACTGATCGCCGCGGCTGTGCAGCAGCCGTTCGGCAGCAAGCAGATGATCTTCGCCGCGGTGTTCTACGCGATCTGCTCGGGCATAGCCGTGGCCCGCCCCCTCAAGGGCGCCCTCGACTGGCTCGTACCCCCGATATTCAGGGCGGCGGAGTACTGCACCGTCCTCGTTCTCGCCGCGCGCAGCGATGTCCCGGGAGCCCTTCCGGCAGCCTTCGGGCTGGTCTCGGCCGTCGCCTACCATCACTACGACACGGTGTACCGCATTCGCGGCGGCACCGGCGCGCCGCCCCAGTGGCTGGTACGCACGATCGGTGGGCACGAGGGCCGCACCCTGGTGGTGGCCGTACTCGCCGCCGTACTCACTCAGCATTCAGCGTTCACCGTGGCACTCACCGCTCTCGCGGTGGCTGTGGCACTGGTGGTGCTCGTGGAGTCCATCCGCTTCTGGGTGTCCTCCGGAGCACCCGCCGTACACGACGAAGGAGAACCCGCATGATCGGCCTCGTACTGGCAGCCGGTGCAGGACGGCGTCTGCGCCCCTACACCGACACGCTTCCGAAGGCTCTCGTGCCTGTCGATGGCGAGAAGACGGTCCTGGACCTGACGCTGGCGAACTTCGCGGAGATCGGCCTCACCGAGGTCGCCGTTGTCGTCGGCTACCGCAAGGAAGCCGTGTACGACCGCAAGGCCGAGCTCGAGGCGAAGTACGGCGTGACCCTCACCCTGATCGACAACGACAAGGCCGAGGAGTGGAACAACGCCTACTCCCTGTGGTGCGCCCGTGACGTCCTGACGCGCGGCGTCATCCTGGCCAACGGCGACACCGTCCACCCGGTCTCAGTCGAGAAGACCCTGCTCGCCGCCCGGGGCAACGGCCAGAAGATCATCCTCGCCCTCGACACGGTGAAGCACCTCGCCGACGAGGAGATGAAGGTCATCACCGAGGGCGACAAGGGTGTGCGACGCATCACCAAGCTGATGGACCCGGCCACCGCGACCGGTGAGTACATCGGTGTCACCCTCATCGAGCCGGAGGCCGCCGCAGAGCTCGCCGACGCACTGAAGGCGACGTATCTGCGCGACCCCGACCTCTACTACGAGGACGGCTACCAGGAGCTCGTGAACCGCGGCTTCACCGTCGACGTGGCCCCCATCGGCGAAGTGACGTGGGTCGAGATCGACAACCACGACGACCTCGCGAAGGGCCGTGAGATCGCGTGCCAGTACTGACCCGGCTCATCCCGTCCCCGGTCGTCGTCGACATCCGCCGCGGCGCCCTGGACGATCTGGCGGGTCTCCTCGCCGACCAGCGGATCTCCGCCTCCGGCAAGCTCGCCGTCGCGATCAGCGACGGTTCGGGGCGCGCCCTGCGCGAGCGGCTGGCCCCCGCGCTGCCCGGCGCCCACTGGTATCCGGTCACCGACGGCACCCTCGACTCGGCCGTCAAGCTCGCCGACGACATCAAGGGCAACCGGTACGACGCCGTCGTCGGCCTCGGCGGCGGCAAGATCGTCGACGTGGCGAAGTACGCCGCGGCGCGCGTCGGCCTGCCCATGGTCGCGGTGGCGACGAACCTCGCCCACGACGGTCTCTGCTCGCCGGTCGCGACACTGGACAACGACAACGGCCGGGGCTCCTACGGAGTACCCACCCCGATCGCCGTCGTCATCGACCTCGACATCGTCCGCGAGGCACCGGCCCGCTTCGTGCGCTCCGGCATCGGCGACGCGGTCTCCAACATCTCCTGCGTGGCCGACTGGGAACTCGCCCACGAGGTCAACGGCGAGGAGATCGACGGACTCGCCGCGGCCATGGCCCGGCAGGCCGGCGAGGCGGTGCTGCGCCACCCCGGCGGGATCGGCGACGACGCCTTCCTCAAGGTGCTGGCCGAGGGCCTCGTTCTGACCGGCATCTCGATGTCGGTCGCCGGGGATTCCCGGCCGGCCTCGGGCGCCTGCCACGAGATCAACCACGCCTTCGATCTGCTGTATCCCAAGCGTGCGGCGAGCCACGGCGAGCAGGTCGGCCTCGGCGCCTGCTTCGCCATGCATCTGCGCGGTGCGCGCGAGGACTCGCTGCTCATGGCGGTCACCCTGCGCCGTCACGGACTGCCCGTCCTGCCCGAAGACATCGGTTTCACCGCCGACGAGTTCGTCCAGGCAGTCGACTACGCCCCGCAGACCCGCCCGGGACGCTTCACGATCCTGGAACACCTCAACCTGTCCACCGACCAGATCAGGGACGCGTACGCCGACTATGCAAAAGCCATCCATAGCTGAACTCCGTCCGGTCGTGCACCCTCCGGGCGTGAAGGACCGGCGCAGCGGCGAACACTGGGCGGGTCGGCTCTACATGCGCGAGATCTCCCTGCGCGTGGACCGGCACTTGGTGAATACCAAGGTCACGCCCAACCAGCTGACCTACGTGATGACCGTCGCGGGCGTGCTCGCTGCGCCGGCGCTGCTCGTTCCCGGCATTCCCGGCGCGCTGCTCGGCGTCCTCATGGTCCAGCTCTACCTGCTGCTCGATTGCGTCGACGGCGAGGTGGCCCGCTGGAAGAAGCAGTTCTCACTGGGCGGGGTCTACCTGGACCGGGTCGGCGCGTATCTCTGCGACGCGGCCGTACTGGTCGGCTTCGGCCTGCGCGCCGCCGACCTGTGGGGCTCCGGACGGATCGACTGGCTGTGGGCCTTCCTGGGCACTCTTGCGGCCCTCGGCGCCATCCTGATCAAGGCCGAGACCGACCTCGTCGGCGTCGCACGTCACCAGGGCGGTCTGCCGCCGGTCAAGGAGGCCGCCTCCGAGCCGCGCTCGTCCGGCATGGCCCTCGCCCGCCGGGCCGCCGGTGCGCTCAAGTTCCACCGGCTGATCCTCGGCGTCGAGGCGTCACTGGTGATCCTGGTGGCGGCCGTCCTCGACGCGGTCAGGGACGATCTGTTCTTCAGCCGTCTCATGGTCGCGGTACTGGCCGGCATCGCCCTGCTGCAGACCTTGCTGCACCTCGTGTCGATCCTGGCGTCGAGCAGGCTGAAGTGAGCACCCTCATGAAGCTCGGCGCGGTCATCATCACGATGGGTAATCGTCCCGAAGAGCTGCGCGCCCTCCTCGATTCGGTCGCCAAGCAGGACGGCGACCGGATCGAAGTGGTGGTCGTCGGCAACGGCGCCCCCGTACCGGAGGTCCCCGCGGGCGTACGCACCGTCGAGTTGCCCGAGAACCTCGGCATCCCGGGCGGTCGCAACGTCGGGATCGAGGCCTTCGGCCCGTCCGGCGCCGATGTGGACGCTCTGCTCTTCCTCGACGACGACGGACTCCTGCCGCTCACGGACACCGCCGAGCTGTGCCGGCAGGCGTTCGAGGCCGATCCCGAGCTGGGCATCATCAGCTTCCGTATCGCCGACCCCGACACCGGCGTCACCCAGCGCCGCCACGTGCCGCGGCTGCGTGCCGCCGATCCGATGCGCTCCTCGCGCGTGACGACCTTCCTCGGTGGGGCCAACGCCGTACGCAGCAAGGTCATCGCCGAGGTCGGGCCGCTGCCCGGCCAGTTCTTCTACGCGCACGAGGAGACCGATCTCGCCTGGCGGGCACTGGACGCCGGCTGGATGATCGACTACCGCGCGGACATGGTTCTCAACCACCCGACGACCGCCCCGTCGCGGCACGCGGTGTACCACCGCATGGTGGCCCGCAACCGGGTCTGGCTGGCCCGGCGCAACCTGCCGGCGCCGCTGGTCCCCGTCTACCTCGGCGTGTGGCTGCTGCTGACCCTGCTGCGCAAGCCCTCCGGCCCGGCTCTCAAGGCATGGTTCGGCGGCTTCCGGGAAGGCTGGTCCACGCCGTGCGGAACCCGCCGTCCGATGAGGTGGCGCACGGTATGGCGGCTGACCAGACTCGGCCGACCTCCCGTGATCTGAGAGGCTCTCCTCTGAGAGCATGAGTCGTACGTTTTCTCCACGGGACCTGTCCGCTCCGAGCCACGCCCGCGACTGGCTGCGCATCCTGAATACGAGAGTTTCATCTGGTGAGTGACACAACCCATGATGGTGCGGTCGCACTGAGCACCCCACCATCCGCCGACGACGGCCTGAGCGTGGCCGAGATGGCCACCAAGTACGGCCTGACGGTGAGCGGCGCCCGGCCAGGGCTCTTCGAGTACATCCGGCAGCTCTGGGGCCGCCGCCACTTCATCATGGCGTTCTCGAGAGCGAAGCTGACCGCCCAGTACAGCCAGGCGAAGCTCGGCCAGCTGTGGCAGGTGGCCACACCGCTGCTCAACGCCCTGGTCTACTACCTGATCTTCGGGCTGATCCTGGGTACCAGGAAGGGAATGACCCAGGAGGTCTTCATTCCGTTCCTGGTGACCGGTGTCTTTGTCTTCACCTTCACCCAGAGTTCGGTGATGGCGGGTGTGCGGGCCATCTCCGGCAACCTCGGACTGGTCCGGGCGCTGCACTTCCCGCGCGCCTCGCTGCCCATCTCGTTCTCGCTGCAGCAGCTCCAGCAGCTGCTGTTCTCGATGATCGTGCTCGGGGTCGTGGCCGTCGCCTTCGGCAGCTATCCGGGTCCCTCCTGGCTACTGATCATCCCGGCGCTGGTGATGCAGTTCCTCTTCAACACCGGCCTGGCGATGATCATGGCCAGGCTCGGCAGCAAGACCCCCGACCTTGCCCAGCTGATGCCGTTCGTCATGCGGACCTGGATGTACGCGTCGGGCGTCATGTTCTCCATCCCGGTGATGCTCAAGGACAAGCCGGACTGGATCGCCAACGTGCTCCAGTACAACCCGGCGGCCATCTACATGGACCTGATCCGCTTCGCGCTGATCGACGGCTACGGCTCGGAGAACCTGCCGTCGCACGTCTGGGTCGTGGCGCTCGCCTGGGCGGTCCTCGTCGGCGTCGTGGGCTTTGTGTACTTCTGGAAGGCAGAGGAACGGTACGGCCGTGGCTGACGACAACACTTCGGGGCGCGTCCCCACCGTCATCGCCGACGATGTGCACATCGTGTACCGGGTCAACGGCGCGGGCGGAGGCAGGGGCAGCGCCACTGCGGCGCTGAGCCGGATATTGCGCCGCGGCAAGGGCGAGTCGCGCGGTGTGCGGAAGGTGCACGCCGTCCGCGGAGTCTCCTTCACCGCCTACCGAGGCGAAGCCATCGGCCTGATCGGGACCAACGGCTCCGGCAAGTCGACCCTGCTGCGGGCCATCGCCGGTCTGTTGCCGACCGAGCACGGCAAGGTGTACACGGACGGCCAGCCGTCGCTGCTCGGTGTGAACGCGGCGCTGATGAGCGATCTGACCGGCGAGCGCAACGTGGTGCTCGGCGGTCTCGCGATGGGTATGTCGCGCGAGGAGATCCGCGAGCGCTACCAGGGCATCGTCGACTTCTCCGGCATCAACGAGAAGGGCGACTTCATCACCCTTCCGATGCGGACGTACTCCTCCGGTATGGCCGCCCGGCTGCGTTTCTCCATCGCCGCCGCGAAGAACCACGACGTCCTCATGATCGACGAGGCGCTGGCGACCGGTGATCGCAAGTTCCAGATCCGCTCCGAGAAGCGCATCAGGGAGCTCCGCAAGGAAGCGGGCACCGTCTTCCTGGTCAGCCACAGCAACAAGTCCATCAGGGACACCTGCGACCGGGTGCTGTGGCTGGAAAAGGGCGAGCTGCTGATGGACGGTCCGACGGACGAGGTCCTCAAGGCGTACGAGCGCGAGACCGGGAAATAGCTGCTCCCGGGTCCCGTGACACCGAGGTGGCCTCCGCCGGAACTCTCCGGCGGAGGCCACCTCGGTGTCCGGATCGTGGACTCCCAGCGACGCCCACCACCCCGGCGGTACGCCCTGCACAAGATCTCCTCCCGTCGGATGACGTCAATTTCCTTGCGCACGGGGAAGGTTGGCGGGGCAGGGCGCGTTGTTCTTCTGCGCGTAACACCCCGACGTATCGATGAGCGTTGCACAACGTAAGCTGTAGCGGTGCTGATTCGTTGCAAGTGGGGCGATAGTGCCTGGCCATACGGCCTGGCGGCGTGCTCCGCACTCGGTAGAGCGGGCGGCGTGTCCGGAATGGGATGTTTTGGGTCAGCAGTGTAGAACGGGAGATGTGACGGCTATGACGGAAAATCTCCAGCTCCGAGGTGCTCACGCCGTCCCAGTGCCGGGCGGTCGGTGGTGACCCGTACCCAGCAGGCGCGCCCCGATGCCGCCGTGCCCAGCACCCTCGACAAGGCCGCGGACGAGAATTTCCCCGTAGCCCCCTTCTTTCTGCCGCGCGCCTGGCGTGACGACCTGATGGCCGTCTACGGCTACGCCCGTCTCGTCGACGACATCGGCGACGGCGATCTCGCCCCCGGCGGCGCGGACGCCCGCCATCTCGGGCTCGACCCGGCGCAGACCGAGGACCGGCTCGCCATGCTCGATGCCTTCGAGGCCGATCTGCACCGGGTCTTCGACGCCGCGGGCGACGGCCCGCGCCACCCCCTGCTGCGTGCCCTGCGCCCCACTGTGCGGCGCTGCGTGCTCACTCCCGATCCCTTCCTCGGCCTCATCGAGGCGAACCGGCAGGACCAGAAGGTCCGCCGCTACGGGACGTACGAGGACCTCGTCTCCTACTGCGAGCTCTCCGCCAACCCCGTGGGCCGACTTGTCCTGCAGATCACCGGAACCGCCAGTCCCGAACGCATCCGCCGCTCCGATGCCGTCTGTACGGCCCTGCAGATCGTCGAGCACCTCCAGGACGTCACCGAGGACCTCGGCCGCGACCGGATCTATCTGCCCGCGGACGACATGGCCCGGTTCCATGTCCGCGAAACCGATCTGGCCGCCCCGTCGGGGGGCGCATCAGTGCGTTCACTGGTTGCGTACGAAGCAGAACGCGCCCGGGAACTGCTGAATGAAGGCACCCCCCTGGTGGGTAGCGTCCACGGCAGGCTCAAGCTGCTTCTCGCCGGATTCGTGGGAGGGGGGCGTGCCGCCCTCACCGCGATCGCGGCCGCCGGGTTCGACGTACTGCCCGGACCGCCCAAGCCCACCAAGCCCAGCCTGCTGCGCGAAGTGGGAGTTGTCTTGCGAAGAGCGCGTAGAGAGGGGTGAGCCGGACCGTGGAGGGACAGACGACGTATATGTCGGCACCTGTACAGGCCGCATACAGTTACTGCGAGGCGGTCACCGGACAGCAGGCGCGGAACTTCGCGTACGGCATCAGGCTGCTGCCGGCCGAGAAACGACAGGCCATGTCGGCGCTGTACGCCTTCTCCCGTCGTGTCGACGACATCGGTGACGGCGAGCTGGAGCCGGAGACCAAGCGGACCCGCCTGGAGAGCACCCGCGCACTGCTGGACCGGATCCGCAACGGCGTGATCGACGAGGACGACACCGACCCGGTGGCCGTCGCGCTCGCCGACGCCGCGCGCAGATTCCCGCTCCCGCTCGGCGGGCTCGACGAACTCATCGACGGCGTGCTGATGGATGTGCGCGGTGCGACGTACGAGACCTGGGACGATCTCAAGGTCTACTGCCGCTGTGTCGCGGGCGCCATCGGCCGCCTCAGCCTGGGCGTCTTCGGTACGGAACCGGGCGCTCCCGGCGCCGACCGGGCCCCGGAGTACGCCGACACGCTCGGCCTCGCGCTCCAGCTGACCAACATCCTGCGCGACGTACGCGAGGACGCGGGCAACGGGCGGACGTATCTCCCCGCCGACGACCTCGCCAAGTTCGGCTGCTCGGCCGGCTTCCAGCGGGCCACCCCGCCGCCCGGCGCCGACTTCGCCGGCCTGGTCCACTTCGAGGTACGGCGTGCCCGTGCCCTGTTCGCCGAGGGTTACCGGCTGCTGCCGATGCTGGACCGGCGCAGCGGCGCCTGTGTGGCGGCCATGGCGGGCATCTACCGGCGGCTGCTCGACCGGATCGAGCGCGACCCCGGGGCGGTGCTCCGCGGCCGGGTCTCGCTGCCCGGCCACGAGAAGGCGTATGTCGCGATGCGTGGACTGTCGGGCCTCGACGCGCGATACATCTCCCGCCGCACGGCCAGGGGGCGTGTCTGATGCGCCGTACGGACATCTCGCGCACCATGTGCATCACGGTGAGTCGCATCGATCAGTGGTCAACCCTCTGGTGTGCTGACGCGTCCTTGGCTGAAGTGACCTGGCGAAAGGAGGACGCATGACGGACGACGCCCCGCGTTCCTCCCGCGCGGTCGTGATCGGCGGCGGACTCGCCGGCATCACCGCGGCCCTGCGTCTCGCCGACGCCGGGCTTGACGTGACCCTGCTCGAAGGGCGGCCGAGGCTCGGCGGACTTGTCTTCTCCTTCCGGCGCGGCGAACTGACGGTCGACAACGGACAGCATGTCTATCTGCGCTGCTGCACCGCTTACCGCTGGTTCCTCGACCGCGTCGACGGGACGCGGCTGGCAACCCTGCAAAACCGTTTGGACGTGCCTGTTCTCGATGTCGGGCGCCCCTCCGGCCCCCGGCTGGGACGGCTGCGCCGCAACGCACTGCCGGTGCCGCTCCACCTCGCCGCCGGACTCGCCGGCTATCCGCATCTCTCGCTCACCGAACGGGCGAGCGTCGGACGCGCCGCACTGGCGCTGGGCCGACTGGACCCGGACGACCCCGCGCTCGACGCCGTCGACTTCGGCAGCTGGCTCGCCCGTCACGGGCAGTCGCCGCGCACCATCGAGGCCCTCTGGGACCTGGTAGGCGTCGCCACACTCAACGCCACCGCCCCGAACTCCTCGCTGGCCCTTGCCGCGAAGGTCTTCAAGACCGGACTCCTCTCCGAACCCGGCGCCGCGGACATCGGATGGGCGAGCGTGCCGCTCGGCGAGGTGCACGACACACTTGCCCGCAAGGCCCTCGACTCCGCCGGGGTACGCACCGAGCTGCGTACGAAGGCATCCTCCATCACCCGTACGGAGGACGGCTGCTGGATCGTCGACACCGGCAGTGAACGGATCGAGGCGGACACCGTCGTCCTCGCCGTCCCGCAGCGCGAGACCCACGACCTGCTGCCCGAGGGCGCACTCGACGAGCCGGAGCGGCTGCTCGACATCGGCACATCGCCGATCCTCAATGTGCACGTGGTCTACGACCGCAAGGTGCTGCGCCGCCCGTTCTTCGCCGCGCTCGGCTCCCCGGTCCAGTGGGTCTTCGACCGCACTCAGGCCTCGGGTCTCACCGGCCCCGGGCAGTACCTCGCCGTGTCCCAGTCCGCCGCGGACGAGGAGATCGACCTCCCCGTCGCCGAGCTGCGAAAGCGCTACCTGCCCGAGCTGGAGCGGCTCCTTCCGGCCGCCCGCGGGGCCGGAATCAGGGATTTCTTCGTCACCCGGGAGCGCACGGCGACCTTCGCCCCCGCCCCCGGCGTAGGCCGACTGCGGCCCGGCGCCCACACCCGTACTCCCGGCCTCAGTCTGGCCGGAGCTTGGACGGCCACCGGCTGGCCCGCGACGATGGAGGGCGCCGTCCGCAGCGGGTTCAGCGCAGCGGACGCCGCGCTCCGGACGCTCGGCCGCACCCATGAACATCCGCTGCAGGAGGCGGCATGAGCAGTACCACCGGAACAAGAGGAGAGTCAGTGACCCCGGCGAATCCGGCTTTCGACACCGTGGCCGACACCACGGACGTCACCGCGCTTCTGGAGCGCGGACGGGCCCTTTCCGCGCCGGTGCTCCGGGCCGCCGTTGACCGGCTCGCACCACCCATGGACACCGTCGCCGCGTACCACTTCGGCTGGATCGACGCCCAGGGGCGGCCCTCCGACGGCGACGGAGGCAAGGCCGTCCGCCCGGCGCTCGCCCTGCTGTCCGCAGAGGCGGCCGGCGCCGCCGCCGAGGCCGGCGTCCCCGGCGCCGTGGCCGTCGAACTCGTGCACAACTTCTCGCTGCTGCACGACGACCTGATGGACGGCGACGAACAGCGCCGCCACCGCGACACCGTCTGGAAGGTGCACGGCCCCGCTCAGGCGATCCTGGTCGGCGACGCGCTCTTCGCGCTCGCCAACGAGATCCTGCTGGAGCTCGGCACCGTCGAGGCGGGCCGCGCGGCCCGCCGGCTGACCGTCGCCACCCGCAAGCTCATCGACGGGCAGGCCCAGGACATCTCCTACGAGCACCGCGAGCGGGTCACCGTCGAGGAGTGCCTGGAGATGGAGGGCAACAAGACCGGCGCCCTGCTCGCCTGCGCCTGCTCCATCGGTGCGGTCCTCGGCGGCGCCGACGACCGGACCGCCGACACCCTGGAGGCATACGGCTACCACCTCGGCCTCGCCTTCCAGGCCGTCGACGATCTGCTCGGCATCTGGGGCGACCCCGAGTCCACCGGCAAGCAGACCTGGAGCGATCTGCGCCAGCGCAAGAAGTCCCTGCCGGTCGTCGCCGCGCTCGCAGCGGGCGGGCCGGCCTCGGAGCGCCTCGGTGAACTGCTCGCCGCCGACGCCAAGAGCAGTGATTTCGACAGCTTCTCCGAAGAGGAGTTCGCCGCCCGCGCGGCGCTCATCGAGGAGGCGGGCGGCCGCGAGTGGACCGCCCAGGAGGCCCGTCGACAGCATGCGGTCGCCATCGAGGCACTGCACCGGGTCGACATGCCACAAACCGTGCGGACGCAGCTCACAGCGCTCGCGGACTTCGTCGTCGTACGAAAGAGATGATCACCATCTGCTCCATATGACTCGCAGTCGCCGGCCGGTGCCCGTCCCGGGCACCGGCCGACGGAGACCCCAGCACAGCAGAGGAACAACTGCACGAAGGGGAAGCCATGACAGCGACGACCGACGGAAGCACCGGGGCTGTGAGCCCCCGCGCAGCCTCGGCCAGTAATCCGACCGATACAACCATCGCCGCGGACGACGTACTCGCCGCCGCGCGGCGGGCCGCGGAACGCTCGGTGGAGCACCTCCTCGGCAGGCAGGACGAGCAGGGCTGGTGGAAGGGCGACCTCGCCACCAACGTCACCATGGACGCCGAGGACCTGCTGCTCCGTCAATTCCTCGGCATTCAGGACCAGGCCACCGTATCGGCGGCCGGCCGTTTCATCCGCGGCGAACAGCGCGGCGACGGCACCTGGGCCACTTTCCATGGCGGCCCCGGGGAACTCTCCACCACCATCGAGGCGTACGTGGCACTGCGGCTGGCCGGAGACCGGCCGGACGAACCGCATATGGCCCGCGCTTCGGGATGGATCAGGGAACAGGGCGGAATCGCGGCGAGCCGCGTCTTCACCCGGATCTGGCTCGCCCTCTTCGGCTGGTGGAAATGGGACGACCTGCCGGAACTCCCGCCCGAGTTGATGTTCTTTCCCAAATGGGTTCCGCTCAACATCTATGACTTCGGCTGCTGGGCCCGCCAGACCATCGTGCCGCTCACCGTCGTCTCGGCCAAACGGCCGGTACGCCCGGCCCCCTTCGCTCTCGACGAGTTGCACACCGACCCACGCCACCCGAACCCGCCCAGGCCCGCCGCCCCGGCGGCGAGCTGGGACGGAGTCTTCCAGCGCCTGGACAAGGTGCTGCACGCGTACCACCGGATCGCACCTCGCAAGCTGCGCCGGACCGCCATGAACGCCGCGGCCCGCTGGATCATCGAACGCCAGGAGAACGACGGCTGCTGGGGAGGCATCCAGCCGCCCGCCGTGTACTCCGTCATCGCCCTGCACCTGCTCGGCTACGACCTGGACCACCCGGTGATGCGGGCCGGACTCGACTCGCTCGACCGCTTCGCCGTCTGGCGCGAGGACGGTGCCCGGATGATCGAGGCATGCCAGTCCCCGGTCTGGGACACCTGCCTCGCCACCATCGCCCTCGCCGACGCAGGGTTAAGCCCCGACCACCCGGCACTCGTGAAGGCCGCGGACTGGATGCTCGGAGAGGAGGTCGTCCGGCCGGGCGACTGGTCCGTGCGCCGCCCCCGGCTCAACCCGGGCGGCTGGGCGTTCGAGTTCCACAACGACAACTACCCGGACATCGACGACACCGCGGAGGTGGTCCTCGCGCTGCGCCGGGTCCGCCACCCCGACAAGGCACGCATCGAGGCCGCCATCAGGCGCGGAGTGCGCTGGAACCTCGGCATGCAGTCCCGCAACGGGGCCTGGGGCGCGTTCGACGCGGACAACACCAGCGCGTTCCCCAACCGGCTGCCCTTCTGCGACTTCGGTGAGGTCATCGACCCGCCGTCCGCCGATGTCACCGGGCACGTGGTCGAGATGCTCGCCGTCGAGGGACGGTCCGGGCACCCCGCCACCCGGCGTGGTATCGAGTGGCTGCTCGCCGAACAGGACGCGAGCGGCGGCTGGTTCGGCCGCTGGGGCGTCAACTATGTATACGGCACAGGGTCGGTGGTGCCCGCACTGGTGGCCGCCGGACTGCCCGTCACGCATCCGGCGATCCGCCGCGCAGTCGGCTGGCTGGAGTCCGTACAGAACGACGACGGCGGCTGGGGCGAGGACCTGCGCTCGTACCAGGAGGACAAGTGGATCGGGCACGGCGCCTCGACCGCCTCCCAGACCGCGTGGGCGCTGCTCGCACTGCTCGCCGCAGGACGGCGGGACAGCAAGGCCGTGCAGCGGGGAGTGTCGTGGCTCAGCGAGACGCAGCAGGCCGACGGATCCTGGGACGAGCCGTACTTCACCGGAACCGGCTTCCCCTGGGACTTCTCCATCAACTACCACCTCTACCGGCAGGTCTTCCCGCTCACCGCACTCGGACGGTACGTGCACGGCGAACCGTTCGCCGACCGCACGGTCACCCGCAAGGGGGCCTGATGGGCGATGGTCCGGGGCCGGCCGGCCCCGCAGCGCCGCTGCTGATCGCCTGTGCGCTCGGCATCGAGCAATTCGCCCTGCGCAGCGGCAGAGGCAGGGCCGGTGACGCGCCGGGCCCGGTGACCGTACTCCGTACGGGCATGGGCCCCAAGGCCGCCGAGGCGGCCGTGTCACGGGCGCTCGGTCAGGACCGGGCGCCCGGCACGGCGGTGCTCGCCTCCGGATTCTGCGCCGGGCTGTCACCCGGCATGCACCCCGGGGACCTGGTGGTCGCCGCCGAGACCAGGGAATCCGGGGACTCGACGGTCTGCACCGGCACGGGCCTGCTCGCCGAGGCCCTCGCCGGTGCGGTGCCCGGCCGCACCGTCCACACCGGTCCGCTGACCGGCTCCGCCCATGTCGTACGCGGACATGAGCGGGCCGAGCTGCGGGCCACCGGAGCGATCGCGGTGGACATGGAGTCCGCCGCCACTCTCCGCGCCGCCCTGCGGTCCGGGCCACGCCCGGTCGCCGCCGTACGGGTGGTCGTGGACGCTCCCGAGCATGAGCTCGTCCGCATCGGCACGATACGCGGTGGAATATCGGCTTTCCGCGTTCTCCGTGCCGCCCTACCGGCTTTCTACGAATGGCACCGATCTCTGCTGCTCCCCAGGAGGTGAGCTAGATGGCCATGCCGCTCCGCCAGACCATCAAGGTTGCGACGTACCTCATTGAACAGAAGCTCCGCAAGCGGGACAAGTTCCCGCTCATTGTCGAGCTGGAGCCTTTGTTCGCCTGCAATCTGGCGTGCGAGGGCTGCGGGAAGATCCAGCATCCGGCCGGAGTTCTGAAGCAGCGCATGCCGGTGGCCCAGGCCGTCGGTGCGGTACTGGAATCGGGCGCCCCGATGGTTTCCATCGCGGGCGGCGAACCCCTGATGCACCCGCAGATCGACGAAATCGTGCGGCAGCTGGTGAAGAAGAAGAAGTACGTCTTCCTCTGCACCAATGCGATGCTGCTGCGTAAGAAGATCGAGAAATTCACCCCGTCGCCGTTCTTCGCTTTTGCCGTGCACATCGACGGGCTGCGCGAACGGCACGATGAATCGGTCGCCAAGGAAGGCGTGTTCGACGAGGCGGTGGCGGCGATCAAGGAGGCCAAGCGCCGCGGCTTCCGGGTCACCACGAACTCCACCTTCTTCAACACCGACACCCCGCAGACCGTCATCGAGGTCCTGAACTACCTCAATGACGATCTGAAGGTCGACGAGATGATGATCTCGCCCGCCTACGCGTACGAGAAGGCACCTGACCAGGAGCACTTCCTCGGCGTCGAGCAGACCCGAGAACTGTTCAAGAAGTCGTTCGCGGGCGGCAACCGGTCCCGTTGGCGACTGAACCACTCGCCGCTGTTCCTGGACTTCCTGGAAGGCAAGGCGGACTTCCCGTGCACCGCGTGGGCGATCCCGAACTACTCGCTCTTCGGCTGGCAGCGGCCCTGCTATCTGATGAGTGACGGCTACGTCCCGACGTACCGCGAACTCATCGAGGAGACCGACTGGGACAAGTACGGCCGGGGCAAGGACCCCCGCTGCGCCAACTGCATGGCGCACTGCGGTTACGAGCCCACCGCCGTCCTCGCCACCATGGGATCGCTGAAGGAATCCCTGCGCGCCATGCGCGAGACCGTCTCCGGGAACGGGTGACGTCATGACCGCTGGAGAACCGGTCGCACTGGGTCTCCCCGAGCTGCCGGCCCGGCCGCTCGCGACGCGCCGTCACTCGCGGCGCATCCAGGTCGGGTCGGTTGCGGTGGGCGGGGATGCGCCGGTGTCGGTGCAGTCGATGACCACGACGCGTACGTCGGACGTCGGTGCGACGTTGCAGCAGATCGCGGAGCTGACGGCGTCGGGTTGTCAGATCGTGCGGGTGGCGTGTCCGACGCAGGATGATGCGGACGCGCTGGCGACGATCGCGAGGAAGTCGCAGATCCCGGTGATCGCGGACATTCATTTCCAGCCGAAGTATGTGTTCGCGGCGATTGATGCGGGCTGTGCGGCGGTGCGGGTGAATCCGGGGAACATCAAGCAGTTCGACGACAAGGTGAAGGAGATCGCGCGGGCCGCGAAGGATGCGGGTACGCCGATCCGGATCGGTGTGAATGCCGGTTCGCTGGATGCGCGGCTGCTGGAGAAGTACGGGAAGGCGACTCCGGAGGCGTTGGTGGAGTCGGCTCTGTGGGAGGCGTCGCTCTTCGAGGAGCACGGTTTCCGGGACATCAAGATCTCGGTGAAGCACAACGATCCGGTGGTGATGGTCAATGCGTACCGTCAGCTGGCGGCGCAGTGCGATTATCCGCTGCATCTGGGTGTGACGGAGGCGGGGCCGGCGTTCCAGGGGACGATCAAGTCGGCGGTGGCGTTCGGTGCGCTGCTGAGCGAGGGGATCGGGGACACGATCCGGGTGTCGCTGTCGGCGCCGCCGGCCGAGGAGGTCAAGGTCGGGCTGCAGATTCTGGAGTCGCTGAATCTGAAGCAGCGGCGGCTGGAGATCGTGTCGTGTCCGTCGTGCGGTCGCGCGCAGGTGGATGTGTACAAGCTGGCGGATCAGGTCAGTGCGGGTCTTGAGGGCATGGAGGTGCCGTTGCGGGTGGCCGTGATGGGCTGTGTCGTCAACGGTCCGGGTGAGGCCCGTGAGGCGGACCTGGGTGTTGCTTCCGGGAACGGCAAGGGGCAGATCTTCGTGAAGGGCGAGGTCATCAAGACCGTGCCCGAGTCGAAGATCGTCGAGACGCTGGTCGAAGAAGCCCTGAAGATCGCCGGGGGCATGGACGGCGCAGGGACACCATCGGGGGTTCCCGCCGTCACCGTGAGCTGAAACGGAACCAGAGAGGGGGCCCGAGCGTGACGATTCTGGAGAGCATCCGGGGGCCGCACGATCTCAAGGCGCTGAGCGAAGCACAACTCGACGAACTCGCCGAGGACATCAGAGAGTTCCTCATCCGGGCGGTGGCGAGGACCGGCGGTCATCTGGGACCCAACCTGGGGGTGGTGGAGCTCTCCATCGCCCTGCACCGGGCCTTCGACTCGCCCGTGGACCGCATCCTGTGGGACACCGGGCACCAGAGCTATGTGCACAAACTGCTCACCGGGCGGCAGGACTTCTCCAAGCTGCGCGGCAAGGGGGGCCTTTCCGGCTACCCCTCCCGCGAGGAGTCCGAGCACGACGTCATCGAGAACTCGCATGCCTCGACCGTCCTCGGCTGGGCCGACGGCATCGCCAAGGCCCATCAGGTGCTGGGGCGGAGCGACCATGTCGTGGCCGTCATCGGTGACGGGGCCCTCACCGGCGGGATGGCCTGGGAGGCGCTCAACAACATCGCGGCCGCGAGGGGCCGGCCGCTGGTCATCGTGGTCAACGACAACGAACGCTCCTACAGCCCCACCATCGGCGGTCTCGCCAACCACCTCGCCACCCTCCGTACCACCGACGGATACGAACGCTTCCTCTCCTGGGGCAAGAGCGTGCTCCAGCAGACGCCCGTCATCGGACAGCCGTTGTACGAGTCGCTGCACGGCGCGAAGAAGGGGCTCAAGGACGCCTTCGCCCCACAGGGCATGTTCGAGGACCTCGGGCTCAAGTACGTCGGGCCGATCGACGGTCATGACATCGCGGCCGTCGAATCCGCACTGCACCGGGCGAAACGCTTCCACGGCCCGGTGCTGGTGCACTGTCTCACCGAGAAGGGCCGCGGCTACCCGCCCGCGCTCCGGGACGAGGCCGACCGCTTCCACACCGTGGGCGCGATGGACCCGCTGACCTGCGCACCGCTCGCCCCGTCCGGAGCGCCCTCCTGGACCTCGGTGTTCGGGGACGAGATCGCCGCGATCGGCGCGGAGCGGCCGGATGTCGTGGCCATCACCGCGGCGATGCTGCACCCCGTCGGACTGACGAAGTTCGCCGAGGCGTTCCCTGACCGGGTCTGGGACGTCGGCATCGCCGAGCAGCACGCGGCGGTCTGCGCAGCGGGACTCGCCACCGCCGGACTGCATCCGGTCGTCGCCGTCTACGCCACCTTCCTCAACCGGGCCTTCGACCAACTGCTGATGGATGTCGCGCTGCACAAGTGCGGTGTGACCTTCGTCCTCGACCGGGCCGGAGTCACCGGTCCCGACGGGCCCTCGCACAACGGCATGTGGGACATGTCCATGCTGCAGGTCGTCCCCGGGCTGCGGATCGCCGCCCCGCGCGACGCCGACGAATTGCGCGCCGAGCTCCGTGAGGCCGTCGACATCGACGACGTACCCACCGTGATCCGGTTCCCCAAGGAGTCGGTGGGGGAGCCGATTCCGGCCATCGACCGGATCGGGGGAATGGACGTACTGCACCGGGCGGACGACCCCGATGTGCTGCTCGTGGCCGTCGGTGTGCTCGCCCCGGTCTGTCTGAAGGCCGCGGATCTGCTGGCGGGCGGTGGCATCCGCTGCACCGTCGTCGACCCGCGCTGGGTCAAGCCGGTCGACGAACAGCTGGCCCCGCTCGCCGAACGGCACCGGCTGGTCGCCGTCGTCGAGGACAACAGCCGGGCAGGGGGTGTCGGTTCGGCGGTCGGGCAGGCGTTGCGGGATGCCGGGGTCGACGTACCGCTGCGGACGTTCGGCATCCCGGATCAGTTTCTCGCCCACGGCAAGCGCGCCGAGGTACTGGCCGACATAGGGCTCACCCCTGTCGAGGTCGCAGGGCACATCAGCGCTGCACTGGCCGGCAAGGAAGCAGCGACAAGGACCGAGGAGAGCGGGGCATGAAGGACGACGGGCCCAAGGGTTTCGACCTGGCACAGCTCCTCGCGGAGCGCGGCGGCGAGCGCTACGAGCTGCACACGAAATACCTCAACCACCAGCTGCCCCGCATGCTGCACACCATCGGCTTCGACAAGGTCTACGAACGAGCCGAGGGCGCGCACTTCTGGGACGCGGACGGCAACGACTACCTCGACATGCTTGCCGGGTTCGGCGTGATGGGCCTCGGCCGGCACCACCCCGTCGTACGCAAGGCCCTGCACGACGTCCTGGACGCCTCGCTCGCCGATCTCACCCGCTTCGACTGCCAACCGCTGCCCGGGCTGCTGGCCGAGAAGCTGCTCATGCACAGCCCGCACCTGGACCGGGTCTTCTTCGGCAACAGCGGTACGGAGGCTGTCGAGACCGCACT
The DNA here is from genome assembly GCF_055602785.1 of Streptomyces sp. NPDC037301. Taxonomy (NCBI): domain Bacteria; kingdom Bacillati; phylum Actinomycetota; class Actinomycetes; order Kitasatosporales; family Streptomycetaceae; genus Streptomyces; species Streptomyces sp. NPDC037301. The sequence continues at coordinate 178,638 of NZ_JBVJWD010000006.1, forward strand.
GAAGTTCGCCCGGTACGCCACCGGCAGGCCCAGGATTCTCTACTGCACCCACGCATTCCACGGGCTGACGACCGGCTCGCTCTCGGTCAACGGGGAGAGCGGCTTCCGGGACGGCTTCGCACCGCTGCTGCCGGACACCGCCATCGAGCTCGGGGATCTCGACGCACTGCGCCGTGAACTGAAGCGCGGTGATGTGGCGGCCCTGGTTGTCGAGCCGATCCAGGGCAAGGGCGTCCATGCCGCGCCGCCCGGCTTCCTGCGGGACGCGCAGGAACTGCTGCACAAGCACAAGGCACTGCTCATCGCCGACGAGGTGCAGACCGGCCTCGGCAGGACCGGCGATTTCTACGCGTACCAGCACGAGGAGGGGGTCGAACCCGATCTGGTCTGTGTCGCCAAGGCTCTCTCCGGTGGCTATGTGCCGGTCGGCGCGACCCTCGGCAAGGACTGGATCTTCAAACGCGTCTACTCGTCGATGGACCGGGTCCTGGTCCACTCCGCGAGCTTCGGCTCCAACGCCCAGGCGATGGCGGCCGGGCTCGCGGTCCTCGCGGTGATGGAGGACGAGGAGACCGTCGCGGGTGCGCGCCGCACCGGTGATCTGCTGCGTGAGCGGCTGGCCGCACTGGTCGACCGCTACGAGCTGCTGCACGAGGTGCGCGGGCGCGGGCTGATGATCGGCATCGAGTTCGGCCGGCCGTCGTCACTGAAGCTGCGCAGCCGCTGGACCATGCTGCAGGCGGCCCGAAAGGGCCTCTTCGCGCAGATGGTGGTGGTGCCCCTGCTGCAGAAGCACCGCATCCTCACCCAGGTCTCGGGCGATCAGCTGGAAGTGATCAAGCTGATTCCGCCGCTGGTGATCGGGGAGCCGGACGTCGACCGGTTCGTCACGGCGTTCACCGCGGTGATGGACGAGGCGCACAGCGGCGGCGGGCTGATGTGGGACTTCGGCAGGACCCTGGTGAAACAGGCCGTCGCCAACCGCTGACCCCGCGGGCGGCCCTGCAAGGTTTACCCCATTTGCCTCCGAGGCAAGAAATTTGCCTCAGAGGAAAGCTCCTGGCCCAATGGGTACATGAACACTCCAGACGGAGGGGTGGCCGACGAGCTGCCCGGAGTCGCGCCACGCCTGCGCGATCTGCGCCGCAGCCGTGGTCTCACCCTGGAGACCGCCGCCCAGCGGGCAGGGCTCTCACCCGCCCATCTCTCCCGGCTCGAAACGGGCCGTCGGCAGCCTTCGCTGCCGATGCTCCTCGGTCTTGCCAGGATCTACGGTACGACGGTCTCCGAACTGCTCGGCGAGACGCCCCCGGAACGGGAGGCGATCATCCGCGGCGGGAAGTTCGAGGGGGCCGAGGCCGACGGCTGGATGTATCAGCAGGCCGGCGGCTCCGGCCGGGCGATGCAGGCGCTCCGCGTCCGGGTTCCGTACGGCGCACAGGGTGATCTCGTGCGCGTCCATCCCGGCGAGGAGTGGCTGTACGTGCTCGCCGGACACCTCCGGGTCACGCTCGGGGACACCGTGCACGATCTCGCCCCCGGTGACAGCGCGCACTTCGACTCGCTCACCCCGCACCGGATCGCGGCCGTCGACCGCGACGGTGCCGAGCTGCTCTTCGTCCACACCCTGCTGCAGAGCCCCGCCGCCGAGCTGTGCCTCGGCAGCGGCATCCACCGTCGCTGAGACCGGTCCGTCCGGTCACCAGAGAGGACTGTCATGTCCGATTCAGAGAACTTCGACCCGCTCGGGTCCAGGAAGAACTACGAAGCACAGGAGCGGAAGTTTCCGCGCGGCGTGGTGATCCGGCTGTTTGCCTACCTCATCGCCGGACACATCTTCGCGGCCTTCCTCTACCTGCTCTTCGCGGTGGCAGGCAAGGGCTGACCACCGCCGACGGGCGGGTGTGGCTACGCCTCGTCGAGAAGCCGGCCGCGCAGCTGCTCACGGGTCTCGGGCGCGAGCTTCAGGCCCTCGGAGAAGTAGCGGTCCGTGCTGCCCCAGGTCTCCTCGATGGTGGCGAAGGCCGCCGCGAGGTAGTCGGCGTGGGCGCCGAAGAGCGGATTGAGCAGCTCCATCACCTCGGCCGACATGCCGTCCGCCGAGGTGTCGCTGCGGCGCACCTTGTAGCGGCGATGGGCGTCGTTCGACTTCAGGTAGTCGGCCTCGATGGCGTCGCGCTCGACACCGACCGCGAGCAGTGACACCGCGATCGACAGACCGGCCCGGTCCTTGCCCGCCGCGCAGTGCATCAACGCGGGAACGCTGTCCTCGGCCAGGGCGTGCAGAACCCGGCTGTGCTCGGCGGTACGGTCCCGGATCATCGCGCGGTACGAGGCGATCATCCGGTTCGCTCCCTTGCCGTCGGCCAGGATCGAGCGCAGTTGGTCGAGATCGCCGTCGCGGACCATCCGCCAGAACTCGGCGCCGTCGGCGGGGTCGGAGAGCGGGATGCTCACATTCCGTACGCCCGGCAGCTCCACATCCAGGCCGTCGAGCCGGTGGTCGGCCGCATTGCGGAAGTCGAAGACCGTGTGCAGACCGAGACCGCCCAGGAAGGCGGCGTCCTCGGCGGTGGCGTGGGCGAGGTGACCACTGCGGAAGAGCCGTCCGTACCGCACCTGCCGGCCGTCCGCGGTGGGCAGCCCGCCCACATCGCGGAAGTTGCGGACACCCGCCAGCTCGGGTTCCGTCGACGGGATCTGCGGCAACTGCTGCGTCACGGTGACTCCTGGAGTGTCTGGCGCCGGCGCGAGTCGCCGACAAGGCCACTCCCGCGACGATACGACATTGATTCCTCGGGCAATCATCTTGGTCATTTCTTGTCGATACTTCCGCGAACTCCGGTACTCCTGCGGCGAATCCGCCCGGTGAATTCCTTGCAAGGTCGTTGCCCACCCACCGGCAATGGTCGATGATGTGCGGAACTGTTGGAATGTGGGGATGCGATGATCGAGACTGGCGCCAAGGGCCGGACCTGGCTGCTCACCGGGGCGAGCAGCAGCTACGCACTGCGACTCACCGAGCGGGACGAACTGGTCCATCTGCACTGGGGGCCGCGGATCCCCCTTGCTGCGGCCGAGACCCTGGCTGCAGCACCGGAGCCACCCTTCAGGGGCTTCGAGTCACAGCTCGACGGCCGCGAGGAGTACCCCGTGGAGGGCGGCGCCCGGTTCGTCCGCCCGGCCCTCTCGGTACGCACCCCCGAGGTCCGCGGCACCGAGTGGGCCTTTGCCGACGCCACGGTGGACGGAGACGAACTCCGTATCGGATTCACCGACTCCGTGCACCGGCTCGTCCTCACCCTGCACTACCGGATGCGGGACGACTCCGATGTGATCGAGCGCTGGGCCACCGTCGCCCACGCGGGGCCGGACGGTCCGCCGCTGGAACTGCTGCGCGCCGACGCGGCAGCCTGGTCGCTGCCCGCCCGCGACGGCTGGCGGCTGAGCCGGCTGCACGGACGCTGGGCGGCGGAGTCGCAGCTTGCACGGGTGGAGCTGACGTACGGCGAGAGCGTCATCTCCAGCAGGCGCGGCCACACCGGGCACCAGTACCTGCCGTGGGTCGCACTCGACGCCGACGGTGCGGCGACCGAGGAGGGCGGCGAGGTGTACGGCTGTGCGCTCGGCTGGTCCGGGTCGTGGCGGATTTCCGTACAGCAGCTCCCCGATGGGCTCGTACAGATCACCGGCGGCGCCGGCTACGACGACTCGGGGCTGCTGCTGCTCGCGCCGGGGGAGTCGTACACCACCCCCGTCTTTGCCGGTCTGTGGAGTGCGGAGGGGTTCGGCGGGGCGAGCCGGGCCTGGCACGCCTGGCAGCTGGCCCATGTGATCCCGGACGCACAGAGCCTGCGGCCGGTGCTCTACAACTCCTGGGAGGCGACCGGCTTCGACATCTCGCAGGAGCAGCAGCGCGCCCTCGCCGAGCGCGCCGCCGCGATGGGCGTCGAGCTGTTCGTCGTGGACGACGCGTGGTTCGGGCAGCGCACCAGCGACCGAGCCGGGCTCGGCGACTGGACGCCGAATCCGGACCGCTTTCCCGGCGGACTGAAGCCGCTCGCCGACGAAGTGCACGGACTCGGCATGCAGTTCGGTATCTGGGTCGAGCCGGAAATGGTCAATGCCGACAGCGATCTCTATCGCGCGCACCCCGACTGGGTGCAGCATTTCCCTGGGCGGGCGCGGACCGAGTTCCGCAATCAAATGGTGCTCAATCTGGCCCGCACCGATGTGCAGGACTATCTGTGGGAGCAACTGGACACACTGCTCTCCAGTGCGCCCGTCGACTATGTGAAATGGGACTTCAACCGCAGCTTCACCGACGCGGGCTGGCCGGGTGAGGAGTATCAGCAGAAGCTCTGGATCGAGCACGTGGACGCCCTGTACGCGCTGATCGACCGGCTCCGTGCCGCGCACCCCTCCGTCGCCTTCGAGTCCTGCTCGGGCGGCGGCGGCAGGATCGACCTGGGGATTCTGTCCCGTACGGACCAGGTATGGACCTCCGACAACACCGACCCGCTCGACCGCCTCACCATCCAGGAGGGCTTCGGTCAGATCCATCCGGCCCGGGTGATGGCCGCCTGGGTCACCGACAGCCCGAACGTCCAGCTCAACGACAGGGCCAGCTCACTGCGGTTCCGTTTCGTGAGCGCGATGGCCGGTGTGCTCGGGGTCGGCGGGGACCTCGCCGACTGGAGCGAGGAGGAGTTGGCCGAGGCGCGGAACTGGGTGGATCTCTACAAGGAGATCCGGCCGGTGGTGCAGCACGGTGCGCTGTACCGGCTGCGCGCCCCGCGCGGCGGACTCAGCGCGGTCCAGTACGTCCACGGGGACGAGACCGTGCTCCTGATGTGGCTGGAGGCACAGAGGTACGGGGAGCGGCCCCCGGCCCTGCGGCTGCGCGGGATCGACCCCGCAGCGACGTACACCTGCCTGGACACGGGGGTGGTGCACCACGGTTCGGTACTGCTGCACCAGGGGCTGCACACCGGGCTTCGGGGGGATCTCGACGCGCGGGTGCTGAGGCTCCGACGCGAATGACGGGCGCGACATGTCCGTAATCAGTGCATTTAGCTCAATACGCCCCGCTTCTACGGGAGATGGTCGCCCTCTCGTGAGCGGAATCATATCCGTGACGGTGTGTGCTGGCGGGGCAGTCGGGTATTCCGTGCGCGGCGCGGAAAGACAAGATTCTTGATCCACGGAGTGTGACCAGAATTCCGCGCCGATTTCCGAGCGCGGATTCCGGTACGGAACCAGTGGGTTGTTATCGCCGTCCCGACTCGCTTACGGTCACCGTCAATCCGGACGGACCGCCTAATCCTGCCGCCGCCCGGAATTCGCACCCACTCATCGCGTGGCAGGAGCGGGGGAACCAGGTAGGCCGCCGATCGGAGAAATCCGGCCGGCTAGGGGTGAAGCCGCGCTCAGTGCGGCCGGGCATCTCCAGCCCGAACCCGACAGCTCACCTCGCAGGCGCCGGAGAGGAAGCACGTCATGCCCATATCGGGTAAGCATCGTCGTACGAAGTCCAGCGCCATCGCCCGCGGCATCGCCGCCGCAGGCGCCGGTGGTGCCGTCATCGCACTGCCGCTGCTCGGCGCCACCGGTGCCCAGGCCGCGCCGCAGTCGGCCCCGACCGCCGCGCCGCAGTCGGCCTCCGCCGCCACGCACGCCGCCCCGGCCAAGCCGGTCGCGCAGAAGCAGGCCGCCACCACGACGTACTCCGTCGTCTCCGGCGACTACCTGTCGAAGATCGCCACCGAGTACAAGGTCGAGGGCGGTTGGCAGAAGCTGTACCAGAACAACCGCAAGGTCGTCGGTGAAGACCCCAGCCTGATCTTCCCGGGCATGAAGCTGACGCTCGGCGGCAAGGAGTCGGGCCACGCCGCGTCCACCGGCGCCGGCGCGGGCGCGGCCCTCCCGTCGAAGGCCCCCTCGGTGCCCTCGTCGGTCGTGGAGAAGTCCGCCCCGGCCAAGGCCTCGACGGTCACGGAATCCAAGACCTCCGCCCCGGCAGGCCAGAGCAACAGTTCCGGCTACACCCACCCGGTCCCCGGCAACCACACCACCGGATACCGCGCCTCCGGCTCCAACTGGTCCAGCGGCAGCCACACCGGCATCGACTTCCCCGTCTTCACCGGCACCGGCGTGAAGACCATCACCTCCGGCACCGTCGTCACCGCCGGCTGGGGCGGCGCGTACGGCAACCAGGTCGTCATCAAGCACGCCGACGGCCACTACTCGCAGTACGGCCACCTGTCCTCGATCTCCGTCTCCGCAGGCCAGACCGTGAGCACCGGTCAGCAGATCGGCCTCTCCGGCGCCACCGGCAACGCCACCGGCCCGCACCTGCACTTCGAGGTCCGCACGGGCCCGGCGTACGGCTCGGACATCGACCCGATCGCCTACCTGGCTTCGCACGGCATCTACGTCTGAGCCGAACGGCCGGGCAGTTGAGCGACAAGGCATGACCTGAGCAACACAGAAGGGGCGGTGCGCGACGGCGCACCGTCCCTTCTGCTTATTCCCCCTTTACCAAAACCTGACCGGGTGGTCTATCTCACCACCCGTCAACCCCTTATTACGGTCGCGTAGGTCACATTCGGCGGTGCAGGATGAGCGTTTGTGGCAGACGATTCGAGAAAAAATCAACGTGGCGTCATCAACCGACATGGCGTCATCGGGTCGTACGCAGCGATTGGCGACAGCTTCACCGAGGGAGTCGGCGACCCCGGCCCGGACGGAACCTTCGTCGGCTGGGCGGACCGTTTCGCGGTACTTCTCGCGGACCAGCTCCCGGACCCCGATGCGGGGACGGGCACCGAAGGCTCCGCTCACGGGAATTTCAGGTACGCCAATCTCGCCGTACGCGGACGCCTCCTCGACCAGATCGTCGAGGAGCAGGTGCCGCGCGCCAAGGAGCTCGCACCCGATCTGGTGAGCTTCTGCGCGGGCGGCAACGACATCATCAGGCCCGGCACCGACCCCGACGACGTGGCCGAGCGCTTCGAGCGCGCGGTCGCCGAGCTGACCGAATCGGTCGGCACCGTCCTGGTCACCACAGGCTTCGACACCCGAGGCGTTCCCGTGCTGCGCCATCTGCGCGGCAAGATCGCCACCTACACCGCCCATGTGCGGTCCATCGCCGACCGCTACGACTGCCCGGTCCTCGACCTGTGGTCGCTGCGGTCCGTCCAGGACAGGCGCGCCTGGGACGACGACCGGCTCCATCTGTCGCCCGAGGGACACACCAGGGTCGCGCTGCGTGCCGCCCAGGTCCTCGGCATCGGTGTGCCGGCCGACCCCGACCAGGAATGGCCCCCACAGGCACAGCGCGGCACGCTCGAAGTACGGCGCGACGACATCCACTGGGCGCGCGAGTACCTGGTTCCATGGATCGGCCGGCGGCTGCGCGGCGAATCCTCCGGCGACCATGTCGAGGCGAAGCGGCCGGACCTCCTGCCGCTCTAGGCGGCGTCCGCCACCGTGGTGCCCTCGCTCGCCGGACGGACTGGAGGTTCAGGCCCGTCCGGCGAGGGGCGACAACGGGGACGCCGGTATCCGTTCCAGCACACCGCCCGCGAAGACGTCGTACAGCGGCAGCGTCTCCAGATGCACATAGCCGATGTGGCAGTCGCAGACAGCCAGTGGACAGGCCCGCGGGCCGAGAGCGCGCCGGTAGCTCCCGTCGTAGAGGTTGCCGAGCACCGCCGGGACGAAATGGCAGCGCCGCACCGTGCCGTCACCGTCCACCGAAATGACCGATTCGCCCGTCCGGCAGGGCAGCCCGGCCGACCGGTGCGGATGCCGACTGTATGGGAAGAGCGGGTCGAGGCCCGTCCACCGATCCGCCTCCTCGTCCGTATAGGTGTGCCCCTCCGCGGCGTTCACCCAGAGATAGACCTCGTCCGGCAGGGCGGCCCGCAGCCGCCGCGCCTCGTCGAGATGGTCGTCGAGACCGACGACACCGACGCTGTGGCGGATGCCGAGCGCGGTCAGCTCCCGGCACTTGGTGAGGAACCGCTCGTACGGCGTCTGCCCCGGGTGGTACGTGCACCAGAGCGCGATCTTCTCGCGTCCGGCGTCCCCCGCCTCGGCCAGCCACCCCGTACGGGTGCTGAGATTGGTCTGGATGGCGACCCGGCCGATGTGCGGCAGCTGCGCCAACTCGATCAGCGCACGCCGGTACCAGGAGCGGACCAGACCCTCGCCCCAGGGGGTGAACAGGACCGAGAGCCGGTCGCCGGTCTGCGCCGCGGCCCACGCCGTGAACCGCTCCAGCGCGGCGCGGTCGGCGCGCAGCTGCTCCCGGCTGTCGCGCCGCTTGGCGAACGGGCAGTACGGGCAGTCGTAATCGCAGGACGCGAGCGGACCGCGGTAGAGAATGGTCAGGTCCATGGGTGCGCTCACTTCAGTTCGTACGAGGCCATCGCGGCCCGTACGCCGGGGGAGAAGAGTTCGGGACCCAGCGCGTCGGAGTGGGCCAGGCCCTCGGGGGAGAGCCGCAGCGGGCCGGACGCCCCGGCCGTCGCGTCGAGCCAGCCGCGCGCCTCGAACCGGGCCAGTTCAGCGGGGAAGTCGTCGGCCGGGGAGGTGCCGAACCGCTTCCGGTAGTCGGCGGGTTGCAGCCCCTCGGCCTGGAGGACGGACTGCAGGAGGTGGCGGCGGCGCGCCTCGTCGCCGTCGACATACCGTCCGACCTCGGCGCGCGAGAAGTCCTCGGTCGCGGTGTAGCCGTCGATGATCGCCCGCACCTCACGCATCTCCACCGCATACTCGAAGGAGTAGTGCAGCTTCGAGGTGTACGAACGGGCGCCGCACCCCAGGCCGATCATGCCGTCGGTCTGACAGGCGTAGTCGTGGGGGCCGTCCGTCCGCGGGGCGTCGGCGCGGCGGAACATCCGCATGGACACCTGCTCGTAGCCGTGGGCGAGGAGATGGTCCCGGCCCGCGCGGTACAGCCGCAGCCGCTGTTCGTCCCAAGCGGCGTCCGCGGCTGCCTCGCCGTCGGCGCCGAGCCGCCCGAGACCGGTCAGCGGGCGGACATACAGCGGATAGAGATACAGCTCCTCCGGCTGCCGGCCGAGCGCCGCGTCCAGCGAGGTGCGCCAGCTGTCCTCGGTCTGCCCGTCGATGCCGTAGATCAGGTCGATGTTCAGGATCGGGATGCGGGCATCACGTATCCGGTCCAGCGCCGCCTCCACTTCCGCGCGGCGCTGCGGTCGCACAGCGGCACGCGCCTCGGCTTCGACGAAGCTCTGCACGCCGATGCTGATCCTCGTCGTCCCGCGGTCGGCGAGGACGGCCAGCCGGTCGGCCGTCGCGGTCGACGGCGACGTCTCGACCGACAGCGGGACGGACCGCAGATCGGCGCCCATCCGCTTCTCCGCGATGTCGCAGAGCCGCTCCAGCTCCGCCGCGGTCAGGAACGTGGGAGTGCCCCCGCCGAACGCCGCCGCTGCGAAACGCACCGGCTCGGTGTCTCCCAGCGCGTCGCGGACGGCGGTGGCCTGCCGGTCCAGAGCATCGAGATACCGGGTCGTCAGCTCGTCGGGAGCGCCGATCCGGGTGAAGAGATTGCAGAAGCCGCAGCGGACCTCGCAGAACGGTATGTGGAGATAGAGCGAGAGCGCGTCCTTGCGCTCTCCCGCCCACAACTCGCGCAACGCCGGCCGGTCGGCCAGAGGGCGATAGGCGGTCTTGTGCGGATAGGCGTAGACGTAGCTCTGGTACGGGCGGGTGGTCGGCGCGACGGTCGTGGTGCGGCTCATGGTGCGGTGGCCCCCGGTTCCAGGAAGAAGTGCGCGTACGGAACGGTCCAGACGGACTCGTGACCGAGTCGGTGACCGGTGTAGCCGTCATCCCCGTACGCCGTTCCGTGGTCGGAGCAGACGATGGCGAAACAGCGGCGGCGGCTGCTCGCGGCGGCGAAGAGCCGGCCGATGTGGGCGTCGACGTACTCCAGGGCGGCGGCATGGGTGGCGCGGGAATCGCCCGCCTCGCGCGTGGCCCCCGGCTGGTGGAACCAGTTGGGCTGGTGCATGGCGGCCACATTGACGAAGAGGAACAGCCGCTGCTCGGCGGGGAGTTCGGCGACGACCTGCTCGGCACGGGCCACCTGCGCCTCGAAGGAAGTGGGCGACGCGACGCCGAACTCCGGTTCCCAGTGGCTCTCCTGGAACATGCCGGGCAGTACGGAGCCGAGCGGCCCCTGCCGGTTGAAGAAGCCGACGCCGCCGATGCACACCGTGCGGTAGCCCGCATCGGCGAGGCCGGACAGCAGATCGGGGGTGTCGAAGACAAAGGTGCCCGAAGCGGTGGACTCGCTGCCCGCGAAACGTGCAGCGAACAGCCGGGGGTGTGGCCCCTGGCCGGCCGGTGTCGGCAGGAATCCCGCGAAGATTGCCTGGTGGGAGGCGTAGGTGAAGTTGCCGGGCGCATGCCGCTTCTCCCAGACGCCGTCCGGCAGATGGCGCGCCAGATGCGGGATGCGTCCGGTGGCGGCAAGCTCCGCCGCCACGTCGTAGCGCAGTGTGTCCAGGGTGATGAGCAGCAGGTCGTGGCTGCCCACGATCTCGCTCATGTCGGGGTTCCGGGCGTCCGCGAGGGCGGGCGCGGTGTCAGCAGGTGGCGGTTGCACGGTGGTTCCTTGCTCTGTTCAGTACGGCGGCGACCTGCGCCGCGTAGGTGTCCAGGCCCTCGGCGCCGCTGCCGGCAAGGCCGGTCAGCCGTGGCAGCAGATCGCCGAAGGCGTTGACCTCGCCGACGGCGAAGCGCCGCCAGCCGGTTGCGGGCAGCAGATCGACGCCCACACACAGCGTGTCCGGGAAACAGGCCGCTGCCCTCTCGCACACGGCCAGGGCCTCGGCCCAGCTGCCGCCCGCGGCCTCGACGGCCGCACGGACGTCGTCGAGACTTCCGCGCTCGCCACCGAGGTGAAGATTGGTCATGGGGGAGTGGCTGGTGCGCACGACGGCATGGGTGGCGCGGCCGGCCACCACCACGACCCGCAGATCCGCCGCGCGGCCGCGCTGGGTGGCCTTGGGCAGCCAGCGCTCGATGTGCAGCCCGTCCGGTGCGAGTGTGTCGACGATCGCCGCGACCTCCCGCTCCGTCGTACAGCGACGCACCCGCAACGAGTTGAAGAGCCGGCCGGCCGTGTCGCGCTCCACCGATGTGGTCGCCCTGACCCGGCCTGGTCCGGCCGTCTCCACGGCCAGCACCCCCGAGGCGGACGAACCGTGAGCCGGCTTCACAAAGGCCCGGGGCATGCCATGGGCCGCCATCCGCTCGCGTACGTCCGCCCAGTCGCGCACCACGGGGGACGCGGCTCCCGAGGTCGGCGACGCGGGCACGGGCACTCCGGCGCCGTCCAGCACGGCATGGCAGAGCCGCTTGTCGAACAGCACCGCGACATCGTCGGGGTCGTCGAGCAGAACGGCACCGGAAGCGGCTGCCGCCCGCGCCACTGCCCGTACAGCCGAGGTGAACCGGGCGTACCACAGGGCGGTCCCCTCGACCCTGGCCGGATCGCCGACCGCCCGGAGCAGCCGCTCCACCTCGGCGTCCTCACCCGGCGAATCCATCCGTACGGTCTCGCCCGGCCGGAAGGCGGCCCCGCCGCGCAGGACGTCCAGCCAGGGCACGACCCGCGCGGCCGGCAGCCCGGCGGCGCGCACGGCGTCCTGGAAGAGCGCGACCCGGCGGTTGCCGGGATTGCAGACGACCGCGAAGCGCGGCATGAGGCTATTCGTCGACGGAGACATAGCGGGGCTCGTCGTCCTCGGGATCCCAGTAGTCCGCTTCGTCGAGATCGACGTGGACACCCTGGGGCGGGAGCAGGTCCTGAATACGGGAGATCAGCGCATCGGTGATGTAGTGGTGATGCAGATCCAGCGATGTCAGATGGGTCAGCGGCTGGCCGTCCAGGAGCGCCTGGGCGCCCGTGTCACTGAGGGTTCCCATCGCGAGCGAGAGCGACTCCAGTTGGGCGACCACCGGGGCGGAGGCCACAGTTGCGGCGATCTCATCCTGGATCTCGCTGTTCTGCAGCCCCAGATGGCGCAGTTTCGGGAATCGGCCGCCCGACAGCAGCGGTGCCAGATCGGCAACCGTCGTATCGCCGCCGTAGAACGAGACACCGAGCCAGAGTTCGAGGCGTTCCAGCGCGGGCAGCTCCGACGCGCCGATCGCGCGTACGACATCCGCGGCCAGACCGCCCGACTCGAACCTGAGAGATTTCAGCGACTCGTGCCGCACCGGCCGCAGGGCCAGACGCTCCTGGTCCTGCATGTATTCGCCGCACCCGCGTACCGTCAACTCCTCCAGCTGCGGGAACGCCTCGATCACCGGGGTGATGTCGGCCATCTCCAGCCACGACAGCTCGCACTCCTCGCTGACGACATCGGCGAGGAAGATCGCCCTCAGGGCCGGAAAGCGGTCCGCATGGCCGGCCAGCAGCTCGATGACGGGCGCGAAGGATTCGTACTCCTCCTGCCACCAAGGGCCGATCAGCAGCGCCCGCACCCGCGAAGTGTCGACCGTGTCGAGAAAGTGCTGCCACAGCGCGGCGAACGTCAGATCGCCCTGCCAGGCGCTCTCCAGCCGCCACGCGACCGCGTCGGCCGCCGGGAGCGGCGCGGTGCTCGGCTCGGCCGGCCCCGGCAGAGTCAGCACCGGCAGGCTGTGAAAGACCTCCGGGTGTTCGATGTCAGTCATCGCGCATCACTCCGAGATCGCGGTGTAGCGGCCTTCGGCACCGCGACCGCCCCAGGGCTCCTCGCGCTCCGATACATCGACCCGCACCCCATGGGGTTCCAGCGCCTGAGTGATCCGGCGCTCCATCGGCTCGGTCATGAAGTGGTGGTGCAGATCCAGCCGTTCGAGATGGGTGAGCGGCTGGCCGTCCAGCAGCGCCGCCGCGCCCTCGTCACCCAGAGTGCCGTGCGACAGGTCGAGGGTACGGAGCTGGGCGACGACCGGGGCACCAGCGACGGCCGCCGCGATCTCGTTCTGCACCTCGCTGTTGCGCAGACCGAGGTGGTGGAGGCGGGGGAAGCGGGAGCCGGAGAGCAGGGGTGCCAGGTCCGCCACATCGGCGTCGCCCCCGTACGCGGAGACGCCGAGCCAGAGGTCGAGCCGCTCCAGCGCGGGCAGTTCGCTGTCCAGGATGCCGCGGACCACTCCGACCGGCAGGCCGCCGGTCTCGATGGTCAGCGAACGCAGCCGCTCGTGCTTCGTGGGGGAGAAGACCAGATCCGTGCCGCCGCGCACACCCAGCTCAAGCAGGCCGGGGAACGCGGTCAGCAGTGCGGTGACATCGGACTGCTCGATCCAGGAGATCTCGTTCTCCTCCGGGGTGATGTCGCCGACGAAGACGGCCTCCAGCGAGGTCAGCCGGTCGGCCGCGGCGATGACCAGATCGATCGGATAGGACGAGGTCTCCTCGTACGACTCGCCCCACTGACCGATGATGAGCGCCCGCACACCGGCCGGGTCGACCGCCGTCACAAACGCCTGGAACGCCTCCTCCCAGGTCATCTCGCACTCGTCGTCATACGGATCGACCGTGATGCGCCAGGCCGCCGCATCGGCGGCCTGCACCGGTGTTTCCTTCGTCGCGTGCTGGAAATCGACGGCGGGAAGGCCGAGCAACTCGTGCAGATGGTCCACACCGGACATGACCCTGGGCTCCTGGTACTGGGGGACGGCTGATGTCCGCAAGGTTTATCAAGCCGCACTGACAACGGCGCGACCGGGGACGGTCCGTGACATGTTCACCGACGCCCGTGAGAGCCGGTCGCCGGTCGATTGTCAGACCCTCCCCTTAGCGTTTTCCTCGTGGCCGGCACAGCGGGTGCGGCCATCGAGGGGAGAGTTCTGTGTACCGGCAGGGCGATGTACTGATCGTGTCGTTGGAGGAGTCGGCGGTGCCCGCGCATCTGGTGGACGCGCCGGGCGAACCGAGGGACGGCCGGGGGCGGATGGTCCTCGCGCTGGGCGAGGTCACCGGCCATGCCCATGCCGTTCAGGGGCCGGGCCGGCTGATGCGCGAGGCGGGTGCCTTCGGGCCGATGCTGCTCCATCTCCCCGAAGGCGGGCGGGTGGTTCACGAGGAGCACGCGGTGATACCGCTGTCGAAGGGCTGGTACCGAGTGGTGCGCCAGCGGGAGTACGCCCCGGGGGCGGTCCGTATCGTCGCGGACTGACGCCGCCGGGCCCATTCGGGCAGCAGCGGATCGGCGAGCCGGATCAGAGATCCGGAGCACGTACACACAGAACACCGAACGACACGGAATCAGGGGACGGGGAAGACCGATGCAGTACGTGGACTCATGGCGGGCCGTGGCAGCGGCGACCGGCGCGGCGGACCGGGCCGCGGCCGAGGACGGGCTGCGGCTCGCCTACCGCAGCGCAGGACTTGCCGAGCCGGAGCGGATCGTCTGGGTCGACTCGCCCAGGGCCGCCGTGGGGGCCGTCGAGAAGCTCGTCGACGCCGGACGCTCGGTGCGTGACGAGGTACGGACCCGGCCCTGGGCGCAGGAGCGGCGCCGGATGTACGACGAGCTGGGCCCGGCGGGCTGGTCCGCCCTGTGGTCCGCCACGGGGGCGCAGCTCTGGGAGACCACGGCGGCGCTCGCCGAGCGGATCAGGGCCGGTGTCGTCGCGGACCTCACGGAGCGCCCCGAGGACGAGTCCGATGTCCGGCTGGTGCTGCTCGACGCGGTCCTGGGCCAGCACGATGCGGCCTGGCTCGCCGCGTTCGACGGCCGGGGCGAGCGGCTTGACGGTCTGGCCGAGGTCGCGAGGCACGCGGGCTGGTGGTGGCCGTACGAGCGTGTGGTCGTGATCAGCGAGCGCCCCGAAGCGCTCCACCGGGACGAGGCGGGCCGGCTCGACCGAGGGGACGGCCCGGCGCTCGCCTACCGCGACGGTTTCGCGCTCCACGCCTGGCGAGGCATGCCCGTGCCCGCCGAATTCCTTGCGGAACTGAACTCCCTGACCCCCGAACGGATACGTGAGGAGGAGAACGCGGAACTGCGCCGCGTGATGCTGGAGTTCTACGGTTACGACCGCTACCTCACCGAGTCGGGCGCCGAGCCGGTCCATCGGGACGAGACGGGCATCCTCTGGCGGATCGCGCTGGACGGCGACGAGGACGTGGTGATGGTCGAGGTCGTCAACTCCACCCCGGAGCCGGACGGAACCCACCGCACCTACTGGCTCCGGGTGCCGCCCGGTACAAGGACCGCGAAGCAGGGTGTGGCCTGGACCTTCGGACTCGAAGGGGATGCGTACGCACCCCTGCGCCAGACCTGACCTTCGCGGGCCGAGCAGGCGGAGCGCCTTTCAGATCCCGGCGTCGAGGTGGGTGCCGATCCTTATGAAGGCCGGGACCAACGGCGCCGGGGGGACCGAGGGCGACATGACCTGGGAGGCGAAGTGCACGATGACCAGGTCCAGTTTGGGGGAGATGACCAGACGCTGCCCGTGGATGCCGCTGGCCATGAAGGACTCGTAGGGATCGTTCAGGATCCACCAGAGGTCGTGGTACGAGAGCGTGGCGGGCGAGTCCGGGGGTGCCGCCGGGAAGCGGACCCGCCGGGGATAGCCGTCCGGAGTGCCGGTGGCGATCGTCGTGGCGATGCTTTCGGGCACGATCTGACGGTCACCGACGGCGCCGCCGCATCGGATCATCTCGCCGAGCCGGGCCACGTCACGCAAGGTCGCGCTGAAGCCGCCGCACGCCGCCTCGGTTCCTTCGGAGTCGAGGATGTAGTAGGCGTCCTCCTCCGCCCCCAGCCGGGACCAGATCACCTCGCTGAGCAGCGCGGACGTACTGATGCCGGTGACGCGGCGGAGGACTTCCGCGAGGGCCTCGACATTGCCGTTCTCGTAGCGGAATTCCGTGCCGGGCTTGCCGGTGGCCCGGGCGGTGGCGAGGTGTTCGCGGATGCTGGTGGGGCCGCTGTAGCCGTAGGGGCGCAGCTGAGGGGCGAGGATGGCGAAGTACCGCTGGGCCTCGATCGCCTTGTCGAAAGGCCGGCCGGCGTAGCTCATCAGGGTGCCCATGTGCAGCAGATCGTCGACCCGTGCCTCTCCGAACGCTGTTCCCGTGAGTTCGGGGACGTATCGGGTGACGAGGGCGTCGCGGTCGAGCAGCCCCTGGTCCGCGAGGATCGCTGCCAGGAGGCCGATGTACGACTTCGCCGCCGAAGCGTTGAAGTGCGGCACGTGGGATTCGTATCCGTGCAGGTAGCGCTCGTAGACCACGGTGCCGCGGTGCATGACCAGGAAGGCGTCCGTCTGGGCGGCGGCGAAGAGCGCCGACAGGGTCAGTGACCGGCCGCCGGACGTGGTGAACTCCAGCGCGTCGAGATCCTGCGGTGCGCAGGGTACGTCGAGCGGCTGCGTCCTGCCGCGCCATAC
Source organism: Streptomyces sp. NPDC037301 (assembly GCF_055602785.1). Lineage (NCBI taxonomy): Bacteria > Bacillati > Actinomycetota > Actinomycetes > Kitasatosporales > Streptomycetaceae > Streptomyces > Streptomyces sp. NPDC037301. The sequence goes on from NZ_JBVJWD010000006.1 coordinate 195,072, forward strand.
GCGCCGGCTGGGCACGGTCTCGCGGCCGGACGTGGTGTGCCGGCGAACCCAGGCCGGGTCCGTGAATCCGCGTGCCCAGGTCAGCTCGGTCAGCGAAGGTGTTTCGGTCATGCGCCCACTCCTGTCGGTGCTGCCAACTGAGCATTAGCGTACAGCGTGTCCAGAAACGTGCCAGATTCGTTCCGGTCGGCAGGCCTATGCGCCCGACTCGGCCGCCGGGGGGTCGAAGGCGCCCGGAGCGTCGGACGGGGCGAGCCCGGAGGCCCAGACGCGGCCGTACACGGACAGATCCCGGAGGTGTCCGGTGATCTCGGCGGCGCTGTAACCGGTGTCGTTCTCGACCCACCAGGTCAGCACGCCGATGAGCTCGCCGGTCCAGGCCCGGGCGATGACATCGAACGGGATGCGCGGTGTGACGCCGAGCTGCGCGGCGCGCTCCCGGAAGACGGTCTCGACGCGCTTGCAGATGATCGCGGAGAACTCGCGCAGAGCGCGCCCGTCGCCCTCTCCTCGGAGAATGACCTGGTAGACGCGCCTCTCCTGCTCCGCGTGCCGGAAGATGTAGAGCACCGGAAGGCCGGTGAAGCCTTGTGTCTGCGCCTGTTCGACGGCGGGCAGAAGGCGCTCGCGGTCCTCTGCGAGATCCCGGACGATGCCGAGGAGCAGGTCCTCCTTGTCCCGGTAGTGCGCGTAGAAGGTCGCGCGGGCGACATCGGCGCGCTCGGCGATCTCTTCGACGCTGAGCGCGTGGAATCCCTTCTCCAGGACGAGGTCGACGAGGGCCGCGCGCAGGGCGCGGTGGGTGCGGCGGACACGGCGGTCACCTGCAGTCTTCATGCCCTGGATTATTGCGTCTTCCTTTCGAACCGTTGACCGGCAGGCTGCCGCGCGTTACGTTTCCCGCCATCGAGATCATTAACAGACAGTCTGTTCAGTTACGGAGTCGTCATGAACCTCGGGCGATATGTACGCAGGACCAGCAACCACCATCCCGAAGCCGAAGCCGTCGTCTGCGGCAGCACGCGGCTCACATATGCCGCCCTCGACGAGCACAGCGACCGGCTCGCCGCCGCGCTGCGCGCCCTCGGCCTGACGCCCGGAGACTGCGTCGCGACACTGGCGGCCAACCGCGCCGAACTCGTCGTCACCGAAGTGGCCCTGTACAAGGCCGGACTGGTGCGCGCCCCCGTCAACGCACGCCTCGGCGTACAGGAAGTGGCCCATCTGCTGCGCGAGTCGCACGCCCGGGTGCTTCTCGTGGACGCCGCCCATGTGGAGGCGGCCCGGCAGGCCGTGCCGGGCAGCGAGGTGAAGAGCGTGATCGGTTTCGACGGACCGGGCGACCTCGGTCCCGGCTATGCCGAGGTCCTTGCCGCCACCCCCCGCGAGCCGGTCGATGTCGACTGCGACGAGGACGACACAGCCGTCCTGCACTTCACCTCCGGCTCCACCGGCAAGCTCAAAGCGGCGACACAGACGCATGGCAACCGTCTCGCCCTGATGCGCAAGTCCGTGATGAACGCGGACACCCGGGTCGGACCCGGGGACAAGCAGATCCTGGCCGGCCCCGTCACCCATGCCTCCGGCATGCCTCTGATGGGCATCTTCTTCGCCGGGGGATGCGCCGTCGTCATGCAGCGCTGGGACGCCGAAGTCTTTCTCGCCACCGTCGAACGGGAACGCGCGACGCATGCGTTCGTCGTACCGACCATGATCAATACGGTGCTCGCGCTGCCTGACCGGGGTGCCTGCGACGTCTCCAGCCTGCGCCAGCTCATCTACGGTGCCGCACCGATGTCACCGGCGCGGATCCGCGAGGCGTGGGAGCTGTTCGGACCCGTACTCTCTCAGGGATACGGCTGCGGGGAGACCACCTCCGGAGTGCTGTTCCTGTCGACCGACGACCACCGGCGCGCGATCGAGGGCCAGGACGAGGAACTGCTGCTGTCCTGCGGCCGCCCCCTCACCGAGGCCGAGATCAGGATCGTCGACGACTCCGGTGCCCAGGTCGCCGACGGCGAGATCGGTGAGATCGCCGTCCGGGGCCCCGACGTCGTACCCGGTTACTTCAACGAACCCGGCCTGACCGCCGAGACCTTCCACGACGGCTGGTTCCATACCGGCGACCTCGCGCGGCGCCGTGGCGACGGCTACATCTTCATCGTCGACCGCAAGAAGGACATGATCATCTCCGGCGGTTTCAACATCTACGCCGTCGAGGTCGAATCCGCCCTGCACCAGCACCCCGACGTGTTCGAGGCGGCTGTCGTCGGGATCCCGGACCCCGAATGGGGCGAAGCCGTCAAGGCCGTCGTCGTCCTGCGCGACGGCGCGGAGCTTCAGGAGAGCCAGCTCATCGACTTCTGCACGTCCCGGCTTGCCCGCATGAAGAAGCCCCGCTCCATCGACTTCACCGACGCCCTTCCCCACAACCCCAACGGCAAGATCGACCGCCGCGCCATCCGCGAACGCTACTGGACCGGCGCCGAACGCCGCGTCCACTGAACGGACATCACTCATGACCTTCACCCTCGAACCGTCGTACGACGACAACCCCCGTCTGCAGGAGCTCGTCGAAAGGCTCCGCACCTACCTCCGCGACGAGTTGATCCCCTTCGAACAGGAACAGGGCATCACTCCCGAGACCAAGGTCGACCGGCCCGTCCTCGAACAGGTGTGGAAGCGAAGCCGTGAACTCGGTTTCTACGGCATCAATCTGCCGCCGGAGTACGGCGGGCAGGGACTGTCGCTGGTCGAACTGTGCGCACTCAAGGAGGAGCTGACCGCCTCGGGCGCCGCACTGTCCCACTCGGTCCTCGGCGACATGGGCGGCCCGCTGCGCGCCGGAGCGATCCTGCACCATGCCACCGAACACCAGCTGCAGCGCTACCTTCTGCCCGTGATCCGCGCCGAGCGCGCCTGCTGCTTCTCCATCACCGAGGACGACGCGGGCTCCGACATCCGGCGCATGACCACCACCGCGACCCCGGACGGCGACCACTACGTCCTCAACGGACGCAAGGTGTTCAGCTCCGCCGCTCCCTTTGCGGACTTCGCCGTCGTCGTCGTCAGAATGGCCGGCACCGAGGAGTCGTACAGCGCTTTCCTCGTCGACCTCGACACCCCGGGCTGTCAGGTGCTGGACGGCGAAATCCCCATGTCCGGCCAGCAGATGGAGGGCGACCTCCTGTTCGAGAACTGCAGGATCCCCGCCGAGAACCTCCTCGGCGAGATCGGACAGGGACTGCGGATCGGCATCGGACGCATCACCCTCAACCGCCTGTTGCACTGTCCTTCCCTGATCGGCGCCGCCCGCCGCGCCTGGGACCTGTCGGTCGACTACTCCAAGAACCGGGTCGTCTTCGGCCGCCCACTGCTCGCCCTCCAGGCCATCCAGCACAAGCTCGCCGAGATGGCCACCGACATCTACGCCGCCCGTTCCATGGTGATGGCCACCGCGGCCAGGGCCGACGAGGGCGCTGCCATCGGTGTCGAGGCGAACATGTGCAAGTTGTTCACCTCCGAGTCCTGCTTCCGCGTCGCCGACCAGGCCGTACAGATCCATGGCAAGGCCGGACTGACCCACGGTCACGAGGTCGAGCAGATCTTCCGCACGCTGCGCATGTTCCGCATCGTCACCGGCACCACTGAGATCCACAAGAACGCCATCGCCAAATCGCTCGTGTGACCCGGCGGGCCGGGAGCTCCCGGCCCGCCCACCGGCTCACCACACGCCCACGAGCACGGCACAGGCTCGTGCGGCCCCTCGACACACCAGCTGGGCCCATCTGCACCCCCGCACCCGCGCAGGAGTCACCCATGGTCACCCGCCCCACCGAGCCCGCCACCGGCCGCGCAGCCCCGCCCCCCGGCGTGACCGAACCCCGCTGCACCCCCCGCCGCGCCTGGCTGATCACTGCCCTGATCGTGGCCTTCATGGTCATCAACTACGCCGACAAGTCCGTCCTGGGCCTGGCCGCCGTCCCGATCATGGACGAACTCCACATCAGCAACAGCACCTACGGCCTGATCTCCAGCTCCTTCTATCTCCTGTTCAGCCTCTCCGGACTGCTCGTCGGCTTCGCTTCGTCCCGCATATCGAGCCGGATGCTCCTGTTCACGCTGACCGTCCTGTGGGCCGTCGCCCAGCTGCCGGTCCTTTTCGTGGCAGCCGTGCCCACGCTCATCGCCGGCCGGGTGCTGCTGGGAGCCGCCGAAGGGCCCGCGGCCCCGATGTCCATGCACGCCCTGTACAAGTGGTTTCCCACCACCAGACGCGGACTGCCCTCCGCGCTCCAGATCGGTGGGGCAGCTCTCGGCACACTCATATCGGCGCCCCTGCTCACCTGGCTCATCAGCGACTTCGGCTGGCGCTCGGCGTACGCGGTGCTCGCGCTGGTTTGTGTCGTCTGGAGCCTGGCCTGGCTCGGGCTCGGTCACGACGGCCCTTTCGGGCAGGACGGCTCCTCCGTACACGCCCCCGAACCCGCGGCCGCCGCAATCACGCCGTCGGGCCGTTGCCTGCCCTACCGCAGACTCCTGCTGAACGGGACCGTACTCGGCTCCATAGCCAGCGCTTTCGGTGCCGCCTGGGCCCTCTCACTCAGTCAGGCATGGCTCCCCGCCTATCTGAGAACACAGCTGGATATGACGCCCGCCCGCGCGGCCACCACCATCAGCGTCATCTCCGCCTTCAGCCTCGTCCTCCTGCTGACCCTCTCCCCACTCGTCGACGCCCTGAAATCGCGCGGGGTGTCCAGCCGCTGGTCCAGCGGTGTCCTCCAGGGCGCTGCCGTGGTCGTCGCAGGTACCGCGATGGCCGTCTTCCCCTTCGTCGATGCGTCCGGTCCGCGCCTCGTGCTGATCGGGGTGGCCTTCGGCGGACACGCCATCGCCATCCCCCTGCACTACATGACCACCGCGGAAGTCGTGCCCCCGCGCCAACGAGGAGCACTGTTCGGCATCGTCGCGGCCACCGGCACGCTGCCCGGCCTCGTCGCACCCTTCCTCACGGGCCGCATCATCGACACCGCAGGCTCGGAATCGGCCGGTTACCTCGTGGCCTTCCTCATCGCCGCCGCGGTCATGCTCACCGCCGGGGGCTTCGCCATCGCCGCCATCCGGCCCGAACGCGACGCCGTACGGCTCGGCATCCATCACCCGGACCGCGGGGAATCCGGCACGCCGGAATGATCCACCAGGGGGGAGACGCGTTTCAGGCCGTCAGTGCCGTACGGTCGATGCCGAGTTCGCGGGCGAGGGCCTCGTCGGTCCAGGCCAGCATCGTGGCCCGGGAGAGCGGACCCGCGTACGACGTCATCTGTACGGCCAGGCCATCCAGCAGGGCGGTCAGCCGCCAGGCCACGGACATCGGGTCATCGCAGTGGAACTCACCGGCGGCGGCGCCCTCTTCGATGACCTCGGCCAGCTCCGCCTTCCACTGCTGGTCGAGATCGCCGGCCACATTGCGCAGCGCCGGGTCGCGCAGCGAGGCCGCCCAGCCCTCGATCCACAGCCGCCAGCCCTTGGCCTGGCCCGTCGGGGCGTACCAGCGGACGGCGGCGCGCAGCCGCCGTACCGCACTGGTGCGGCGGCTCAGTAGCTTGCGCAGATGGGCGAGGTCGGCCTCGGCGGCATGCGCGAAGGCGGCCGCGACCAGCTTCTCCTTGGTCGAGAAGTGGTAGAGCACGAGGGCATTGCTCACACCGAGCACGGCGGCCACGTCGGCGATCCGTACCGCTGCGACCCCCCGCACCTCGATCTGTTCGACGGCAGCGCGCAGGAGCTCCTCACGCCGTTCCGCCACGCTCAACCGCACTCTTGCCACGGCGTCACCCTAACGAATGAGCGGGGCCCGGGAAGGCCAGGGGCGGAGCCGAGTACGGCCCCGCCCCTGTTCATCCGACGCCCGGGGCGCCGGCCTGCACCGTCAGCACCAGATGTCGGCGCAGCCGGAGTTGTACGCGTCGATCAGGGTCTCCGTCAGCGAAGCACCTGAGGTGTCCGTGACGGTGGACTTCAGATCGACCTTGCCGGTCCCGAGGGCCGGCACGGTGACCTTCCAGCGGCCGTCCGCCCCGCGGGCCGCCGCGGCCTGCTTCCACTCGGTGCCGTCCGTTGTGTACCAGACCTTCAGTGAGGCGATGGGAAGCGCCTTCCGGCTGCCCTGCGCGGAGAGACCGACCGTGTAGTCGAGCGGTTTCGCGGGGTCGGCCGCGTTCTCGCCGGTGAGCGGCAGCCGGTAGTCGAGGTCCAGCAGCCGGGCCGGTGCGGCCGACTTCTCGTGCCCGGAACGCAGACGCCACTCGCTGGTGACCTTGGTCCCGAGCATCCAGGTCACCGGATCCGGCGACGTACGCGTGGCATCGACGGTCAGCCGGTACCAGCTCTCCTTGCGCGGCAGGTCGAACGTGGCGCGACCCGGTGCGGCATTGCGGGCCAGCACCTTTCCGCTGTCGTCCGCCAGGACCGTGCTCCCGCTGTCCGCACCCGGTGCCGTCTCGGCCCGGTGACCGCCCGCGTCGGAGAACACCGGGAGTGCCACCTTCAGCTTGTCGCCCTCCCTGACGACCTGGGCGGCACCGGCCTGCTTGCCGAGCGCCGGGTTGAAGGGGGCGGACATCCAGTCGTCCCGGTAGTCACCGTCCTTGCGGTACACGGTGGGCGGACCGCTCAGCGTCCCCAGCGGGTAGACGCGGTCGCCGACGTCGTACTGGTAGTGGAAGGTCGCCGTCGTCCACGCCACGTCCGGGGAGAAGTACAGTGTCTGCTCGGACGGCGGACGGTAGCGGGTGACCTGCTGATAGAGCGTCAGTCCGTGCCAGGTGGTCCAGGCGTACATGCCCTTGGGGTCGGACGGGTAGCCATGGGTGCGCTGTGTCGTCCGCACCTCGGCCAGCTCGGACCGCCGGTCGAACCAGTCGGCCCCGGCCGGGACCCGGCCGTCGACCGAGTGGTGCAGATAGTAGGCGTCCGCCCCGGTGCTGACGCCGTCGAGCGTCAGTGTCAATGGGCCCTCGGCCAGCCGGTCCCGCAACGTGGGCAGGCTGGCCTGGTCCAGCCGGAGTATCGGTGTCGGCCGGTAGACGGTGAGTCCGTAGCCGACGTACATGATGGCGGCCGTGCCCGCGTCGGACAGTCTCTGGTAGAGAGCGTTGTTGATCGAGGACTGGCTGGTCGCGGGCGTCCACAGCACGATCTTGCCCTTGAGGTCCATCGCCGCCGGGTCGGTGTCCGCCCCGGTGCCGATGTCGACGACCTCGCCGGTGGCGGTGCCCAGCCAGCGGTAGATGCTGTACTGCGACAACAGCAGCTTCAGCGCGTTCGGCGAGGAGCCGGGCTCGCGTGCGTCGACCTCACGCTGCTGCCAGCTCAGCCCGCCGAAGAAGGTCAGCCCGTCCAGTGCCGCCCCGGTGGTGGGCACGGCCTCGACGCGGTACTGGCCGGCGGAACTCGGCGCGATCAGACCGTTGTCCGCGGCGCCGGACCCGGTGTCGATCCGTGAGGCGATTCCGGTGGCCGACTGGAGGGTCACCCGGGCGGACCCGTCGTCCACCCCGATCCGTACCGGCTTCGCGCCCTTGGTGTCCAATGCGACCGAGGTGTCCTGATCCACCGTCATGCGCCGGGCGAAGTGGATCGCCGTGCTGCCGACGACGGTGTTGCCCACCTTGTCGTACTCCCAGGTGTGCCCGAAGGCCCGGTAAGTGCCGCGCGGCAGCGTCACCTTCTTCGGCGTGGCGCCCGTCAGCCCGATCATCTGGGACGCGCCGGTCTTCTCGTTCTGCAGAACCACACCCGTCGAGGTGGCCTCGCTGCCCTCACGCGGTGCGGGTCCGGTCAGGGTGAGGGTGTACGTCTCCGGATCGGCCTGGATCGAGACGGGCACGGTCGCCCGCCCGCCTCCCGGCCAGGCCGCCGTCACGGCACCGCCGTACGTCGTGCCCGCCTCGACCCGCGACGGTTCGAGCGTGACCGTCGAGACGGCGGAGGAACGCGCCGGCACGGTCAGCGTCCGCGCGTCGAGACGCACCGCACCGCCCTGCCCCGCGGAGAGCCTCAGCCTCACGGGCTTGTCGGTGGTGTTCGTCCAGGTCAGCTCACGGCTCTGGGGCTCGGTGGAGACGTTCGGGTACGTGGTGTGGGCGGCCAGCGTGGCGGGTTCGGCGACCACTGCGGTGGCCAGTGCGGCCGGTACGTCGGTGAGGCCCGAGCCGCTGTCGGAGACCGTCGCGCCGTCCACCGGCGTGGCGCTGCCGATCAGAGCCGCCTTCAGCCGGTCGCCGGACCAGTCGGGGTGCCGCTGCGCCAGCAGGGCCGCGGCGCCCGCCACATGCGGGCTCGCCATCGACGTGCCGGAGAGCGAGGCGTACCGCTCGGTGACGGCGGCGTCGTCAAGTGTGCCGGCGGCACGCGCGGCGACGATGTCACTGCCGGGGGCGGAGATCTCCGGCTTGACGGCGGGCCGGCCCTGACGCGGCCCGCGTGAGGAGAACGCCGACATCTCGCCGGACTTGGTGACCGAACCGACCGTCAGAGCGGCGTCGGCGGCACCGGGTGCGCTGATCGTCCGGTCGCCGCTGTTGCCCGCGGCGATCACGAAGAGCGTGCCGTGCTCGGCGGAGAGCTTGTCGACGGCGGCCGACAACGGGTCGGTGCCGTCGGACGCCACGGTCGAGCCGAGGCTCATGTTGACGACCTTGACGTCCTGGTCGACGGCCCACTGCATGCCCGCCAGGATCCAGGAGTCGTAGCCGTAGCCGTCGTTGTTGAGTACCTTGCCCTCGACGAGCTCCGCGCCCGGTGCCACACCCGCGTACCGGCCCTCGGAGGCGGCCCCGGAACCTGCGATGATCGAGGAAACATGGGTGCCGTGGCCCTGCATGTCCTGCACGTCGCCGTCTTCGGTGAAGTCCTGCGAGGCGACGACGGCGCTCTTCAGATCGGGGTGGTCCCGGTCGTAGCCGGTGTCGAGAACGGCAACTCTGGTGCCCTTCCCGGTGATCCCGGCACGATGCGCCCGGTCGGCGCCGATCTGCGGTACGGACCTGTCGAGCGTGGCCCGCACCCTGCCGTCGAGCCAGACCTTGCCGATGCCCTCGGTGCGGGCCCGCGATTCCGTGCCGAGCTGCTTCCAGACGGTGTCGGCCGACTTCTTCGGCACCTTCAGCGCGGTGGTCTGCGTGGTCGGGAAGGCCGCGGCGACCCGTGCGCCCTTCGGGGCGTCGGGGCTCTGGGGCGACGATGCGGCACCGCCGACGAGGATGCGCAGCGAGTCCGTATCGGCATCCGCGTAGCCCGAGGCGACGAGCTCGGTCACATCGAACAGCCGCTGGTCCACACGGCCCCGGGAGATCTGGCCCATGGCGTCGATCGGCACCGCGTACTCGTGGCCCCCGGCCCGGAAGCGGGTGAAGCCCATGCCCTCGCGGCCGGTTCCCGGCACGATCGAGCTGATCTGTACGCCGTCCCCACGGCCGGAGTACGTCACCACATCGCCGGTCAGCAGGGTGACGGTGCTGTTCCCGCCGGCCGTTCCCGGGGATGTGGACGGGGCGGCGAAGGCGGGTGTGTCGTCGGCGGCGGCGGCGGGCAGTGTTCCACCGGCAAGGGCGGCGGCAAGCGCGGTGGCGCAGACCGCCGCCCATCTGGTCCGTCTCATTCTCACCTCGTGAACTCGTGTGTTTTCAGGGGGTGGTGAGGCGAGAATGTCAGGAGCATGACGGATTGGGGCTGGGTCGGGGCTGGCGGATAGCTGCCATGGCAGCAATCCGCCGTACACGTGGACGGTCGGCCGGAACAGCCTGGGCCGGCAGCGCAGTCGGGCTCAGCGGTACCAGCCGAACCGCTGCGCCATCATCGGCAGCCGGTCGGCGACGATGGCATGGGCGGCGGCCCGCGGGGTGCAGTCGTCGGCCTCGGCGCGGGCCAGCATCAGGTCGATCAGGGCCCGCATCGAGCGGCGGGTGTGTCCGAACGCCTCGTCGGCGTCAGCGCCGATGTCACCGAACAGCGTCCACCACCACCAGGCGTTCGTACCGGAGTTGACGACCACATCCGGCAACACCGTGATCCCGCGCGCCGCGAGCAGTTCCTCCGCCTCCGCGAGCACCGGCATGTTCGCCGCCTCGACGACCCAACGGGCCTTAATCCGCGCCTGGTTGGCGGTATCGATCGCGTACGAAACGGCTGCCGGTACCAATATCTCGGCCTCCTGCTCCAGCCATGCGTCAGCAGGCAGCTCCCGGTCCCCGTCCCGCAGCGCGCCGCGATCCACCGTTCCGTACCCGTCCCTGGCGGCCAGCAGCGCCTCGACATCCAGGCCGGCCGGATTGGCGATCGTGCCCTTGACGTCGGCCACGGCGACCACCGTCAGCCCGGCCCGCGCCAGGAACCGCGCCGTAGCCCCGCCCATGGTGCCGAGCCCCTGTACGGAGACCCTGGCCTTCCGGTACGGGACGCCCGCCCGGTCCAGCGCCGCGAGCGCCGATTCGGCGACACCGCAGCCGCCGACCAGTTCGTCGAGCCCGATGCCGTCCACCTCGACAGCGAACGCGTCGGCGAGACGCTGCCGGGCCGCCGTCTCGTCGTCGAGCAGGGGATAGACGGCCTGGATCGAGGAGACGAGCCCGGCCTCGGCCGCCGCCCGGTCCACGATGTCCTGGGTGAGCCCCAGGTCCTCGCCCGTCGTCCACACGTTCTCGATGTACGGGCGCACGGCCCGCAGATAGCGCACCAGAACGCCGTAGGCCTCCGGGGCGCGCGGGTCGCAGTCGATGCCGCCCTTCGCGCCGCCGAGCGGTATGTAACGGGCCCCCGTGTCATCGGCGTTGAAGTGGAGGGCCTCCTTCATCGTCATGCCGCGGGCCAGCCCCGCGACTTCGTCGAGCGTGCAGCCCGCCCGCATCCGCAGCCCGCCGCTGGACACGCCGCGCACCAGCCGGTCGACGACCAGGTGCCCCTGGCGGCCGGTGATGTGGTCGGTCCAGGTGAGCGAGATCAGGGGGGCGGACGGGGCGGTGGGGCGGGACACCGCAGGTGTCGTCATCGGGGGGTCTCCTCGGTCACAGCGATCACGGTGGGCCCGGGGGTGGTCAGGGCCAGGGACAGGGCGCGGGCAAGCGCCTCAGGGGTGTCGGCGCGGGTGCCGTGGCCGCCGTACGCCCGCGCCAGCGCGGGCAGGTCGACGGACGGCAGATCGACGCCCGTGGGGGTGTCGCCGCGCGCAGTCATTTCGTCGCGGATCTCCCCGTAGCCCCCGTTGTCGAACACCACGAGGGGCAGCGGCAGTCGCAGCTGGGCGGCCGTGGCGAGCTCCTGCACGGAGAACTGCAGCCCGCCGTCTCCGCTGAGTGCCACGACCTGCCGGTGCGGGTACGCGGTCTTCGCGCCGATCGCCGCGGGCAGCGCGTAGCCGAGGGTGCCGAAGCCGGTCGGGTGCAGATAACGCCCGCGCGGGCCGACGGGCAGGTGGGGCAGGGCGCCGTAGTAACAGCACTGCGCACTGTCCGAGGTCCAGATCGCGTCGGCGTCCAGCACGGCCCGTGCAGCCCGAAGGTACGGCACCCAGCGGGCGTCGCGCTCCGCGGTCTCGGCGTCCCGCGCGGCGCGCAGCGCCCGCACCGCGGCGGCACCCTCCCGCACGCCCGGTTCCCCGGTTGTCTCCTCCAACGCCTCCCGCAGCGCCTCCAGCGTGGGGCGCGCCGCGCCGACCAGCGCCAGATCGGCGGGCAGTCCCGCGTACATCTGGGCGGGGTCGATGTCGAGCCGGATCAGCGTGCCGCCCAGCGGCGGCGGCGCGGACCACAGATCGGACTCGGCCAGCTCGGTGCCGACCGCGAGCACCGCATCGCAGTCGGCCAGCCACTTCTGCACGGACGGGCTGTGCAGCGACACCCCGAGCGACAGTGGATGCGTCTCGTCGACGATCCCCTTGCCGTTGGCGGTGGTGACGACCGGGGCGGCCAGAGCCTCGGCGAGCGCCCGGCACCCGGCGGACGCGGACCGAGCCCCTCCGCCGAGGACCACGGCGGGCCGCCGGGCCGAGCGAAGGATCCGGGCCGCGTCCCGGAGCGAGGGCCCGGCCGGGCCCGGGGCGGACAGCGGTGGCGTGAGCCGCACCGGTCCCGCGGGCTGCGCCGTCTCCAGCAGATCCAGCGGTACCTCGATATGGACCGGGCGCGGCCGCCGGGTACGGAACAGGGTGAACGCACGCGCCACCGCCGAACCGATCTCCTCGACCGTCGACACCCGGTGGCTGAACGCCGCGACCGCGCGCAGTGCCTCGGTCTGGCTGCGCATCTCGTGCAGCAGACCGGTCGGCTGCCGGGGGTGGCACAACGGCATCCCGGGCGACACGACCAGCAGCGGCACGCTGTCCGAATACGCCTGACCGACCGCTGCCGTGATGTTGAGCAGGGCCGGCCCGGTGGTGGTGATCGCCACCCCGGGCCGCTCGGTGACCCGCGCGTACGCATCCGCCGCGTATCCCGCGCCCTGTTCGTGCCGGGGCGTGACATGTGCGATGCCGTACGGGGCCAGATGCCGGTAGATCTCCAGGTTGTGCGTGCCGGGAATTCCGAACGCCCTGGTGACCCCATGCGCCGCCAGGGCACGGACCACGGCTTCGCCGCCGGTCAGCGACGCATTTCCCAGCTGTTCGAGCACGCCGGCTCCCTCCATCGACAGGCCGATAGCAACAGATCGATTTACTGAATCGCCGGTCAGTATCGAGAGGCGGTGGCACCCCTGTCAATGCGGCCACTGCTGAATCGTCGTTCAGTGGTCGGACCGCATCGCTCGGCGGCCTGCGGGACGTTCCACCGTGCACCGGTCCTTGAAGCCCTGGCTGGTCAGACGGAGAGCGGAATTGGTGCGGGAGCGCAGTTCCCCACCGCGATCATGGTCGTGAGATCGACGAGCGGCGCCTCGCCGAGCGTAGTCCGCAGCCGCTCCTGATCGATGACGGACAGGGGTCCCCCGGATGTGACACGGGAGTACGGCCGAATGCGGAATCCTGTGGCGGGCAGGGACGTTGGATTCGGCATGACGGGATTCGATGCACAGCAGGAAGCGCTGCTCGGGCTGCTCGGCGAGGAGAGCGGCGGCGTACTCGTGACGCTCAAGCGGGACGGCAGGCCCCAGCTGTCCAATGTCAATCACTTCTACTACCCCGACGAGCGCATCGTCCGCGTCTCGATCACCGAGGACCGGGCGAAGACGAAGAACCTCCGCCGTGACCCGAGGGCGAGCTACCACGTCACCAGCGCGGACCGCTGGTCGTGGACGGTCGTGGACGGCACGGCCGAGCTGACCCCCGTCGCCGCCGATCCGCACGACGCGACGGTGGAGGAGCTGATCACGCTCTACCGCGACGCCCAGGGCGAACACCCCGACTGGGACGACTACCGCGATGCGATGGTCCGGGACCGCCGCGTCGTGCTGCGGCTGCGCATCGAGCACGCGTACGGGCAGCCGCGTGGCTGATGGAGCCCGGTCCGGCGATCATCCCGTCGGACGTTCCGCTCTCGCACTGTCGTACCCCCCGCCCATAATGAGACGACACCGACTCCCTGCAGGAGATGCTGTGACCGGCGCTGACCCCTTGCCTCCGCTCCGCACCCGGCTGCGTTCGCTGCGCCCCGCCGCATTCGGCGCCGATCCGGGCGGTGCCCGCATGGAGCGCATCCGCCGCTCGCCCAACTTCGCCGACGGCGTCTTCCAGAACCCGGTGGGGGCACGGACCCGGCCGTCCGGATCCACCCTGGAGTTTGCGAAGGTCTATTTCCGCAAGGAGGAGCGGGCGCGCAGGGCGCCGGTCGGCACCATGCCCGTCCACGCCACCACCTACGCCGACCTCTCCGAGCCGCCCGCCACCGGGCTGCGGCTCACCTGGATGGGCCATTCCAGCGTGCTCGCCGAGATCGACGGCCGACGGGTGCTCTTCGACCCGGTGTGGGGCGAGCGCTGTTCGCCCTTCGCCTTTGCCGGACCCAAGCGGCTGCACCCCGTGCCGCTGCCCCTCGCCGCGCTCGGACCCGTCGACGCGGTGGTGATCTCCCACGATCATTACGACCACCTCGACCTGCCGACGATCCGCGCCCTCGCGGGCACGGACACGGTCTTCGCTGTCCCGCTCGGCGTCGGCGCCCATCTGGAGCGGTGGGGCGTGTCCGCCGACCGGACGCGCGAACTGGACTGGAACGAAACCACGAAGGTCGCCGGGATCAGCCTGACTGCCACCCCGGCCCGGCACTTCTGCGGCCGCGGTCTGCGCAACCAGCAGCACACGCTCTGGGCGTCCTGGGCCGTCGCGGGGCCGGAGCACCGGATCTACCACAGTGGTGACACCGGCTATTTCCCCGGCTTCAAGGACATCGGCGCCGGACACGGCCCGTTCGACGCGACGATGATCCAGATCGGCGCGTACTCCGAGTACTGGCCCAAGAACCACACGGACCGTACCCCACTCCCCGGTGGGTGGCCCGACATACATATGACGCCCGCTCAGGGGATCCAGGCGCACCTTGACCTGCAAGGGGGCAAGCCGCACGGCGTCATGATGCCCATCCACTGGGGCACCTTCACCCTCGCCATGCACCCGTGGGCGGAGCCCGGCGAGTGGACTAAGGACGCCGCCGAGGAAGCCGAGCAGCCGGCCGCATTTCCCCGGCCGGGCGAGCCCTTCGAACCCGCGGGAACGCTTCCCCTCGATCCCTGGTGGCGGTCCGTGGCTGCTCCGATCGCACACCCCTGGCGCCGCAGCGAGGCAACGGACGTTGCTCAGGGTCAGGACAATCGCGATCTTGATCTTGCGGGTGAGCGGTGACTCGGGGCAGGGATGAAAGCCTGAACGCAATGACGCAGGCGTTCGCCAAGTTGACGGAGGCCGAACAAAGGCAGGCGATCCAGGCGCTCGACGGTCCCCCTCGACGGGGGAGGGCTGCTGAGGCACGGCAGTACATCCCACTGCCCACTTCACGAAAGCCATCCGGCATCCAAGTCGAGACACGGATCGTCAAGTCCTGACACCGAGGCCCCACCCTTCCGGCCAAGACGGCGGGGTGGGGCTTCCGTGTTTCTAACTTGATCTTTAACCTGTGCGGCGTGGACGCGGGGTTGTTGACTTCTTCGTCCGTCGTTTTGCGGGGCCCGGTTTGCCGACTGTGTGC
Source organism: Streptomyces sp. NPDC037301 (assembly GCF_055602785.1). Classification (NCBI taxonomy): domain Bacteria; kingdom Bacillati; phylum Actinomycetota; class Actinomycetes; order Kitasatosporales; family Streptomycetaceae; genus Streptomyces; species Streptomyces sp. NPDC037301. Next base: position 210,242 of record NZ_JBVJWD010000006.1, read on the forward strand.
ACGTCATAGCGTGGAGTGGGCCGGGTGTTCTTACGACCGGATGGCCGGCCCGGGCCGGGGCGGGAGGATTTCGGTGCTCCGGCAGGACAGGCCGCCTTCGGGCGGAGGTGCCGGAAATCGCGGCGGACTCGGGCGGGAGTGAGCTTGTCGGACGGGCTCGGTCTCTCCCACGGCCGCCGTAGGAAGCCACACCCGACGTCCCTGGGGCGGTCAACCATACGAAGGGCTCGCCACGTCCCGCAGAACAACATAGGGAAGCGTGACAGTTCCGCAAACGGATCCTGCCGGACAGCAGAGTCGTGCCGTCCCCGGACTCGGATGGTCTCATCATCGGGATGTTCGGTGTATCTTCTGCGCTGAACGGCGGCGAACGGACAGGGAGGTGTCGCGGATCGTGCGGTTGACACGGGCTCAGCAGCAGGAGCGCACGCGCGCGGCCGTACTCGCCGCGGCGAAGGCGGAATTCACCGAGCGCGGATACGTGGCGGCGAAGGTGGACGAGATCGCCGAGCGGGCCGAACTGACGCGTGGCGCGGTGTACTCGAACTTCCCGAGCAAACGCGCTCTCTATCTGGCGGTGCTGGTCGACATGGTCGAGCGCAGCGCCACGGCTGAGCACAGCGGCACCGCGGAGCGGAGCGGCACGACAGAGCAGAACGCCATCGCGGAGCGTGGCGCCACCAACGCGGTCCCGCCGCCTGCAGCGCCCTCCGCGGCGTCCATCGCCGACGCATTGGGCGCATTCGCCCGGACCTGGCTCGAACGAATGCCCCTGGCCGACGGCACCCCCTCCTTCGGCCGGGTGCATCTCCGCTCGCAGGCCGGGGTTCTCGACGACGAACCGATCCGCGACGCGTTCGGACAGGTGACCCACCTCGAGGCTCTGCTGCTGGCACTCGCGCTCGAGTCGCACGCGCCCGCCGACGCCCCGTCCGTGCGCCAAGTCCGGCGGGCCCAGCTGGTCCTGAGGCTGCTGGAGGGCCCGGGCGCCTCGGCGGATCCGGCGCTCGGCTTCGGCGACCCCTTCGACATCGTTCAGGCCTGCGCGCATCTGGGCGGGCTCACCCTCGCCGACACCTGGAACCCTCCGCACCTGCCCTACGTCCCGCCGGCCCGAGCCTGCCGGGACCGCTGGTCCCCGCCGCAGGAGCTGCAGGATCTCATCACGCACCGCCCCGTCGGCTTCGCCGAGGATGGGGTGATCACGCTCCTGGGCACCAACCGCCTGAAAGCCGCCGAGGAGGCTGTCCGCGCCGCACGGACCGGCGACCGGATCACCGTGGTCGTCACCACGGCGGACCCGGCCGAGACCGGCCGCCTCGTGCAGCTGAGGGCCGGTGACTTCGCCCGGTGCCTGCGGCGCGTGTTCGAACCCGGCGCCTGGCCACGCCTCCGCCTCGTCCTGGACGAGCGCGGTCTGCTGGCGTCGGCCGTCGGCGTACCGGATGCCGACGACGCCACCGAGTACGCGGTACGCGTGCAGCACGGCACGATCGTCACCCGAGCCCAAGGACCCGGTGCCGCCCATGGAGCGGCCACCTTCGATCTCACGACCGCAGATGTCTCCCACACCACACCCGATGGGGCCGCGCCATGACCCAGCCTGTTTCGTCCCACGCGACCAGCACCGACCTGCTGGTGCTTCACACCCTCCGCTGCATCGGCTTCTCCGGCCTCTCCGGGGTGGCCAGGGCTTCGGGACTCCCCGAGTCCGACGTCGAATCGGAACTGATCGACCTCGCTGTGGCCGGACTCGTCACCCATGCCGCGGGCGACTTCGGCGGATGGGGCCTTACGGAGGAGGGCCGAGCCGCGGACGCCGAGCGGATCGCCGACGAGTTGGAGGAAGCCGGAGCCCGGGCCCGACTGACCGCGGCGTTCGACCGGTTCCTGGTGCTCAACCCCGAGCTGCTCGATCTCTGCACGGCATGGCAGACCCGCACCGTAGACGGCTCCATGACGATGAACGACCACAGTGACCCCTCCTACGACGCCCGGGTGCTCGACCGGTTCACGGAGTTCCACCAGCGTGCCGAGCCCCTCTGCGCCGAGCTGTCCGCGGTGCTGCTCCGCTTCCAGCGCTACCCCGTCCGGCTCGCCGACGCCCTCGCCCGGGCGAGGGCCGGCGCTCTGGAGTACGTGGCGGACAGCACGTCCTCGTATCACACCGTGTGGTTCCAGCTGCACGAGGACCTGCTGGCCACCCTCGGCATCCCGCGCCATTGAATCCGCCGCCCGCCACCCCGCGCATGGCGCAGGACCCGCAGCCGAATCAGCAAAGGCGACGCAGAGATGACCACGCGATGACCTGGATTCACCCGATTTCGGCTGAGGTCGAGGAGACGGCGGAAGTCCTCGGCGGCAAGGCACTCGGTCTCGTCGTGCTCCGCCGTCTGGGACTGCCCGTGCCGCCGGGCTTCGTCATCAGCACGGAGGCGTGCCGCGCCTTCCTCCGTACCGGACGGCTGCCCAGCGGCCTCGATGCCGAACTGGCGGCCGCCGTCGCCGGCCTCGAAGCCGCCACGCACCGCAGGCTCGGCGGTCCACGGCGGCCGCTTGCGGTGTCCGTCCGCTCCGGCGGCAGCGTGTCGATGCCCGGCATGATGAGCACCGTCCTCAACCTCGGGCTCACCACCGAGGCGACCACCACCCTGGCCGACGAGACGGGCGACCTGCGGTTCGCACTCGACTCCCGGCTGAGGTTTCTGACCAGCTTCGCCTCCGAGGTCGCCGGCGTGGGCCCGGAGAGCCTGGCGGGCATCGACCGTGCGCTCGCAGGACAGGACACCGACACGAGCCGCCTCGCCGAGGCGATCCAGGACGTCGAGCAGCTCATCGCAGAACGCAGCGGCGACAGCGTGCCCGAGGACGCCACCCGCCAGTTGGAGCTCGCCGTCGAGGCCGTGTTCTCGTCGTGGAACACACCGCGCGCGAAGACCTACCGCGAACTGCACGGCGTCCCGCACGACCTCGGCACCGCCGTGACCGTACAGGCGATGGTGTTCGGCAATCGTGACCAACGCAGCGGGACGGGCGTCGCGTTCAGCCGTGATCCCAACACCGGCGAGCATGTCCCCTTCGGTGAGGCCCTGTTCGGCCGCCAAGGCGAAGACGTCGTCTCGGGCGCGTCACTGACCGAGCCCCTGAGTGAACTGGCCGACCGGGAACCCGAGGTGTGGACCCGCCTGCTGTCTGCCCTGACCCGGATCGAGGAGAACTACCGCGACGCGTGCTACGTCGAGTTCACCTTCGAGGCGGGCGAACTGTGGATCCTGCAGGTGCGCCGCGGGCGGTTCGTCGGGCGCGCCGCAGTCCGGGTCGCGGTCGACCTGGCCGACGCGGGAACGATCGGGCGCGACGAGGCGCTGCTCCGCGTTTCACCGCAGCACCTCACCCACGTACGTACGCCTCGGATCACGGCGATCGAACCCCGCGACCTGTTCACCCGAGGGCTGGGCGCCTCCCCGGGAGTCGCTGTCGGCCAAGTGGCGACCACCGCCGACAGCGCGGCCCGGCTCGCCGCCAGAGGGCCGGTCGTCCTGCTGCGCCCCGAAACTTCCCCGCTCGACATGCACGGCCTGGCCGCCGCCGCCGGGGTGGTCACCGCTCGCGGCGGCCCGACGAGTCATGCGGCCGTGGTGGCGCGGTCGATGGGGAAACCCGCCGTCGTGGGTGCCGCGAACCTCACCGTCGACGCCGCCGACGGCTGCGTCCGGGCCGGCGGACGCACCCTGCCCGAAGGCACCCTCATCGCCGTTGACGGAACGGGCGGAGAGGTCGTCGTCGGCGAGCCCCGCATCGCCGCGTCCTCGACCGACCCACAGCTGCACCGGCTGCTGGGCTGGGCCGACGACGTCGCGGGCGACAGGACCACCGGCCGCAGCGAATCCGAACGCCTCACCTCGGCACAGGCCGCCCTCCGGCGGACCGGCGACGGACCGGAGAGCTGACGGCGTTCATGCGGGGCGCGCGAGACCCGGTCGGCGTGAACGCCCTTCACCACCGGTGGACGAAGAGCGTTCCTGGTTCCTGCAACCTAGGGAATCCTGGTTCTCCTGGATCCTCAAGTCGACTGCTCGGAGGCATCGTTGTGATCCAGGAGGCCCGACACACAACAGAGGAAGGGGAGGGCAGGTCGGCTGCGCGGTACGGGCGATCCAGGCTCCTGCTACAAGTCCAAGCTCTTCCTGGCGGACTTCCTTCACACCTACAACCACCGCCTCCGCCACACCGCACTCGGCGGCTGACCCCCGATCAGCCGCGCGAACAACGCTGCAGGTCAATACAGCCAGGGCGTGTGAGTGCGTGCGGTGGCTGTTGTGGCGTAGTACTCCTGACGGGGTCCTCAGAATACGTCTGTTCTCACTTGGAGTTGATGCCCGCAGCTCGTCGAGGCGGAGCCAGAGGCCAGGGCGGCCCTTACGCCATCCCTGGCACGCGGCCGAAGCGGCCTGAGCGCGGTGGAGTACGCGGCAGTCAGCCCGGTGGCATCAGCGAGATCGGCCGGCAACCGTGCCCCGGCATGACCGGCCACCCCCGAACCATCGGCACTGACATGGACCCTGGGACGCAACCCGATACTCTGCACGTGGAAAGTGCCCTCCGCCTGGACCGACAGAACCCCTCAGCAAGGTTCATCGTCCCAGGTCAGGAAGGCACTTTCGCGTTTTCGCCCCACCAGCCGCCGTACCCGAGTGAAACGGCGAGGTCAGGTTCTGGTTCTTCTGGTCGACAGGGGTCGGGCGTTACGGCAGCAGCTTGGCGCCCGCCCAGTCGGCGTGGTCGCTGTTGATGCCGTCGCCCGCGTCGGTGACCTTCAGGACCAGGGACTTCACGCCCTTGATGCTGACGTCGATGGACTGGGCCGGGCTCGCCGGCGTCATCACCGCCGGGGTCTCGTACAACTTGGTGCCGTCGCCCCAGACTTCGAACCTGACGGTCGAGTTCGCGCTGACCTCGTCATCGACGCCCACGTCCGACTGGAACCGCGAGTAGGCGCCATTCAGGGTGTACGTGACGGTGCTGTTGGCGTGCGTGCCGATGCCCTTGGTGTACGCCGTGCCGTTCAGCCTGATCGGGTTTCCGTCGACGCTCCGGTCCTTGCGCAGGGTGCCGAAGTCGCTCCGGGCGTCGCTCCAGGTGAGATCACTCAGATCGACCGTCTGTCCGTTCCCGCTCGCGGTGGTGACGGAGACGGCGGTGCTGGCGCCGGAGGCGTTCTGGGCGGCGTCCACCGCCTTGACGGTGAACGAGTACGGCGTCGAGGCCGACAGCCCCGTGGCGGTGAAGCTCGTGCCCGCGGACGAGCCGACGAGCGTGGTGCCCCGGTAGATCTGGTAGCCGGTCACACCGACGTCGTCGGTCGAGGCCGTCCACTTCAGGTCCACGCTGTTCGAGGTCACGTTGCCCGCCGTCAGGCCGGTCGGCACGCTGGGGGCCGTGGTGTCGCCGACCGTGGTGCCGGTGCTCGCGGTCACGGACGCGCCGGCGGCCACCGGGACGGTCACGTAGGAGACCGTCTTGCCGTAGAGCGACTTGGTCTGCGGCGTCTGCGCGACACCGTTCACGGTGATCGTGGAGGGGGTTCCGTAGAACTGGGCCTCCCAGGTGACGGTGGCGCCGGAGTTGTTGGTCAGCGTGGAGGCCGTCGTACCGGTGTGCTTGAGCTTGAGGTCGTTGTCACCGACCTTGAGGTGGTCGATCTCCACCCACGGCGTCTCGGAGGTCAGCCGGGGGACGGTGGCCACCTTGTCGTGCGGGGCGTCCGGCTGAACACCCATCATGCCGTCGACGACGCTGCTGACCGCGAGGAACGAGACCTCCGGGTAGCTGTCGCGGCCGGCCATGAGCTTCTTGAGCCAGGCCCAGCCCTCCGCGGACCGGTTGTACTGGTAGTACATCTCCGGCAGGTAGGAGGTCGCCTCGACGTTCAGGTCGTCGTCGTTGGCGGCGATGAAGTCCAGGTAGCTGTTGGTCCTGGCGCCGTGGTCGCCCAGCCCGGTCAGCATCATCAGGAAGCTGGCCTCGTGGCCCCAGCTGCTGTAGCCCGTACCGGCCGCGTCCTTGCCGCGGATGTACCGGTTGTTCGACGCGTCCCACCACTTCGACTCGAAGTGGTCGCGCACCCGCTTGGCCCGGTCGGCCCACTTCGAGCTGTTGGCGGTGTCGCCCTTCGCCTTCAGGATCTCCGAGTAGGCCAGCATCGACTGGTACTGGTACCCGAGCGAGTCGGCCGCCGAGACCAGCTTCTCGTTCGGGAACTCGAAGTACGTCGCCGTGTACTCCCCGTCCTGCTTCTTCGAGACCGGCTGCTCACTGGACGGGTTCGCGTCGTTCCACACCACCTCGTGGTCGGTCAGGAACTTGCCCATCGTCGAGTCGTAGTACGCGGAGAGGGCCGGATCGTTGATCCAGTCCGCATTGCCCGTCCACTGGTACTGCTTGTACGCCTTGGCCATCACGTTGAACGGTGACGGCAGCTCCCGGAACCCGGTGCCGTCGATGTAGTACATGGCGCCGTGCGAGCTGTGTGCCCACAGCGGCCAGCCGTTCTGGCCCGGATCGTCGGCGTCGTCGGCGAAGGTCTTCAGCATGTTGAAGGTCTCGGTGTCCAGGCCGAGCGCGTGCGCGCCGTCGGACTGGTGGGAGATGTCCCGGTTGTAGAAGGACTCCCGGTTGGTGTAGGCGCCCCAGTAGCCGGGGGTCACCGAGGTGTGGGTGGAGTCCTTGAGGCGCCACCACTCCGGTTCGTGCCCCATCATCGGGTTGCCCGGGTAGAAGGTCATGCCAAGGGCCCGGTTCTTGCCCCAGTCGAAGCCGTCGTTCAGCGTCGCGTTCGGCGAGTTGATGGTCAGTGTGCTGGTCGGTGCACCGACATGGGCCTGGATCGTGATCCTGTCCACGCGCGGCACCTCGTCGGCGGAGGTGGCCGTCAGCTCGATGACGTCACCGGCCTTGAGCGCGACCTTGCTCGACGTCCGGGTGTCGATGTTCACCGGGTCGGTGTAGTCACGGCCGTAGCGCAGGGTCGTCGACCAGGAGTCCACCTGGGCGGAGTTCACGGTGAGCTTGTACGTCACCCCGTTCGCGGTCTTGCCGTTGTAGCGCGTGATGAGGTCGTACGTCCCGTCGGCGCCGTCGAAGGTCGTCCTGGCGGTGCTCGTCTGTCCCGACGCGCCTCGGGCGTAGGTGACGTTGTCGACCGACTTCCCGTTCCAGGTGTGGTCCACAGTCTCCGTCGCGAAGTTGGTCAGCGACATGTTCTCGACTTCGAGCACGTAGGGCCCTGCCGCCGACCCCGCCACCGCGGGTGGGGCGGGCAGGGCTGTCGCGGTGCCGACCGTTGCCAGTACGGCGGATAGTGCACAAGCCAATCGACGCATGCGTGATCGGTCCTTTCGAGTGGGGGGCGTTCCTCGTTCCGAGGACGGTCGACCTCAACCGCCCAGCCGTGGGGTGTGGAACGTGCCGGGGCGGAGCGCTACCGGCGGCTGCCGGCGGCTCCATCCGCTGCGCGTCATGTTGGAAGAAGTTGACCTGTGTTGCATATTGAGTACTTCACGGCGAAGCGCTGTCAATAGCTGCGACTGCATTGGCCGTTGCGCTTTCACTCCCGTGCAGACCTGGCACCCCATCCCGATCCCGATCGCGTCGGCCCGGATGATGTCGAGTCTCCGCAGGTCAGCGACGTGACGTGATCGGGCGGCGCCGAGTGGCCGAGGCAGGACGACCCCACCGGGAACGCCTCGCACGACCCGGACTCGATCGCCAGTTTGCAAAGGATGGCTGATGCTGGTTCAGGAAAGTTTCAATGCGATATTGCATGCCGCGACAAGCGTGAGTAGCGCCCTGGTCCGCAAGGCTCATCACCGCACACCCAGGAGCAGCCCCAGGCTGGCGCGTCAGGGCCGGTAGGGGCCCGGTTCCGGGCCGGCGCTGTGCCGAACTGGCCGGTGGGCCGCTGAACGGCCTGTTACTCGACATCACCGGCTGGACGCAGGAAGAGATCGACAGCAGTGTCACCTCGTGGGTGACGGGCTTGCTGTATCCGCTGCTGCCGCTGGGGGCAGCTGCACTGGCCGCCTGTTTCGCGGTGCGGTCGGTCCGCCGAGGACGGAGACCGGCTGCGTCAAGCGCGGGTGAACGGTGACGCGGGCAGAGACGAGGGCCCGAACGTGATAGTGCGGGTGATCGCCGGGTCGGCGGAGGCCGAACAGAAGCAGGCGCTCCGGGCCATTGATGATCCACCTCGACGGGAGAGGGCTACGGAGGCACGGCAGTACATTCCGCTGCCGACTTCGCGAAGGGCATCCGGCATCCGTGTCGAGTCCCGGATCGTGAAGTCCTGACACCCAGGCCCCACTCCTTCGGCTCAACGTCGGGGGTGGGGCTCCCTTGTGCCCGGACCCACGTCATGATGCGCGTCGTTCAGGTGGACAGATGCCCGGGCTGCGCCAGGCTTACCGAGATCCGACGGGAGTTGTGGCGCCGCAGGCACTGGGAGCCGCTCGGTATGAGCGGCCCGCCCGCCCCCGGTCGACACCCCATGGAGGGCGGGGGAGCATGAAGGGGCGGGCGTCTTCCGGCCTCCGGATTGCCGCCGGTGTGACTCCGGCGGCCGGAGTTCAGGATGGTGAGTGCCCGCCCGCCCCGCAGCGTCAGCGGTGATGAGCGCCGACGCCACTGCGGCCGGCTGTTCCACGCCTCTTTGATGGGAGCACCATCATGCATCTGCACCCTCGACGCGCCGTGGTTTCTCTGCTCGCGTCCTCACTCGCACTGTCCGGCGCGATCGTCTTCGCACCGACCGCCGGCGCAGTACCTGCTGCGAGCTGCACGGTCACGCCCGCGGCGAACGGGACGTTCGTCACCATCTCCGGTGAGGGCTTCACGGCTCCGCGAAACCTCAACGACGGTGAGTCCACCGAGCCCCTGAACGTGGACGCGAACGGAAACTTCTTGCTGAAGCGCTTCCAGAAGAACGTCGACTACACCGTTCTCGCCGTCAACGAGGACCAGAGCAACATCTTCGTGAACTGCAAGACGGCCCAGCCCGACACAGGGAAACTCCAGCCCGACACCGGGGCGGCCCAGCCCAGTTCCACCACGGGGATGAGCGACAGGAGCGAGCGAGTGCAGGGCCGCACAGCAGGAGGTCTGGCAGGCCGCGACGCGGCCGAGACGAGCTGCAGCGAGCGGCCCGTGCCGGACCGGAGCCAGAATCACACCGACGCCTACTGGGAAGCGTGGGTGCAGGCCGCGGATCGCGCCTTCGACAGGGCCTGCGCATAGGTTTGGCGTCGGTATGGCTCTGCAGCAGGCGGGGTAAGCGGCGGCAACGTGCAGATCGGTCCGCTCAGTTACCGCTACCGCCGGCGCCCTCCTCGGCGCCGACCTCCTGAAGACGGCGAGGCCGGCGCCGAGGAGTTCTCGTACTCCGTCTCGTCGCGGCGGGGCTCGACCCCGTTTCGGGTAGGGAGAGCTCAGTCGACCACGGAGCGTCAGACGGCTCGGCCCGTCCGGCATGACCGGACGGGCCGAGACGTTCCGCGTGTTCAGGGGTTCGCTGCCGTAGGCCGTTCGGGTGTCCGTCGACCAGGTGTCAATGCGGAGTAATCGGTCTCTCGTGCGAAAGGTCATACCAGAGCGGGACGGATGGCGGGCAAGTTCGACAACTGCCCGTCGCACCTGCGTGATTGGCGACTACCGTGTGTGTCCGGTGATCAACGGTGGGCTCATATCTTTCGAGCCTGCCCGACCGATGAACCCAGCCTGACCGACCACCGTAGGTGCCACCGCATGAACGCCGATTCCTGGTGCCCCACGTACCGAGGACACTGATGTCTCAACTTCGCGCACCCGAAACGCGACCGGAACGCCGAGAGGGCGGACGGCACGGCCGACCGGGTGCCCGTTCCCACTCGGCCACGGCCAGGCCGCGTGCCGCCCAGCCATCCCCCGAGGCGCGTATACGCCCCCAACTCCTGCGCACCGCGGTGCTGCCGACCGTCGCCGCCGTGCTGAGCGGAGCCGCAGCGGTCATCTTCACCGTCCGCTCCACCGGAGCCCGGCCGTCCACCGAACTGTGGACCGCACTGGGCGGGGCCGGTGCACTGGCCGTAGCCTCCGTGCTGGCCGCGTACTTGGCCGCCAACCGAGTCGCCACCACCGTCTTCGGCCGCTGCCTGGCGCTCCGCCGCGTCAGCGCACAGGGCCAGGCCGAACTTCAGCGGGTGGTGGAACAGCTCCGCAACGGCGAACCCGTGCCCGCACGCAGGCCCGCGCAGCCCGCCGCACCCGGCAGCGACGCCTTCGAGCTGCTCGCGCAGGAACTCGGCCGCCAGCAGGAAGTCGCCGTGGCCGCGGTCATGCAGGCGTCCCGGCTCTCCGACCACACCGGCGAGGACCAGAAAGTCGAGGTGTTCGTCAATCTCGCCCGCCGGCTGCAGTCGCTCGTACACCGCGAGATCCAGCTGCTCGACGAGCTGGAACACGAGGTCGAGGACCCGGATCTGCTCAAGGGTCTCTTCCACATCGACCATCTCGCCACGCGCATCCGCAGACATGCCGAGAACCTCGCCGTCCTCGGTGGCGCCGTCTCCCGGCGCCAGTGGAGCAATCCGGTCACCATGACGGAGGTGCTGCGCTCGGCGATCGCCGAGGTGGAGCAGTACCCGCGGGTCAAACTGGTACCGCCGATCGACGGCACGCTGCGCGGACACGCCGTGGCCGATGTGATCCATCTGCTGGCCGAACTCGTGGAGAACGCCACCGTGTTCTCCGCCCCGCACACCCAAGTGCTGCTCCGTGCCCAGCAGGTCACCGCCGGACTGGCCCTGGAGGTCGAGGACCGTGGCCTGGGCATGCCGGGCAACGAGCAGAAGCGGATGAACGCCCTGCTCTCCGACCCCGACCAGGTCAATGTGTCCCATCTCCTGCAGGACGGCCGGATCGGCCTGTTCGTCGTCGCGTCACTCGCCCGACGGCACGGCATCGCGGTCAGGCTGCAGAGCAACATCTATGGAGGCACGCAGGCCGTACTCGTCCTCCCGCAGTCCCTGCTGGGCGTGGAAGGGGACGCTCCGGCCGAGGCCGACGCGGCTCCGGTCCCGCCCCTGGGGCCCGTGCACCGTCCGCCGGCCGAGGACGACACCGGAAGCCACCGCAAGCCGAGCCCGAGTCTGAATCCCGGACCGGGCGCCGGTCCGGGCCCGTCACCGGCTCCGCAGGCGAGCGCCAACCGGCAGCCGTACGTACCCACTCAACCGCTCCGTCTGCATCAACCACCCCAGCAGGCGAGACGCGAGGGCGAAGCCCCACCGCTCCCGCTGCGCACCGAGCGCCTCGACCGCCCCACCCCGGCCGAGGCCCGCCCCGGAATCCGGCGCACGGACGAAACCACTACGGCGCTCCACTCCGAGCCCGGAGTCGTACGAGGCACCATGGGCAGGCCCCAACTCCCCAGGCGCGCCCAGCAGGAGCACCTGGTTCCGCAGCTCAGGGAGGCACCGGCCCCGCGCACCGAGGACGAACAAGCCCTGCACGACCCAGGACTCATGGCAGCCTTCCGGCGGGGCATCGAACTCGCGAAGGCTCGTGGCGAATCCGAGGCGGACACCGCACGATGCCCGGACACGAGCCTCGAAACGGCGGACCCGCAGACCTGGCAGGCCCAGAACCCGCCCGGACCGCTGCCGGTCCGCGGACTCGTCGCGACCTTCGCACCGCACCACCCGTCCCCGGCCCCGGATCCTTCCCTGGATCGGGACGCGGCCCCGGCCACCGACCCCCTCGAAGCGAATACCTCCAAGGAGTAGATGCACCATGGCGACCGATATGTCGTCCGGTCAGGTCTCGGACCTCGACTGGCTGCTGAGCGGACTGGTCCAGCGCGTGCCGTACACACGCAGCGCAGTCCTCCTCTCCGCCGACGGGCTGGTGAAATCCCTCGATGGCTTGGACGCCGACAGCGCCGACCACATGGCGGCGCTCGCAGCCGGCCTGTACTCGCTCGGCCGCAGTGCCGGCGCGCGCTTCGGCGACAGCGGCGACGTACGGCAGGTGGTGGTCGAGCTCGACTCGACGCTGCTGTTCGTCTCCACCGCCGGGTCGGGCACCTGTCTCGCCGTTCTCGCCGGCCGCGAGGCGGACGCGGCGGTGCTCGGCTACGAGATGACCATGCTGGTCAAGAGCGTCCGGTCCTATCTGATGACTCCGGCGAGACAAGTGGCCGGGACATCGAGCGCCACGGGGTTGTGAGGGTGTCGGTTCCGCAGGACGGGCCGTTGCTCGACGACGCGGCAGGCCGGCTCATCCGCCCGTACACCGTGAGCGACGGCCGTACCCGTCCGACGACCATGCTCGACCTGCTCTCCCTGGTGATGGCCACCGGGACCGAGCCGCAGATCCATCTCGGTCCCGAGCACTCCGTCGCGCTGGGGCTGTGCGGCGGCCCCACCTCGGTGGCCGAGATCGCCGCCCATCTGCGGCTGCCCGCAGTCGTCACCAAGGTGCTCGTCTCCGACCTGGTGGACTGCGGGGCCGTCACCGCGCACCCGCCCGCCTTCCATGACATGCCCACCGACCGATCTCTGCTGGAGGCAGTGCTCGATGGCTTACGACGACAGCTCTGACGGCTTCGGCAGCTCCGCCGCGTACGAGAACAGCGCAAGCTCCGAAGGCTTCGGAAGCCACGCAAGCCACGCAAGGCATGGCCACCCGCAAGGTTACGGCGACCCCCGCGGCGCCTATGACTCCGGCGACACCTATGGCTCCGGCGGCTGTCATGACGCCGGTGGGGCATCCGGAACCGGTGGAGCCCATGTCTTCGGTGGAGCCCATGACTCCGGTGGCTCCGAAGGCTTTCCCGTCGCGCTCAAAGTGCTGGTTGCAGGCGGGTTCGGCGTAGGCAAGACGACCTTCGTCGGCGCGGTCAGCGAAATCGCACCGCTGAGCACGGAAGAGCTGCTGACCCAGGTCAGCGCCGCCACCGACAGCCTCGACGGCATCGAGTCCAAGACCTCCACCACCGTGGCGATGGACTTCGGCCGCATCACGCTCGATGAGCAGCACGTGCTCTATCTGTTCGGCACCCCTGGCCAGGAGCGCTTCTGGTTCATGTGGGACGAACTCTCCCAGGGGGCGCTCGGAGCGGTAGTGATCGCGGACACCCGCAGGCTCGCGGAGTGCTTCGCCGCCGTCGACTTCTTCGAACGGCGCGGCATCGGATTCATCGTCGCGGTGAACGAGTTCGACGACGCCTACCGCTACGCGCCCGAGGAAGTACGGGCCGCGCTCGACCTGGGGCCGGACGTGCCGGTCGTGCTCTGCGACGCCCGGATCGCCAGCTCCGGCACCGGGGTACTGGTCACACTGGTCCAGCACCTGATCAACGCCACCTCCGCGCCGGCCCCGTTGTCCGGCTTCGGAGCACACCCGTGACCCCGCATGCCGGCGGCCGGATGCTGCTCACGCCTGTCGACCACGACGCCTTCGTCCGTACCCAGCGGCTGCGGACCCTTGGCCTCGGGGAACGCGCCGATGCCTCGTTCGACAACTTCGACGCCTTCGCCGACCGGGTGGCCGAAGTGACCGAAGTGCCCTTCTCGGTGGTCAACTTCATCGACGGCAACCGGCAGTTCTACGCCGGACTGCATACGCCGGCCGACACGCACAAGGGCTTCGACCTGGGCGCCACGGCCGCGGGCAGCGGACGCGGCGGCCGGTACGTGGCCCTCGACCGCGGCTATTGCCCGCATGTCGTCGTACGGCGCAAGGCGCTCGTCCTGGAGGACGTCTGCGACTACCCACGGTTCGCCGGAAATCCGGTAGTCGACGAAATAGGCATCCGCTCCTACCTCGGCGCGCCCCTCATCGATCGCACGGGCATCGCCCTGGGCGCCGTCTGCGCGGTCGACACAGTGCCCCGCCCGTGGGGCAGGGCAGGGCTCGACACGATCAAGTCCCTGGCGCAGGAACTCGTCGGCCACCTCCATCGGCGGGAGGACAACAGCATCGGGATCTGACCGGGCGGTCCCTGGCGGGCCGGTCCGCGAACGGGCTTCGACCGCGATCAGACCTTGACCACGACATGACCTCGACCGTCTTCAGACCTCGACCGTCGTACCGTCCAGGAACGTCAGCACCACCGAGTCCGCACCCGCTCGTACCCGCACCGAGTCGCGCAGCGCCTCCGGATGAACGGTGTCCCGGGAGAGGGCGACCAGCGATACATGGATGCTTCGCCCACCCGGGTGCGGTCGGCTGCGCAGATACGGGATCGCGGAACGCGGTCCGTACGCATTGGACTGGACGTCACGCGCCACAGCGGCCCCTTCGGCACCACCGTCCCAGCCGTACAGCGCGATCAGGGCGCTGGTCAGACCGTCGGCCGTACGGGCGAGCGCCCAGTCGGGACCCGAAAGGGCGAACGGGCTGTCCGCATGGGCGACCGCGTGACCGCCCTCCCGTACCACCGCACCCTCGGGCGCTTCGACCCGGTGCACCCGGATCTCCCACGGGCCGTGCAGCACACTCGTCGTCTCGATCCGGTACGGATGGCTGTCACCGGGCAGCCGGGCCGCGTACCAGGAGGCGGCGACGCGGTCCTCGCAGCGCAGCGGATGGATCCGGCGGCGCAGCGACGGCGTGCCGTCCGCAGCGACGAGTGCCAGATGGCCGTCGATGGAGCGTGTCACGGCGTGCGGGGCGGCTTCGGGGGCCGTCGTCGTCGAGTAGGCGAACTTCGCGTAGTGCGGATCGTCGGCGCCCTCGGACGGGTCGGCTGCCTCGTCGTACGGCGGATTGTGGTCGCTGCCGTGATTGATCAGCCGCACGATGCCGTCGTCGCGGGTGCCGTGAAGCAGCCAGCCGGGTGCGGGCAGCGCGGTGTACTGGTCGGACTCCTCGACGGGCAGTGGGAGTTCCCGTGCCGTCCACACCGGATGGTCCGCCGGGAGCAGCAGCCCGAGGAAGCCCTTGCTCGCCCAGTACGGTGAGGCGGGACCGGAGTACGGCTGGGTGCTCGGCAGGAACGTGTCGTACCAGCCGAGCGTCAGCAGCCCCCGCTCGTCCGGCACACCGCGCTCCGCGAAGTGCCGCATCGTGCCCGAGGCGAGCCGGCGAGTGAGCCCCGGCGCGAGCGGGGTGCAGTCGGCCAGCGCTCCCATCCACACCGGTGCGAGAGCGGCGAACCGGTACGTCAGTGAACGGCCCTGGTGGACCGGCGCACCGTCGGAGCCGAAGAAGTGCGGGTAGTCCTCCAGGAACCGGCTGAGCCGCTGCCGGTAGACCTCGGTCCTGCCCCCGTCGTCGGCGCCCGCGATCCGCGACCACAGCAGCGGGTACAGATGCATGGCCCAGCCGATGTAGTAGTCGAAGTTCCGGCCGTCGCCGTCGGTGTACCAGCCGTCACCGACGTACCAGTCCTCGATCCTGTCCAGATTGCTCTCGATGTCGGAGCGGTTGTACGGGGCGCCGACCGAGGCGAGGAACTGCTCGGACACCACCTGGAAGAGCCGCCAGTTGTTGTCCCAGGTACGCCCGCCGACGAACCCGGAGAACCAGTCGACGACCCGCTGCTGGACCCGGGCGTCCAGCCGGTCCCAGATCCACGGCCGGGTCTCGTGCAGTGCGACCGCGACCGACGCCGCCTCCACCATCTGCTGCGAACAGTCCGTCAGCCGCGGCCAGGACTCACCGCTCCGGGGGTCCGTGCCCGCGGCCAGGCCCGCCGTGTACCGCTCGATCAATGCGGGGTCGACCGCTCCGCCCGCGCCCGCGATCCGGCAGGCGGCGAGCAGGAACGACCGGGCAAATCCTTCGAGACCGTCCGAGACGACCCCCGACCAGCTGTTACGGCCGGGCAGGCGGTACTGCGCGAAGCCGGGTGTCGCGTACGGCACCAGCGCGTCCAGCATCCGGTCGGCCATCGCCTCCCAGTGGGCCCGGGTCCAGCCGGTACGGGAGGACAGGATCCGGTCGGGCGGCGGCAGTTGCAGATGCGGTGCGACGGACATGGTGGTGCTGCTCCTCGGAGGGGGTGCGAAGGGGTGGACTACCGGCTGAGTTCGGCTCGGTGGGTGTGGCCGCGCGAGCCGCCGACGGCGACGGTGAGTACGGGCCTGCGGCCCGGGACGAGGCTCACCGTGTCATCGGCGTTCACCACCGACCGTACGTGGAAGGGAAGCTCGACCGAGAGTGTGGTGAGCGTCCGGCCCGGGTCGGCGACCGCGACGCAGACGTGTCCGCCCCGGTGCTGCACGAGCACCGACGCCGGACCGGAGGCCGTGATCCCGGCCACGCTCCCGGCGCCCCAGAAGTTCACCGCCGTCAGTCCCGCCCGGCGCACCTCCACGGCCTGCGCGGTGGCGTCGTTGGCGACGACCCGGACCGGCCGGGAGTGCGACCAGACCGCGGTCGCCGCCGCCGATGCGCCGGGCAGCAGCACATAGGCGTACCGGGCGTCGGTGGGGGAGATTCCGTGATCGACCCGGAGCGTGAGATAGCGGCGGGTGACCGGATCGGTGCTGCCGCCCGTGTCCGCCCCGGTGTCGATGGCCCGCCAGGTTCCGGTGCGCTGCTCCCGCAGGGCGTGCAGGGCGGTCCCCTCGGGGAAGACATAGCCGCCCACGCCGTCGATGTGTGCCCACCGTGCTCGGCCGAAGTCCTGGGCCCAGCCCTGGTCGACGGGCTGACGGATGCCGTCGACCAGCAGCCGGTTACTGCCGTCCGTACCGAGGTTGCGGTTCTCGACGATCGTCTCCACCGGCCGGCCGTCGCTCGCGGTGATGCCCGAGCCGAGCGCGATCACCGCGTTGTCCAGCAGGAACCAGGATTTCTTCGCCCGCAGGGTGGTGCCCTGGGCGCCGATCACCTCCATCGCGGCGGCCCCGTACCGGCCGTCCAGCACGGCCCCGCCCGCGACGGCGTTCGTCGGACGGTAGGTGGACGTACCGGCGCCCGTGCCGAGATCGGTCCGCTGCCGGGTGTCGACCGTGGTGCCGGGGAGCCGGTACGGATCGACGGTGGGCCAGAAGCCGTCGTTGAACTGCCCCAGGTCGTCGCCGTCGTACAGATACGTCATGCCGTCGCCGGTGTACCAGCCGTGCAGATTCTCGCCGTTGCCCGCCTCGTACGCCGAGATCCGTTTCGACGAGAGCGACAGCGCGCAGGCCCAGCCGGGACGGCGGTGCACGACGCGGTCCATGTCGGCGAAGACGAAGCTGCCGGTCGTACGAGCCTCCGCCTTCACGGTCCGGTCGTTCAGGACGGCTTTCGCCAGGGCGAGCTGGGGAAGCGTCGCGAGAGCCGTGAAGGGAGTGGTGCGATTACGGGTCAGCCAGCCCTTGACCAGCGCCCGCCAGCGCCCCGCGTACTCGGCGGGTGCGCCGGTCGCGAGGAGCAGGATCGCGGCGACGGCCGTCGCACCGTCGCGGTGGTCCCCGGCGCGTTCCCGGGAGATCGCCCGGCCGCGCACCGAGTCCATCATCAGCCCGTCGAAGATCACCGGGGCGAAGGTCCGCTCGACGGCCTCGTACATCACCGACACCTTCGGGTCGGCGACCGCCCACTCGGAGCCCGCCAGCAGCGCCAGCAGATAGGCCGTGCCGCCCAGCAGCACGATGCCGTACGAACCGGTGTACGCGACCACGTCGTGCTGGACGAACGAGCCGTCCTCGTAGAAACCGTCACCCGAACTCGAATAACGGAAAAGGCTGTTGCGGCCCGAGTCGCGAACGTCGGAGAGCGCGTCACGGGCGGAGGAGAGTTTGCCGGCGTCCTGCCCCAGCAGTCCGCGCAGCGCCACGATGACGGCCTTGTCGGTGCGGTTCGCGCCGGTCTCCGCGAGCGAGGGGGAGTTGGTACGACGGTCCGCGTCCGGGCAGAACCGGTCGACGACCGACAGATAGTCCGTCAGATCGGCTGCGGGAAGCCGGTCGCGGAGGATGACGGAGCAGTCCATCAGGGCACGTGGGGCGCCGATCTCCCAGAACCACCAGTTGCCGGTCTCGCGCTTGGCCGGGTTGTACGCGGTGTCGTACGTGAAGCGCAGCGCGGCGACGAGGGCGTCCGCCACCTCCGTGCTCCCGGCGAGAGAGGTGCCCTCGGTCGCCCAGGCGACCGCGATCGTGCGCAGCCGGGTGTAGCTCTGACCGAAGTTGCCCGGGTCGGTGAGCGGTGCGAGGCCGGGCCAGAGCGCGGTCCGTCCGGCGCTGCGGTCGAGGGCGTCCCAGAGTCCCTCGGCTGTGGTGGACAGGGCCGCGAGCGCCGCTGTGAAGTCGGTGTCGGCCGGGTCGAACTCGCCGCCGGTGAGCAGCGTTTCGGCCCGCCGGAGGAGGGTGTCGAAGTCGGCGGTCGCCGCGGCTTCGGTGGATGCGGCCGCGATGGGCCGCGCGTGCGCGGCGCCGGCCGACGTCATGAGCGTCGTCGCGGCCGTGACGGCCGTGGCGCTGCTCGCCGCGAGAAGGGTTCTTCTGCTGAGGTTCACAGTGGCTCCTTGTCGCCGGTGGTCAGTCCGACAGCGTGGACGGGTCGACGGAGGGCTTCGGCAGGTTCAGCGCGGCCAGCTCAGCCCTGCCGGTGGCGTCGATCGGGAACGCCCACGTGTTCACGAAGAAGTCCGTGAGGTCGTAGCCGGCGACACGGCTGGAGTAGGTGGCAAGGGCCCGGTAGCGCTTGTCGTTCTCCGTGTACTGGGACTGCGGGTTCTCCTCGCGCACCAGCTTGTGCAGCCGGGGCCAGAAGTCGTCGCCGAAGGCCAGCTCCAGCTGGCGCAGCGGGACGAGCTTCTCGTACGCGCCGAAGGACTTCTCGTAACTCAGCCCCGCCGTGCCGAACTTGCGCTGTGCGGACTGGAAGTAGGTGAGTCCCGTCATCGCGTCGACCGTGAGGAGGTTGGACGGCTGCTTCAGCGTGCGCTGGGCGGCCAGCGAGTAGATGTTGACCGTGACCTCGGTCAGGCCGCCGGGCTTGTAGGCGAACTGCTGGTGCAGATGACCGAGTTCGTGGTAGAGCCCCCAGCCGCGGGTCCGCAGCCCCTCGACGGTCGTGGCCCGGTCGAGGTAGGCCCGCGGGAAGCCGTTGTAGCCGTGCGTGGCGTAGGCACCGACACCGGTCGGGACCTTGCTGACCTCGGTGAAGTGATACGGACCCGCCTTGCGCCGGTGCACCGGCTTCGAACCGTCGAGGCCGCTGATCCGGGCATGCGAGTCGGTGATCGTCTCGACCAGCCCGAGCAGTGCGGCATGGTCCTCGCCGCGGTACAGCAGCGCGCCCTCGCGGGTGAGCGTCATGATCGTGTGCGGCGCGTGGAGTTCGACGTACGGCGACGCGGTGAGCGTGTCCAGCTGCTGCTGGTAGTCGGCCTCCGAGGTGCGGCCCAGGGTGAAGACGGGCATGGGGACGGCGCCGGAGCGGACCAGCACACCGGCCCGCTCGCCACGGCCCGTCAAGGTGAGATAGACCGGGCCGCCGTGCGGGTCCGTCACAGTGTTCGCACCGGCGGTCAGCGGATAGCTGCGGGGCTCGGTGATCTCGCCGTAGTAGTCCCAGGCGCCGATCCAGAGGGTGGGCAGCAGATCGTCGTACGGCTGGACGGTGAGGGAGAGGGGCGCGTCGGCCGGGACGTACAGGCCGGTGGGCTGGAACTCCGAGCCGCGCAGGGCCTGTCCGAGCCGCAGCCGCTCGGCCTCGGCGGCGGGCCGGGCGGTCACGGTCAGGTGGACCGGGCGGGCCCCTCGCGAGACGGAGGTGTCGGCCGTGGCCCGGGCCGTGCCGGCGCCCAGGGCGATCGCCGCTCCGGCTCCGGCCGCGGCGGCGAGAACGGAGCGCCGGCCGACGAGGGAGGAAGCGGAGGAAGGGGCGGTGGAGGGGCCGGCGGAGTCTGTGGGCATACGCATGCGGAACTCTCCCTGCAGAAACGAGTGAGGGGCGGAGGCGTGCGGAACGGGTATTACTCGGCGCCAGCATGTAAGCGGTTGCTATTGAGCCGCAAGAGGAGTCAGGAAGTTACTGTGATTTTCTATGGCCAACTGTGGACAGGGAGGAAGTAACCGGTCACATCCGGGAGGGCCGGCCGGGCCTTGGCGCAACGGAATCGCGTACCACGATGTGGGTGCCCAGCCGCAGCGCACCCGTGGTCGGCTCGCGCCAGTCGTCCTCGTCCCCACCGGTGAGCGCCAGTCGTACCGCCTGGCGCCCCATCTCCTCCAGCGGCACATGGACGGTGGTCAGCCGCGGCCGCAGCTCCTGGGCCACCGGAATGTCGTCGTACCCCACCAGGGACACGTCCTTCGGCACCCGGACCCCGCCCTCCTCCAGGGCCTGCGCCGCGCCTGCCGCCACCATGTCGTTGGCAGCGAAGACGGCGGTGAAGTCCGGTCCCTGCCGCAGCAGTTCGGCCATCCGCCGGTACCCGAAGTTACGGCTGAAGGCGCCGGGCCGGACCAGGTCGGGGTCCGGGGCGATGCCGCGCAGCTCAAGGGCCCGCTGGAACCCGGCCAGCCGGTCGCGGGTGGTGGAGAGCTTGGGCGGGCCGCCGAGGTAGAGGATCCGCTCGTGCCCCTGCATCAGCAGATGGTCGGTGATGGCGAAGGCGCCGCCCTCGTTGTCGTACTCGACCGCGACGGTCGGGGCCTGCTCGCCCAACGGCGGCCTGCCGCACAGCACCAGCTTCGATCCGCCCGCGTCCAGCTCGCGCGCCCTGCGGGCCAGCTCGGTGGTGTAGCCGCGGTCCGCGAGGGAGCCGCCGACCACGACCACCGCGTCCGCCCTGCGCTCATGCATCAGATCGATGAAGGCCAGCTCGCGCTGCGGGTCGCCCTGGGTGCAGCAGACCAGGCAGAGCCGTCCGCCGAGTGCCGCCTCCCGCTCAACGCCGCGCGCGATGTACGCGTAGAACGGGTCGATGACCTCGTTGACGATGATGCCGACGGTGCGGTTGGAGACGCCGGCCAGCGCACGGGCATGGGCGTTGACGACATAGCCGAGCTCGCGCATCGCGGACTCGACGCGCTCCCGGGTCGCCTTGGCGACCGGGTAGTTGCGGTTCAGTACGCGGGAGACCGTGGCCGTCGAGACGCCCGCGCGCCGTGCGACATCGGTGACCGTCGCGCGCCGTTGTCCGTCCGCGGCTGTGCTCTGCCGGCGCATCCGGCTCACCCCCTGGTGGCTGTTGTGTGACGCCGAGCCTAGTGCCCCTCCCGGCAAGCTCTGCCCCGTCGCGCCGCCCATCACGCACGCTCGCGGCGTTGGCCAAAAGCCCTGGTAGCTCCGCTACAAGGGCTTCCGGCAGCCTTGCGATCGCGCGCACTGGACGACGCTCCTTCCGGGCAGACATTGCCGGTCACGGCACTGGCCTGTGCCGGGACGGAGCTCATGCGATCCTCCCCAGGTCGGCCCGGTGCACCGGGTGGTCGAACGGTGTGCCCTGCGCGTACCGCGCCAGCTCGTCCACTGCGAGCGCACCGAGCCGTCCCACCTCGTTGCCCTGGGCGCCCGCGAGATGCGGGGTGAGGAAGACGTTCGGCAGGTCCCACAGCGGGTGGCCGTCCGGCAGCGGCTCGGGCGATGTCACATCGAGGACGGCGTCCAGCCGCCCGCTGACCAGGTGCCCGGTCAGTGCCTCGGTGTCCACCAGGGGGCCGCGGGCCGTGTTGACGAGCAGGGTGCCGGGCCGCATCAGGCCGATCCGCCTGGCGTCGATGATCCCGCGGGTCTCCGGTGTGTCGGGGGCATGGACGCTCACCACGTCGCTGGTCGCCACCAGGGTGTCCAGGTCGGTCGGGGTGACACCGAGCAGTTCCGCCTGGGCCGCACTGACATACGGGTCGTACAGCAGTACCTCGGCATCGAGGACCCGGAGCAGTTCGATGACCCGGCGGCCGATCCGGGACGCCCCGACGATGCCGATGGTCAGGCCGTGCGTGCCGAGCCAGTGCTGGCGGTCGAGGTCGGCGCCGGTGCGGTGGGTGCGCCGGGTGCGGAAGAGTCCGGCCAGCGGAAAGACGCGTTTGGCGCCCATGATGATCGCCGCCAGGGTGAACTCGGCGACCGGTACGGCATTGGCGGCGGCGGCCGAGGAGACGGCGATCCCGCGGTCGAACGCGGCCGGGGACAGAAACGTTTTCACCGTGCCGGCCGCATGGATCACGGCGCGCAGCGCGGGTGCGCGGTCCAGCAGCGCGGCGTCGACGGGCGGGCAGCCCCAGCCGGTGAGCAGGACCTCGGCCGCATTCAGCGCCGCGGAGGCGTCCGGGGAGTCGAAGTCGCTGATCACGGACGGGCTGAGGAGGTCGGCGGTCTCCTCGAGACGCGCCCGCACCGGTGGCGGAAAGACGTCGTCGAGCAGTCCGGGGTTCATGGCCAGGACCGTGCGCGGCCGTCGCGGGGGCGGTGCCGCAGCATCGCTACCGGAATGAGCCGGTGCCTCTTCGGTGGTTCGCACCCTGCCTCCGGATAGTAATCGCGTTCTATGGAATGACCGGAACGCTAAGGAGCGCGACAGTCGGCCGTCAAGCTCGCAGCCGCCCCAACTGTCCACTTGGGAAGTATTTTTGTTGATTCGTTGAGCTGGATTTGATGGTGGAGGCATCGTGTCTCAACGACATTTGCCCGGATCTCTTGACGCTTGGGTTAACCGCTTACTAACTTGCGGCCCCAGAAGGCTCACCATGCGCCACCCAGCCGAACAGGACGCACCATGGCTGAAACAGCACCCCCGTTGCCGCGGGAGAAGCGGCGGCAGAAGGCTGAAATACCCTCCCCGCCCGCTGCCCAGGCCCTCGTCGCACAGCACCGGCTGACGCTCTGGCAGCGGATCAAGCGGGACCGGGTGATGCTGCTGCTCACCCTGCCCGGACTGCTGTATTTTGTCGTTTTCCACTACGTACCGCTGCTTGGCTATGTGGTGGCGTTCCAGGACTACCAGCCGTATCTCGGCTACATGCACAGCGTCTGGGTGGGGTTCGCCAACTTCTCCGCGGCGTTCGGTGAGCCGGCCTTCTGGTCCGCGACGTTCAACACCCTGGAGATCGCCCTCGTCCAGCTGGTGTTCTTCTTCCCGATCCCGGTCGCCCTGGCCCTGCTGCTCAACAGCATCGCCAGCGACCGCATCAGGCGCTTCGTGCAGAGCGTGGTCTATCTGCCGCACTTCATCGGCTGGGTCATCATCGTCTCGATCTTCCAGCAGATACTGGGCGGCGCCGGGCTCCTGCCCGACGTACTCGGCGGGCTGGGGCTGCCGCGCTACGACATGATGAGCGACCCCGACGCCTTCCCCTGGCTCCTGACCCTCCAGGTGGCCTGGAAGGACGCCGGCTGGGGCACGATCATCATCCTCGCCGCGCTGCTGAACATCGACAGACAGCAGTACGAGGCCGCCGCGATCGACGGCGCGGGCCCGCGACGCCGCCTCTGGCACGTGACCCTGCCGGGCATCGCCCCCGTACTCATCCTGCTGCTGATCCTCAACCTCGGGCAGATCCTCTCCGTCGGCTTCGAGCAGATCCTGCTCCAGCGCGACGCGGTCGGCCCGGACGCCGGTGAGGTCCTCGACACCTACGTCTACTACCACGGCATCAAGGACAACGACTGGGGCGTCGCCGCCGCCGTCGGACTCGTCAAGGCGGTCATCGGCACCGCACTCGTCCTGGGCGCGAACAAGTTCGCCCACCGACTCGGCCACGAAGGGGTGTACCGCGGTGCTGACCGCTGAGAAATCGCGCGCCACATCGGAATCCACCGCGCCGGCGCCCCGGCCCGCCACCGCCCGGAAGTCCGACGGCCGGCCCCCGTGGATGGAGCGGCCGACCCGCATCGGGCAGACCGCCAAGGCGATCGCCATCGTCGTGGTCGTGCTCGCCGTCGCCTACCCGCTGGTCGGCGTCATCGGCACGAGCTTCGCCTCGCAGACCGACATCATCAAGAGCTCCGGCCTCGTCCTGTGGCCGGACCACCCCACCCTGGACGCCTACCGCACCATCTTCACCGGCGGAGTCGTCACCCGGGCGCTGGTCGTCTCCGTCGGCATCACCGTATTCGGCACCCTCGCCAGCCTGCTCGTCACCGTCGGCATGGCGTACGGACTCTCCCGCCGCGATGTCACGGGCTCCCGCTTCATCCTGATGACGGCCCTGTTCACGATGCTCTTCAACGCGGGCATCATCCCGAACTTCCTGCTGGTCAAGGGACTCGGCCTGTACGACACCTACGCGGCGCTCGTCATGCCCACCCTGGTCAGCGCCTTCAACCTCGTCGTCCTGCGGTCCTTCTTCATGAACCTGCCGGAGGAGCTGTACGACGCCGCGAAGGTCGACGGCGCCGGAGACTTCCGCATCCTGGTGCGGATCGTCCTGCCGCTGTCCAAGGCCGTCCTCGCCGTGATCAGCCTCTTCTACGCGGTGACGTACTGGAACGCCTTCTTCAACTCGCTCCTGTACCTCAACGACTCCGACAAGTGGCCCCTGCCGATGGTGCTGCGCACCTATGTCCTGCAGGGCCAGAGCCTGAACGCCGCCTCGGCCGGCGAGGTGCTCGCCCCGCAGCAGGCCGTACAGATGGCGGTCCTGGTGATCGCCGTCGTACCGATCCTCTGTGTCTATCCGTTCCTCCAGCGCTACTTCACCAAGGGCGTGCTCACAGGCGCCATCAAGGGCTGAGCGCAGCCACCGCCCCCACTCCTTCCTTCCCCTCTTCTCAAGGAGATTCAGGTGTCGAGCTCCACCCCCATCAACCGCAGAGCACTGTTCCGCATGGGTGCGGGCGTCGGTCTGGGACTGGCCGCCGCCCCGCTGCTCGCCGCCTGTGGCGACGGCGGCACGACCGCGAAGGCGGAGGCCAAGAGTGCCTCGCTGCTCCCCGACACCGCGGTCCGTAACATAGGCCTCGAGCCCGACCTGGCGGGCACCGCCGCCGGTGTTCCGCAGGGCTACTTCAGCTACCCGGCCAAACCGCTGCGGGCCACGAAGGGCACCCCGCTCAAGGGTGCCAAGCCGATCAGCGCGACGATGGAGACCTTCTCCCCGCCGCCGCCCGCCCGCGGCAGGAACGCAGCCTGGCAGGAGATCGAGAAGCTCCTCGGTGGCCAGGTGAACATCACCGCCGTCCCCGCCGACGACTACGGCACCAAGTTCTCCACCATGGTCGCGAGCGACAGCCTGCCCGATCTCTTCATGTATCCCGAGGTCGGGGGCGTCGACAACAAGGCGGCCTTCCTCCAGGCCAAGTGCGCCGACCTGACTCCGTACCTCGCCGGGGACAGGATCAAGGACTACCCGAACCTGGCAGCGATCCCGAAGGGCGCCTGGCAGGCCGCGATCTTCGGCGGGAAGCTGTACGGCATCCCGATCGCGCGCACAGGCACCGGCGGCGCCGGCTTCTACCGCCACGACCTCTTCGAAGAGGTCGGCGTCACCGACCTCGCCCAGATCTCGGACCTCGACAGGTTCGTCGAGGTCTGCAAGGAGCTGACCCGGCCCAAGAAGGACCAGTACGCGATCATCGCGGGCGCCACCACCATGCTTGCGATGTCCGCGGGCGCGCCCTACTACTGGCGGCTCGACGCCAAGACGGGCAAGTTCACCACCGACCTGGAGACGCCGGAGTTCCGCAAGGCCGTGGAGACCGCGCGCGAGCTGTACAAGGCGGGCTGTTTCTATCCGGGCACTCTCCAGATGTCCGGGGCGCAGAAGGCCCAGTACACGGACATGTTCAAGAACGGCAAGGGCGCCTACGTCTACGACGGCATGCCCACCTACCTGGCACCCGGCGTCGGCTACATCGCCTCGATGAAGGCGATCGACAAGAAGTACGACCCTCGCCCCTTCGTCCCGTTCGGCAAGGACGCCATCGCCTGGATGGACAATGTCGAGCTGCAGAACACCCATGTGAAGAAGGCGTCCGGAGACCGTGTCAAGGAGGTCCTGGCCCTGGCCGACTTCGCCGCGTCCCCGTTCGGCAGCGAGGAGTACACGCTCATCAACTACGGCGTCGAGGGCAAGGACTTCACCCGGGACGTCAAGGGCAACCCGGCCCTCACCAAGCAGGGCACCCAGGACGTCACCGTGCCGTGGAAGTTCATGGCCTCCGCTGTCCCCGCCATCTTCAGCGCCGACTCGGAACAGGGCGTCCGTCACGTCCACGACGCCTTCACCAAGATGATTCCGATCACGGAACAGGACCCGACCCTGCAGTACTCCTCGCCCACTTGGGACTCGAAGGGGTCCGGCAGCCTCTACACGTTCAAGCAGGACGCGCTCAAGGACATCATCGCGGGCCGCAAGTCCATGTCCGCCTACGACCAGCTCGTCAAGGACTACCTGGCCAAGGGCGGCGAGCAGGCCCGCGGCGAGTTCGAGGACGCCTTCCAGAAGGGGAAGAAGTGACGACGCGACGCTCGGCCCTCAGGCTCGGCGGCGCGGCGGTGGCAGCGGCCGTCGCCGTACCCGCACTCGGCTCGACCGCCATCGCACAGCCGCATGGCTTCGACCCGAAGCCCGGCTCCGACGGCGTCGGCGACCCGCTCTTCCCGACCCTCGGCAACGGCGGCTACCAGGTCGTCCACTACGACCTCGCCTTCGACTTCACCCCGGTGACTTACGACTTCACCGCCGTCGTGAAGATCAACGCCAAGGCCACCCAGGACCTCTCCGCCTTCAACCTGGACACCGACGGCCACACCATCGACTCCGTCACCGTCGCAGGCCGCCCCGCCACCTGGGTGCTCTCGCCCGGCAAGAGCGGCCAGGAGTTCACCATCACCCCCGCCCGCCCGCTCCACAACGGGCAGGCGTTCACCGTCGAGGCGCGCTACCGGGGCAACGGCAAGGCGCCCCGACTCGGGCTGACCGGCTGGAAGTTCGGCACCGACGGCGGCTTCGCCTCCGCCGCCCAGTCCTCCCGCGCCGACACCTTCCTGCCCTGCAACGACACCCCGTCCGACAAGGCGACGTGGACGTTCCACATCAGCGCCCCGCAGGGCTACGTCGCCGCCGCCAACGGCGAACTGCTCCACAAGACCCCGCGCGCCGACGGCTCCACCGTCTGGCACTTCGCCCTGCGCGAGCGCATGGCGACCGAACTCATCGGCATCGCCGTCGTCAAGGGCACCTATCTGTACGGCACCAGCCACCGAGGACTGCCGCTGCGGCACATCGTCCCGCAGGGACAGGAGGACAAGTACGGTCCGATCGTCGCCCGTACCGCGGACCATCTGGCCTGGCTGGAGGCGAAGTTCGGCCGCTACCCGTTCTCCGTCTACGGAGTCCACATCTACGACGGCTACACCGACGCCCTGGAGAACCAGACCCTCTCCCTGTTCTCCACCAACTGGTTCAAGCTCAACGCCAACGGGCAGCCCGGCTACGAGACCACCATGGTCCATGAGCTCGTCCACCAGTGGTTCGGCGACTCCGTCACGCCGAACGACTGGCAGCAGGCCTGGCTCAACGAGGGCCCCGCCGTGTACTACGCCGGCCTGTACGGCGAGGAGCGCGGCTGGTCTGTCTTCGAGGACAAGATGAAGGCCACGTACGTGAAGCTCGACGCCATCCGCGCCACCGACGGCCCGCCCGGACTCCCGAAGGCGCTCGGCGGCACCAACATCTATGACGGCGGCGCACTCGTCCTGCACGCCCTCAGCCTTCAGATCGGTCAGCGGCGGTTCGACCGGGTCATGCGTGAGTGGGTGAAGCGCTTCAAGGACTCCACCTACACCAGCGAGGCCTTCATCCGGCATACGGTCGACGTCACCGGCGACAAGTCCCTCGACCCGTTCCTGCGCGACTGGCTCTTCGGAGCCGTGAACCCGCCCATGCCCGGCCACCCCGACTGGAAGGCCTCCGCGTGAACCGCCGCTCCCCGAACGTCGTACGAGGAACCGCCGCTGCCGCCACCGCCGCCTTCCTGGCCGCGCTCCTCGCCGCCCCGACCGCCCAGGCCGCACCCGGCCCCCGCACCCTGTACGCGGCCCCGGACGGACACGGCGCCTCCTGTACGGTCGCCCGCCCCTGTACCCCGGAAGGCGCCCGCGACCGGGCCCGCACCGAGACCGGCCGCGACGTCCGAGTACTTCTGAAGAACGGTACGTACAAGCTCGACGAACCCCTGAAGCTCGGCGCCGCCGACTCCGGGAAGGACGGCCACACGGTCACCTGGACCGCGGCTCCCGGCGCCCGCCCCGTCCTCTCCGGCGGACAGGACATCACCGGCTGGCGGCAGAACGCCGACGGCACCTGGACCGCCGACGTCCCGGCCGGCGTCACCCCCCGTCAGCTCTTCATCGACGGCAGACGCGCGACCCGCGCCCGGGGCACGGTCTGCACGGCGAGCACCTGCGACGCCACCAGGACCGGCATGACCGGCGCCACCGCCACCGGGATCGACCGGTGGCAGCGCCCCACCGACGCCGAAGCCGTCATCCGGGTCCGCTGGCGCAACTACCACTGCCGGATCACCGGCGTCAGAGGCGACGTCATGACGTTCGCCCAGCCCTGCTGGACCAACTCGGCGAGCGGCACGAACCGCACCGGACCCGCCTGGGACTCCACCGCGGTCGACTCCACCCGCTACAGCGGCGTCGCCTTCTTCGAGAATGCCCCCGAACTCCTCGACCAGCCGGGCGAGTTCGTGTGGAATTCGCAGAACCGCACTGTCACGTACCTGCCGCGCAAGGGCGAGAACATGCGCCACGCGCAGGCCGTCACTCCGTACACCGAACAGCTGCTCGTCGTCGATGGTGCCCGTGACGTCACCGTGGACGGGATCGGCTTCGCTTATGCGGCTTACCGCCGGCCCGGCACGGATGAGGGCTACGCGGGCATGCAGGCCGGTCTCACCCTGACCGGAGCCACCGGCCCCGTCGACCATGCGGGCCGCTTCTACACCAAGCCGTCGGCCGCGGTCATCGTCCGCGGCGGACAGCACATCAGCATCGAGAACGCCCGGTTCAGCCGGCTCGGCGGGGCGGGCGCCATCTTCGAAGCGGGCACCAAGGACAGTTCCCTGACCCGCTCGTCCTTCAGCGATCTGTCCTCGGGCGCGGTGTACGTGGGCGACACCGAGCCGATGCCCGGGGCGGCGCTCGCGGGGGAGCGGAACACGATCGCGTACAACACCATCACCCGCTCCGGCGTCGAGTACACCGACTCGGTGGGCATCTGGGCCGGTTACGAGGCAGAGCTGACCGTCGACCACAACAGCCTGGACCATCTTCCGTACTCCGGGATCTCGGTCGGCTGGGGCTGGAACCAGCCCGAGGCCCAGAAGTCCGTGCTGCGTGACAACAAGGTGACCGACAACCGCATCACCAATGTCATGGAAGTCGCCCAGGCGCAGCACGACGGCGGAGCGATCTACACCCAGGGCGCGCAGCCGGGCACGGCCGTCTCCGGCAACTACATCAACCGCTCCGCCTTCGGCAACACCGAGCGCGACGGCAACGGCATCTATCTCGACGAACAGTCCTCACACATCGTCGTCGAGAAGAACGTCATCACCCGCATCGGCTACAAGTGGGTCTCGAACTGGGCGGATTACGGCATCCAGAACACCGCCCGGGGCAACTGGACCGACACTGCCGCGCCCGTACTCGGCGGCACGGGCTCGGTCATGACGGACAACCTCACCGGTCTGGACCGACTGCCGGCCGAAGCCCTCGCCGTCGCAGCCCGGGCAGGCGCCCACGGCGGCCCGGTCGAGCAGCTGCGGACCGACCTGGCCCGTACCGGCACCGCGACCCAGTCCTCCACCGAGGGAACGGCGGCCGCGGCGCTCGCACTGGACGCCGACACCAACACGGACACCCGCACGCTGTCCGAGGCGGGCGCCTGGTGGCAGGTCGACCTGGGCAGCGCACAGCGCATTCGTCAGATCGAGATCTGGAACAACTCCTCTTCCGCGACAGCCGACTTCGATGTCGTCACCGACGGCGCGACGGTCCACGTCAGCGGGAAGGCGCTGCGCCCGACAGTCCTGAACCTGGACAGCCGGACCCGCACGGTGAAGATCGTGACCTCCGGCACGGGACGCGTGGCACTCTCCCAGGTGCTCGTCCACCCGTAGTGGTCCGCCCTCCGTCGCCGGGCGAATCACGATGGAGGGCACCTCGGCACCCGGACGCCGCCGGTCACCCGACCGGCGGCGTTCCCGTGCTCGCCCGCACCACCACCTCTCCCGCCACCCGCACCACCCGGGCCCGCCGCCCCGCGGACGGCTCCCGCAGCGCCAGCGCGATCACGTCCTCGCCCATCGAGGTCAGCGGCAGCGCCACCGTGGTGAGCGCCGGCGACAACTCCCGTACCAGCGGAATGTCGTCGAACCCGGCGAGCGAGACATCCTCCGGCACTCGTAGCCCCTCCTCCCGCAGCGCGGCGAGCGCACCGACCGCCATCACATCGGTGACCGCGAACACACAGGTCGGCCGCGGCCGGCCGAAGGCCAGCAATCGCCGGGCCGCCGCATACCCGCCGTCGCGAGTGAACGCGCCCTCCACGACCAGGTCGAGCCCGATTTCCGACTCCGCGAGCCCTTCCCGGAAGCCAGTGAGCCGGTCGGAGACAGTGGTCAGCGCGGGCGGGCCGGTGAGCACCGCGAACGTGCGGTGCCCGAGCCCGACCAGCGTCCGGGCGAGCGCGGCCGCCCCCGCCCGGTTCTCCGGCTGTACGGTGTCCACCCGCAGGCTGCGGTGCCTGCTGACGACGGCCACTCGCCCCCCGCCCCGTACGTAAGGCTCCAGTTCGGCACCCAGGGCCCGCTCCCACGACCGGTCCTGGAAGCCGGAGCCGATGAGCAGGATCGCGCGGGCGCGCTGAGCCCGCAGCATCGAGACGTAGGCGATCTCCCGGGCGGGTTCCCGGAAGGTGGAGGCCAGCATCACCAGCAGATCCTGCTCGGCCGCGGCGCGCATCACGCCACTCGACACGGCGGCGAAGTACGGATCACTGACGTCATGACAGATGACGCCCACCGTACGGTTGTTGGTCGAATTCGCGAGTGCCTGCGCGTGGGCGTTGGGGATGTAATCGAGCCGCTCCGCCGCCGCGCGTACCCGCTCTCGCAGATCGTCGCGTACCCGGGTCGTGCCGTTGAGGGCGCGCGAGGCGGTGGCGGGGGACACCCCGGCCTCCCGGGCCACGGCGTCGAGCGTCACATGCGCCGCTGCGGGAAGGCCGCCGCGCGGCTCCGGGCGGTGCGGTGTTCCCCGTTCACTCAACTCGACCCCCAAGGGCGCGGTGATGGCAGGCCCCGAAACTTGTCGACGACCTATTGACCGTGCGTGCAGGCAGTCACTAGCGTGGCGAAAACCTTATCAGAAAGCGCTTTCTGAAAGCGCCTTCTCGTCATCGCAGGATCGCACAGCTCTCCACAACTGCACCCGAAGCGGCGGGAGTTCACAGTGAGCCAGAGCGCGTTGACCAAAAGGCCCCCTGAAGCGGAGGGAGTTGTCCGGCGGGCCGGTCCCTCGGCGGGGGAGCGGTTCACGCGGGCGGCCGAGCGGAGCTGGCGGCCCGTCGCCCTGCTGCTGGCCTGTTTCGCCGTCTGGTGGGTGATCTCGGCGGCGGAGCTGGTGAAGCCGTATCTCATGCCGTCACCCGGGGCGACCCTCGATGTCCTTACCGGCAAGGCCGGTTATCTCTGGCAGCACACCTGGGTGACCACATACGAAACGCTGCTCGGCTTCCTGATCGCCGTGGCCGTCGGTGTACTGGCGGCAGTCGTCATGGTGTACTCCTCGACCGTCGAGCGCACGCTCTATCCCATTCTGCTGTTCGCCCAGGTCGTACCGAAGATCGCGATCGCGCCGCTGTTCGTCGTCTGGCTCGGCTTCGGTATCGAGCCGAAGATTCTCATCGCCGTGCTCATCGCCTTCTTCCCCGTCGTGATCTCCATGGTCACCGGCCTCAAGGCGGTCGACCCGGAGATGCTCCAACTGTCGGCGACCATGGGCGCGGGGCCCTGGCAGACGTTCCTCAAGATCCGCTTTCCGGCCTCGCTCCCGCATCTCTTCTCCGGGCTCAAGGTCGCGGTCACCCTGGCGGTCACCGGAGCGGTCGTCGGCGAGTTCGTCGGCGCCAACGAGGGCCTGGGCTATGTGATCCTCCAGGCCAACGGCAACCTCGACACCCCGATGCTCTTCGCCGGGCTGCTCGTGATGTCACTCATCGGCGTCGTGCTCTTCGTCGCCGTCGAGATCGCCGAAATGCTGCTGCTCCCGTGGCACGCCAGCCGCCGGGACGCCTCCGCCACCACCACGTACTGACTCCGTCGTACCGACTTCGTCGCGAGAAGGGCCAGCCCATGCATGCGCGCAGACTCCTGATCGGTGTCGTACCCCTCGTACTGGTGGCCACGGCCTGCGGTGGCAACGACGCGTCGACCACCACGAGCGACTCGGGCAAGAAGCTGGACAAGGTCACGCTGACGCTCAACTGGTATCCGTACGGTGAACACGCGCCGTTCTACTACGGCAAGCAGCAGAAGATCTTCGAGAAGCACGGCATCGACCTGAAGATCCAGGCGGGTCAGGGCTCGCAGAAGACGGTGCAGGCCACCGCCGCGGGCCAGACCGACTTCGGCTGGGCCGACACCCCGGCACTGCTCGCGGGCGTCGACCAGGGCGTCCAGGTGAAGAGCCTCGGAGTCTTCCTCCAGACCACCCCGGCGTCGGTGCAGTCCTTCGACGCCGAAGGCATCGAGTCGCCTGCGGATCTCAAGGGAAAGACCATTGCGGGGACCGCGGGTGACGCGCTCTCCAAGACCTTCCCGATCTTCCTGAAGAAGAACAACCTCGACGAGTCGGACGTCAAGGTCCAGAACACCGACCCGGCGGGCAAGATCGCCGCGGTGATCTCCGGGAAGACCGACGGACTCCTCGGCTACGCCAGCGACCAGGGTCCCACCATGCAGGACAAGGCAAAGAAGCAGGTCTCGTATCTGCGTTTCTCCGAGAACGGGCTGAACTTCTACTCCAACGGTCTGCTCGCCGGACAGAAGATCCTCGCCACGAAGTCCGAACTTGCCGGACGCATGGTGCAGGCGGTCAGCGAGTCGTGGGCGGCTGCCGAAAAAGCCCCCGGGCCGGCGGTCGCGGCGATGGACGGAGCCTCGGAGCAGCTGCCGCCGACCACGGTCCTGGCCGAGCAGTTCAAGACGACGCTCACTTTGCTGCACACCTCGTCGACCGAGGGGAAGGCGCCCGGAGTGAACAACGAGGCCGACTGGCAGCAGACCATCGACGTCTTCGCCGAGGCGGGCATGGTCAGCAAGCCGAAGGCCGTCGTGGACTACTGGGACGAGAAGACGGCGCTGAAGGGATGACGATGCCGAAGCAGCACACGACGCGGACCAAGGCACCGGTTCCCGCCGCGGCGGCGGTCGGACTGTCCGATGTGGCGGTCCGGTTCCGCAGCAGGAAGCGCGATGTCACCGCGTTGCGCGAGGTATCGCTCGATGTGGCGCCCGGTGAGTTCGTGGCGATCGTCGGACCGTCCGGATGCGGCAAGTCGACCCTGCTCAAGCTCGTTGCCGGACTGCTGAAGCCGTCCTCGGGCGAGGTCCGGCTCGGCGGCGAGCAGGTCGAGGGGGTGCGGCACGACATCGGTTACGTGTTCCAGCGCGCCGCCCTCCTGGAGTGGCGCTCGGCGCGCCGCAACATCCTGCTCCAGGCCGAGATCCGGAAGATGCCTCCGGCGCAGGCGCGCGGCCGGACCGACGAGCTGATCCGGATGACGGGCCTGGCCGGCTTCGAGGACGCGTATCCGCATGAGCTGTCCGGCGGAATGCAGCAGCGTGTGGCGTTGTGCCGGGCGTTGCTCCACGAACCCCCGGTGCTCTTGATGGACGAGCCGTTCGGCGCGCTCGACGCGCTCACCCGCGAGCAGATGAACATGGAGCTGAACCGCATCTGGCGGGAGACCCGCACCACCGTCCTGCTGGTCACCCACTCCATCTCGGAGGCCGTCTATCTGGCCGACCGCGTGGTGGTGATGAGCCCGCGCCCCGGCACGATCTCCGAGATCATCGAGGTGGGACTGGACGCGGAACGGGAGTACGGCGAGACGCTGGGCCGCCCCGAGTTCCGGGACGCGGCCGCCCACATCCGCGACCTCCTGGGTGCGGCTTCCGCGCACGACTGACGGTGTCCTCGGCCGCCGGACGGGCTGGAAGACCGAGCCCGTCCGGGGCGATCGAGGACAGGACGGCTGTTCTGCTCACTCCAGCCCGAACGCGTCCGCCAGCATCTCCGTCTGCGCGCCCAGCAACGTGGCGCCGCTGTGGCCCATGCCCACGAACTGCCCTGCGGCCTCCAGTCCCACGGAACCGTGCAGCTGTGCCCACGCCAGCACCGCACCCGCCAACGCCTGTGCCGACTTCCCGGTGTCCCCGGCCGCAGTCGGTGCGTACTCGGCCACCCACTCGCCCACTGCTCCGTCCGTGCCCAGCCACGCCGTCACCTCTGCCACCACCGCAGCGACCTGGGCTCCCGGTGTCCCATCAGCGAAGACCGCCAGGAAAGGCCCGAGAACGGCACGGGCCCGGTCCAGCGTGTCGTCCGGAGCGACATAGCCCGGCACGGGTGCGCCCTGGATCAGCAGATAGCGGTGCGGCTCCTCGACCGCCCAGGCCCGGTAGGCATCGGCAAGCGTGTGCAGCCGTCCGCGAGGGCCCTGCGAGACGGCCGATGCGTCGGTCGCCGCTTCGGCCATCGCCGCTGCCGCATCGTCGTACGCATCCCGGATCAGTGCGCTCAGCAGATCGTCCCGGCTGGCGAAGTAGCGGTAGAGCGCCGGTCCTGAGAGCCCCATCTCCTTGGCGATGCGGGTCAGCGCGAGCGCCCCGACCCCGCCCTCGGCGAGCTGCTGAAGCGCGACTTCCTTGATCTCCGACCGGGTCTGCTCCCGGTACCGGGCGCGCGGCCCCTGCTCGGCTCGGACCATCACCGGCTCCCCTTCGCTAGGTGGACTCACTTCTGTTATGGAGTCTAACAGTGGATATTGCGATGACTCATCGCGAGAGTTACTGTCTCTAACAGTTGCGAGAAGTCGTAGCGAGTCAAGTCAATCCAGAGCCGATCAAAAGGGGTATGCCATGACCGCAGCACGTGATCTTCAGGTCGTTCTCGGCGCCGGCCCGGCCGGCACCGCGCTCGCCATCGAACTGGCCCACCGCGGCCACCCGGTCCGGCTCGTCGACCGGGCGGGCGACGGGCCCGCGATCGAGGGCGTCGAGCGGTTCGCCGCCGATGTCGCGACCGCGGACGGCGCCCGCGCCGCGGCCGGTGGCGCCGCCGTCGTCCACCACTGCGTCAACGTTGGCTACCACCTCCAGGTCGAGGTGATGCCACGGATCCAGGAGGCCGTTCTCGCAGCGGCCGAGGCAGTCGGTGCGCGCCTCGTCGTACTCGACACGCTGTACCCGTACGGCGAGACGCACGGCGCCGTCATGACCGAGGACACCCCGTGGAACGCGACGACCCGAAAGGGCCGGATGCGTGCCGAGCTGGACGCCCGCTATCTTGCGGCGCACAGGGAAGGGCGGCTCCGTGTCGTCCTGGGCCGGTCCGCCGACTTCGTCGGACCCGGCGTCCTCAACTCCACCCTCGGCGGCGCCGTCTTCCCCGCCGCGCTGACCGGGGGAGAGGTGCCGGCCCTCGGCGACATCGACCTGCCGCACAGCTACACCTACATCGGCGACGTCGCCGCCGGGCTCGCCACGCTGGGCGAGAATCCGGACGCCGACGGCCGGGTCTGGCACCTGCCGACAGCCCCGGCACTTACCACCCGACAGATCTTCGCGATGATCGAGGAACGCACCGGCCGCCCCCTGAACATCACGGTCGTCGACGAACCGCGTCCCTTCGGCCCCTTCGACGAGGTCTTCATGGCGGAGTACGCCGAGATGTTCTACCAGCACACGGAGGCGCAGATCGTCGACTCCTCGGCCATCGAGAAGGCATACGGGCTGTCCCCCAACCCCCTTGCCGACACGCTGGTTTCGACGCTCGCCTGGTACGGGGAGCTGCTCGCCGCCCGCTGAACACGCAGCGGCCCCGGGCTGCGGTACGCGCAACCCGGGGCCGCCGTGTGTACCTGCCCGCTCAGTACCGCAGCCGGGACAGATACGTATAGCTCGCGAGCGCCGAGGCGAACGGATCAGCCGGTGCGTCGTGCTCCACCAGCCACTGCTTCACACCGCCCTGCCGCGCCGTGTCGAACATCGCCGGGAAGTCCAGCACCCCCGAGCCGACGTCCGCGAAGTCCCCATTGGGCGCCATGTCCTTCACATGGAGTGCCGGGAAGCGTCGCGGATGCCGTACGAAGAGCTCGCCGGGCGCCGAGGCACCGCCGTTGGCCGCCCAGTACAGATCCAGCTCGAAACCGACCAGTTCCGGGTCGGTCTCGGTGAGCAGGATGTCGTACAGGCTGACGCCGTCCACCACCTGATGATCCGTCCCGTGATTGTGGTACAGCAGCTTCAGCCCGGACTCGCGCGCGGCGAGCCCCACTCGGTTGAACTCCTTGGCCACTTCCCGGTATCCGGCCGGACTGTGCAGCGAACCCGGCAGGCTGGGCACGACGATCCACTTGCCGCCCAGGGTGTGGATGTCCTCCAGCGCCTGGGGGAGTCCGGCCCCCTTCACGATGTCGTAGCCGACATGTTCGAGGACGGCCCGCAGCCGGGTCTCGTCGAGCATCCGCCGGATATCGGCCGCGCTGTGGCCGTGCCGACCGCTCACCCCGACCGTGGCATAGCCGATCTCCGCCAGCCGCTCCAGGGTGCCTCTGAAGTCCGTCGCCAACGGCGAACGCATGGTGTACAGGTGCATGCCGATCCCTGACGGCGGGATACGCCGGCGTCGGCGGGCCTCGGTGGCGGACGCGGAGGTGGTGCCGAGCCCTGCGGCTGCGGCAACACCCACAGCCGTGCTCAGAAAGGTGCGCCGTGTGCGGTCCATGCGGGTCTCCCCTCTCAACTCACGTCGATGCGTACAAAACCGGTGCTGGTGTCGCCCTTGTCGTCGGTGACCGTCAGATGCGCGGTGTACGCACCCTTCCGTTCATAGGTGTGCGTGGCAGTCGCACCCTCCGCTTTGGTGTTGTCGCCGAAGTCCCAGTG
Source organism: Streptomyces sp. NPDC037301 (assembly GCF_055602785.1). Classification (NCBI taxonomy): domain Bacteria; kingdom Bacillati; phylum Actinomycetota; class Actinomycetes; order Kitasatosporales; family Streptomycetaceae; genus Streptomyces; species Streptomyces sp. NPDC037301. The sequence goes on from NZ_JBVJWD010000006.1 coordinate 247,352, forward strand.
GTACGAGGCGATCGTGCGCCCGGCCACCGGCTCGACCACACTGGTCAGGGCCACGACGAGCGGTGCGGTGCCCGTCGCCGGAGCCGCCTTCACAACGACCTTCGTACCGTGTCGCTTCTCGACGCCGGGACCGTTGAAATGCAGCCAGTCGACCGCGAACAGATCGGCCTTGTCGCCGCTCCATTCCGGGTTGCTGAACACCGCGTACAGCCTCGTGCTGCCGCCGGGATCCGTCAGTGCCGTCGTCGGTGAGACGATCTTGCCCCAGTCACCGGTGTTCGGGACCGTCACCTTGCCGAGCAGCGGGCCCGTCGGCGATCCGGCCCGGAATTCGACACTTCCGCCGATCCCGCCGGAGGCCGCACCGACGGTCACCGAGCCGATGTTCTTCAGGTTCACCGGATCGAAGGTGATCCAGTCGCCGTCCTCGATCTCGGTCAGCCGTTTCCCGCCGGAGGCACCGGCCCTGCTCCCGATCACCGCGCCGCCGTGTGCACCGCCGGTCGCCGTGAAGTGCTCGGCCTCTCGGAAGGCGGTACGCAGAGTGAGCGAGGCGGAACCGGTCAGCGTGGGTGCGCCCGGAGCGCCCTTGTCCTCGTACTGAGCGGTGATGCCGTAGTACAGGTTCTGTCCCGGACCGTGGCTGTCCCCGGCATCCGTGACGATCTCCCCTGTGCAGCCGGTGTAGTTGTCGAGCGGATGCAGATGGGTGTCATGGCCGAGCTGCGACTGCACGACCACCCGTGAACAGTCGATCGGCCCATTCTTCCCGTCCTCCTTGTCCTTGACCTTGACGGTGAAGGGGACGGTGTCGCCGAAGCTGAACACCCCGCCGTTCGGGGGCTGTTTGATGGTCACCTCCGGACGGGAGTTGCCGACGGTGATGTCCTGCACGGCCTGCGCCGTAAGACCGCCGGGCCCGGTGACCGTGAGCCGCGCGGTGACCAGCCCCTTCGTGCGATAGGTGTACGAGGGGTTCGCGTCGGTCGAGTCGGTGGTGCCGTTCCCGTCGAAGTCCCAGGCGTACGAGACCGGCCGGTCGCCGGGCAGTCCGGAACCGGCGCTGGAGAAGTCGACCGTCAGCGGCGCCGGACCGTTGTCCCGGCTTGCGGTGATCTTCGCATCGGGCAGCCGTCCGTCACCGACGTAGTCGATCCGGTAGATGCCGGCACCCTCGTTGCTGCCACCGCGGCCCGTACCGCTGCCGAGCCCGAAGTCGATGACGTACAGCGCCCCGTCGGGACCGAAGTCGGCATCGAAGGGCTGGTTCCACTGCATGTCCTGGAAGATGCCGTTGATGGAATGGAGTTCACCGGCCTTGACGGGAGCGAACCGCGGATCGTCGAACGTCTGGTCCTTCTGCTGGAAGGAGAACGTCTTGAACCACCGGCGGGTCAGCTCGTAGTTGATCCACTTCCCCTCGAAGTACTCCGGGAATTTGGTGCGGTAGGTGTTGTCCGGGTCGTAGTCGTAGACGGGACCGCTCATCGGGCCGCCGCCTCCGGTGCCGAGCTCCGGGAATTCGGCGGATGCGGAGTAGGCGTACCAGACGGTGGCGGGCTGGGCAGGCGGCAGTTCCCGCAGCCCGGTGTTGTTCGGTGAGTCATTGACGAGCGCCGCGCAGTCGAACTTCGGACCCGACTTCTTCGTCGTGAAGTCGTAGTCAGTGAAAGGGGTGTTGTTGCCTATGCAGTACGGCCAGCCGAAGTTCCCCGCCTTGGTGATACGGGTGTACTCGACGGTCCCCTCCGGCCCGCGATCGGTGACCGCCTCCTTGGCGTCCGGACCGTAGTCGGCGACCATCAGTGCGCCGCTCAGCGGATCGGTGGTGATCCGGAAGGGATTGCGCATCCCCATCGCGTAGATCTCCGGACGCGTCTTCTCCGTACCGGGCGCGAAGAGATTGCCCTCGGGAACGGTGTACGTACCGTCGTCCCTGGGTGTGATGCGCAGAATCTTGCCGCGCAGATCGTTCGTATTTCCCGCCGTGCCCTGGGCGTCCCAGGCGCGCCGGCCCGCGCCCTCGTCGATCGGGTTGAATCCGTCCGAGGCGAACGGATCGGTGTTGTCCCCGGTCGCCGCGTACAGATTGCCGGCCTTGTCGAAGGCGAGCGAACCGGCCATGTGGGAATTGGCCCGGCCCTCACCCCGCCAGGTCGGTATGGTCAAAAGCCTCTTCTCCGACGCGGGATCGACTGTATTGCCCGTGACGGTGAACCGGGAGAGATTGAGTTGTTTCTCGGTCTTGTCCGAGTGCAGCAGATAGAGCCAGTTGTTCGTGGCGAAGCCCGGGTCGAGGGCGAGGCCGAGCAGTCCGTCGGACTGACTGGTCATCTCCGGTGTGTACGCGAAGTCCAGCGCAGTCGACACCTTCATCGTCTGCTGGTCGATGACCTTCAGCTTCCCGGTGCGCTGGGCGAAGAACACCCGGCGGTCGGGGGCGACGGCGAGTTCGAACGGGTCGGCGAGGTCGCTGGTGGCCAGCGCGGTCCGCTGGAACGAACCGGTCCGCGTCGCCGTGCAGTCACCGGGCTTCGCACCCGCGGCCCATTCGATACCGCCGAGAAGGTGCTGGACGAAGCCCTCCTCCTGGAACGCCGAGGACGCGTGCCCGCCTGCGGTGAACCAGGAGCGGCCGCCGTCGTAGTTCTGGCACCAGGACCACGGATGGTCCACGCCCTCGTCGAGCCCGTTGATGCCGTCGCGCACCTTGATCTGCGCGAGGGTGTGCACCTTCGAGGTGGGATTGGTGCGCCAGTTGTACCACTCCTCCGTACGCTCCCAGAGGTCCGGAAGGCCCTTGGTGGAGGGGTGCGCGTGATCGAGGACCTTGATCCGGCCGGTCTGCACGGCCGGGTGCTGGTCGAAGATGGCACCGGCAAGACCCTCGTACCAGTCCCAGTCGCGCTCACTGGCGGACGCGGCATGCAGACCGACCCAGCCGCCTCCCGCACGGATGTACTTCTGCAGGGCCGCCCGTTCGTCGTTGTTCAGCAAGTCACCTGTCTCCGGTGTGGAGTTGGTGTTGTTGAACACGACCGCCTGGAAGCGGGCGAGATCGGTGTCATTGAAGACGGCGGAGTCGTCGGTCGCCTCGACCTCGAAGCCGTTCTCGGCGCCGAGCTTCTTGATCGCTTCGACCCCGGCGGGAATCGAGTCGTGATGGAAGTTGGTGACCTCGGAGAAGACCAGGACCCGGAAGGAAGCCGCGTGGGCCCGGGGCGGCGAGGCCACCAGAAAACCGACTACCAACGCCAGGAGTGCGGTGACGGCGATGAGCGGCGAGGGAAAGCGGTGACCTCGTAACGGGCGGCTTTGCAACGGGCGATGACTCATGGGCGCTCCCTGTGCGGTAGATGCCGACTGCGGGATTTAGAAAGCGCTTTCTGGAGTGCATCGCTCAGAGTAGGTTCAGGTCTTGATGGGGTCAATGGGCCGGGAGCGCACTCTGTGACTGGGGGGTGGCTTCGTGCTCCCGGCGCTGCCGGGGGAGAGCGGTTGCTCCCGGTACGAGGGCCACCGCCCCGGTCATCGGCGGAGGAACCCGCCGATCCGCTCCCGCAGCCCCCGCGGATCCAGACCGTGGGCGGCGAGGTGCTCGTCCATTTCCCCGTACTTGCGCAGCTCGGCCCGACGCACCCCAAGGCCCAGCAAGCGGTGCGGCAACTCGGTGAGCGCGTCATTGGCCGCGGCCGTGGACGTGCCTGCCAGGTACGGTTCGACGATCACCACATCGGCGGCCCCGTGATCACCGACCGCCCGCCGCAGCCCGGCCCCGTCGAAGGGGCGCACCGTCGTCGCGTACAGCACGGTCACATCGAGGCCGTCGGTCGCCGCGAGGACATTGTCCAGCATCGGCCCGACCGCGATCACCACCCCGCCCTTCCCCTCCCGCACCGCTGTGAAGCCGGTCCCCGCGCCGACCGGCCGCGCCCGGTCGTTGGACTGCAGCGACAGCCGTACGTACACCCGGCCGTCCTCGGCCGCAGCCTGCCGCAGCAGCTCCTCGGCCTCGTCGGGGTGGCCCGGGACGTGCAGCGTCCAGCCGTCGAGGGTGTCCATGAGGGCGACATCGCCCGGTGACATATGGGTGAAGCCGCCGGCCGGCCAGTCGTACGAGCCTCCGGCACTCACCAGCACCCCGCCCACTCCCTGATGGCCGAAGTCGAGCTTGACCTGCTCGAACGGCCGCTCGACCAGAAAGCTGGCGAAGGTGTGCACGATCGGCCGCAGGCCGGTGAGCGCCATCCCGGCGCCCGTCCCGATCAGCAGCTGTTCCCTGATTCCCACATTGATGACCCGGTCCGGATGGGCCCGCGCGGCGCGGTCGAAGCCGTCCCGGCTGATCTCGGCCAGCACCAGTGCGAGGCGGGGGTCCTCGTCCAGCAGCTGTGAGGTGGTCGAGATGAAGCGGTCACGCATCGTGTCCATGTGAAGTGTCCCTCTCCGGTTTCGTTGCTTCTGTCTCTTCGGCTTTCGCCCGGTGCGTTCAGTTCTTGGGGCCGACGCGTGCGACCACGGCCCGCGGCCGCCCAGGGTGTGGTGCAGTGAAGGCCGCGTACAACGCCTCGTGGTCCCGTCCGTCGACGGAGTCGACCGACCAGCCCGCAGCCTCGAACCGGGCGGCGATGCCGCCGGGCCGGCCGAAGGACGCCGACGCGTTGTCGATCACCACGGTGTGCAGCTGTTCCAGCCCGGCCGGGCCCGCGTAGGCGAGGGCCTCGTGATTGCTGCCCTCGTCAAGCTCGGCGTCCCCGATCAGCACCCATACCCTCGGGTCGGTCAGCCCCTGCGCCCGTAGACCGAGCACGCTCCCCACGGCCAGCGGCAGCCCGTGCCCCAGCGACCCGCTGCCGATCTCGATCCCCGGCGCCAGCGTCCGGTCCGGGTGATGCCCGAGCGGTGAGTCGTACGCCCCGAACCCGGAGAGCAGCTCCTCGCCGAAGAAGCCGTGCGCGGCCAGGACCGCGTAGTACGCCATCGGACCGTGCCCCTTGGACAGCAGGAAACGGTCGCGGTCGGGCGCGTCGGCGGTGCCGGGCGTCACCCGCAGCACCCGGTCGTACAGCACCCAGAGGGCATCCAGCGTGGAGGTCGCGGCGGGGCCGTGCTTCTCGTCCCCCGTCATCAGGCTCATCAGCCGGTTCATGTTGCGGTAGTCGCCCGTGGGCGCAGCAGTCGTGTTCGTCATGGACCCAGCGTTGAACATCAAGTCTGGTTGAGGTCAAGCCGGGAAAGGTGTTCGTGACCACCCGTCGAAGTGCGGTATTGTTCTCATGCGCGTTCGGCCAGGGGAAACCCCAGGTCAGGCGGGTATCGGGACGTGGCGCAGCTTGGTAGCGCACTTGACTGGGGGTCAAGGGGTCGCAGGTTCAAATCCTGTCGTCCCGACTGGAGACAGTCGCAGGTCAGGGCCGGTTTCGGAGCGATCCGAAACCGGCCCTTGATCATTTTTGGGGACCAGTTGGGGACCAGTTAGGGTCTGGCGTCCTTGACCGGGCCTGCGCGTCAGCGGGTCATGACGATGGGGCTCGGCAGTGAGCGCGGTGCGCGCAGCACGTTGAAGTGGGCAGAGAGCGCCGCTCCGGCGGCCGTGATCTTGTGGACGTCCGGGTGAAGGTAGCGCTGGGTGGTGGTCAGTGAACCGTGGCCGGCGATCCTGCGGAGGACGTGTACTTGGACCCCGGCGTCGGCGAACCAGGTCAGTCCGGTGTGCCGGAGGTCGTGGCGGCGCAGATGCTCGTAGCCGAGCTTGGTGACCACGTCGTCCCAGTGTGTGGCGTCGCGCAGGACGGCGGTGGAGATGCGTCCGCCTCGCGGGCCTGTGAACAGGCGGGCGTCCGGATTGGGGCCGGCGGACAGGATGCGCTGGGCGACGAGGGGGCGGATCTCCTCGACGATGGGAACCTTGCGGGCCCGCTTGCCCTTGGTGCCTTTGTCGGTCAGCCCGCCGGGCGCGGGTGTGGTCTGACGCCGCACGGTCCAGATCCACTGGGTGGTGTCGATGTCTCCGACGCGGCAGCCTGAAATTTCGCCGATCCGTGCGGCGGTGCACGCGGCGAAGATGACCACCTCTCCCCAGCCGCGGTACTCGTCGTGCGAGGCAGCCACGAGCGCATCGGCCAGTGCGACGAGTGTTTCCCAGTCGGGCAGGGCGAGCGCGCGCGGGTCGAGGAGTTCGTCCTCGGCCTGCTTGTAAAGCTTTTGCCAGCCGGTCACCCGGGCGGGGTTCACCTTGATGATGCCGTCGCGGACTGCCTGCTCCATGACGCGGACCAGAACGGCGATGGTGTTCTTGACCGTTGAGCGACTGAGCTCGTCGGCGATCCAGTTCTGCACGGTGCGGTCGACAGCGCCGTTGGTGATCATGCGGACCGCGAGGTGGCCCAGGGCGGGCACGACGCGCATCCGCCAGCCTGACAGGTAGGGATCGAGTGTTTTCAACTCCAGGCCGCGCAGGGCGAGGTCCATGTTCGCGTTGCCGTATTCGGCGAGCTTCATGGTGGCGAGCGACGGGGACAGCCCTGCCTCAGCCGCTTCGATGATGGACTGGAGCCACTCCTGCGCTTCGTCCTCGTCCGCCTTCCCCTCCGACAGCGACAGACGCCGCTTCGTAGCCGGGTCGAACCAGCGGACTCGCGCGCGGTACGGGTTGGGGCGATCAGGCCGGTACTCGATGTCGGTGGTGAGTCGGACACCGACCGGCACAATGGCCTTGTCGGCCATCATGCGTCTCGGCGCGGGACGGTCCGGTGGCTGTGCAGCCATTCCTCAACGTCGAGCGCGCTGTACATGATGACGCGTTCCGAAACGGAGACGAACGGCGGGCCCTGGGGCGGCCGAGCGGTGCGCCAACGGCGCAGAGTCGAGGTGTTTACACGCAGGCAGGCGGCGAGGTCGCACGTCGAATACCAGGCATTGGCCAGCAGAGACGACCGGCTGTCACCTCGGACGAAAGGGGCATCGCCTTCATGCTTCGTGTGCGTCTGGCGGTCTGTGTAGTCTGCAATCGGTTCGGTGGGCAAGGGTGGTGGATCTCCGGGGGTATGGAGCACCAAAGGGATACCGAAGAAGGCGTTCGGCGACAAGCGACGCGTCCCGCAGGTGGAGAACCGTGGGGTTCTGCATGCACAGAAGCGGTGAGTCCCTTCTGATGGAACTGATCCGCAGTGGTGCTCTGGGCAAACGGTGGACAACAATCGTCTGCAGAAGCGCCGGTTTGGCTAACCGGCGATGTTCGGCTATGTTGCCCTCATTTGCGACGCGGCGAGCATCACGTACTGTGTCGATTAATGCTTCTCGATGACGCATTACCTGGAGTGTGTCGCGATCCTAGGACCCATCGCAAAGGGTGCCTGACCTGCGGGTCTGGGTGACGTGCGTTATGTGCACCGTGGGCGTTACGGGCGATACCTTGACGCTGAAGTGACGTTCGCGGCGGTGTCTTGACGCCTATTCTGATGGTGTGTCAGGTGCTCTGGGGAGCTGGTCAGGCGGCCTCCTGACTGTACGGGTGTGGCATGGTGCCGGGAATTTCGTGGTGCTGAGCGGTCCCACTCAGCCACCTGCGCAGAGTTCCAGCAAGGTCTTCGTCTGCTGGTGGTACACGCCTCGCATGCCGCTGAACAGCGGAACGGCCACGATTGGGCCAAGGTGCAGGCGGCTGGTCCGCGTATGGCCCGGATCTTGGTCGGCACGGAGTGAACCCTTGACCGTCGGCCCGTGGAGGCGGCGAGGTGGCACAAAAATGAGGGGTGTGCTGACAGGGCTCCACGGTGCGTGCCTCGACATGACGCGCTGGACTGCTGACCGCCGATATACGTGCGAACCATGGCGGCACCGCAGCCCTTCAGCCGTGCGGAGCTGGCCGACTGGCCTGACCCAGAAGAGCTGCGTGCCGACTACTCCGGGCGAGGGCTGATGGTGCCTCGGCAGCCCAATCTCGGGTATCGGCGGAGAGTCGCCGGTCATGGGCCATAGCGGCGAGCGTCTGCCTTGTGCTTCCTGAGCAGGAGGGATCAAGGACCAGCAGCAGTAGCGCGGCCTCGACTCGGTCTGGTTCCAACAGGGCCCTATTCCGGGCAAGCGTGGCGAGCACCTGTTCGGCTTGCTCGATGGCACCGACGGTGGCGAGTTCTCTTGCGATCTGGATGCTCAACAGAGGCGGCAAGGTTTGGCGATTTGTAGCCAGAGCCTGCAAGGTGCGCAGTGCTGTAGGGAGGTGCTGCGGGCCGTACCTGTATAGGCGGCGTGCTGCGAGGGCGCGCGTCGTCGGAGGCTCGGATTCGGTGTCGGCCAAGGTTGTTAGGAGCGCCGCCGCTTGAGCTCCAGAGCTTTGCCAGTTCAGGTGATTGATGAGATCTATGGCACCCAAGCGATCAGCCACGGTTTCTGATGTCCGAACTCGGCTAGACAGCAGGGTTTGGGTGGCCTCGTGCAAGTCGGGCCCGAGCAGGGCGATGCCCTCCAGAGGCCCAGACCACTGCCGCCAGTCCGTTGAGCCTCGTAGTAGCCGTACAAGATCGCGGCAAAGGCGGGCTCGGGCGTAGGGGCCGAGACTGGCCAGCTCGGCCACAACCAGCTCCGTGGGTAGTCCGACCGAACCAGACTCCAGACAGGTGCGCAGGAATGCTTCGGACCGATCACGTACTGTCGGGCTGATGCATGCGACCTCGGCGGCGAAAGCCACCGCCCCCTGGGGTGGTTGTTGGGCGTCAAGTCTGTCGAGAACGTTCAGGACGACTGATTCGTCGTCCGGCCCGGCGCCGAGGCGGGCAAGGAGGCTGGCCGCTGCCATTCGGTGCATGTCGGATGCCGCAGCGGAGCTCGCTACGTGTCCCGCACAGGGCCCTGCCTCCGCCCGATTGTGACTGGCGAGGACTGCGGTCACGGCAAGCGCTTGCGTAGAGCCACCCCCCGTAAGAAGCGCAACCTCCTTCAACATGCGGGCCAGTTCCTCACGGTCACCGCGCGAGCCGGTCCCCAGCAGGACGCTGGCTGCATTGCACCAGCTTCCGAGTACGCCATCCAGCGAGCCGAGGGCCCTACGCTGCACGTAGCCCACCGCTTCCGCTCGGTATTGGCGGCCCAGCGAGAGGACATTCGTGGTCACCATGTAGGGGTCGGCTGCGCAGCGCTGGGTGAGGAAGGTGGCCGCAGCATCGGCGTCGATGCTCCGGACCGACATCAGAATGTCTTGCCTGCATAGATTCGGTAGGCGCGAGTCCAGCAAAATGCGGCAATGCTGGGCGACCACCTGCTCGCGTAGCCCTGGTTGGTACGAGGCCGCGACCTGCAGCAAGAATCGGACGACGTCCACGTCCCAGATGGCCATCGGCCCAGTCAGTAGCCGCAGCCCGGCCAGCTGGTGCTCAGGCTGAGCCCGCAGCAGCAGTGCGGCCAGGACGGCCCGCTGTGGATGGCTGACGAGAAGGCCGGGTCGGTCATCCACCTGGTGTTGGTGACCAGTGACGGCTTCCAGGAGCCGTATCACCGATGCCGCGTGCGCGGAATGTGGCGGCGCAGGTCGGGTGCCGAGCCACTTCGCGAGCCGCGACCATGCGCTTGCAGCCGGACGTGCGCCAGGTGGGGACTGCCCTCGCAGGATGCAGGACAAATCTGCGGCCACCGCCCGGACTGCTGCTGCGGCCACCTCTTCTTCATCCGCCGTCGGGGAGACAGACAGAAGCGCAGAGACGTCGACGGGCAGGTCCAGGAGACTTGTCTCGGCGGACCATGGCACCACCTGATCTGAGTCGCGAGGGGACTCCATGAAGCCTGGCGGGGTGCTCAAGTCCTCCGCATGTTCCTCCTCGATGGATAGGTCTGCTGGAATCGGGCGTAGATCGATGAGGGAGGGGCCGGCGGCTGGCCTGTGGGGAAGCGAGATCCACCCGGGGGCGTCGCTCAGTAGCTGCTCGGCCATGTTGCGGTGATGCTCGTGGAGGAACGCCTCGTCCTGTGACAGGAAAGTGAGGCTTTCCCTCGCTGCCGGCAAAGCGCCTGCAAACTCCAGCGCTTGAGCCGCCCGGACACGTACTGCACCCGCGAGCTGTGGATCGCAGGCGAAACGGCGGAGAAGGGCAAGGCCGCGGGATCTATGCGGCTCGCCCGAGCGCAGTAGAGCGTGCGCTGCGGCCTCGCGAACGACGTCGGGCAAGGCCGCGTTCTCCGCAGCGCCGTGGATCACTCGCTGGAGGGGATGATCAAGGCTGCGCAGCAGACTTAGTGCGCCGACCACTTGGTTTACGTACCGGCCGTTGCCGCCGCGCAATGCCCGCCACAGCCAGAAGTCGAAGGTGCGCGCCAGGGCTTCATGCTGACCTGCTGTCGCCTGAACACCACGTGAAACCAGTGCGGCAGCGAGCTCCCGGGCGATGTCGTTACCCGCGAGCAGCCAGTCGAGAAGTTCAGAGGCGTCGCTATTGATCAGTGCTCTGTGGAAGATCGTCCGCTGCGCTGTGAGATTCCCATCCGCGCACGCAAGTCTGAGGGTTTTCCACCAAATCGGATCGTCGGGATCGAATCGGGACGGAAGCCGGCGGGCGTCGAGTAGGTCGCAGATGTGCTCGGCAAAGGTGTGGTGGGCAAAGATGAGACCTTCGCCGTCTAGCAGCAGCAACCCGGTGGAGGTGAGTACTGAACCAACGATTTCGGCCCAGTCCGCTGGTGCTGGAGTGGGAGTGATGGCCCGGTCTGCCAGCCATTGGAGGGCTTCAGACAGCAGAGACCGGGCTTTCAGAGCCAGCGGTGCAAGGTGCTCGATCAGCGCGACTCGTGCTTCGACCAGTTCCTGAGCCAGCTTCTGCGCCATTGGTCGGCCAGCGAGCCGGGACTGCGTGTCACTGAGTAGCTGGCGGGCTCGGGAGTCGTACAGATGGGAGAAGTACCGTTCGTACAGGTCGAAGCGGCTTGCGGGAAGAGGCTGGCTGGGCGCCTCAGCGAACACAACTGCTGCGACTGTGGCAAGGAGCGGGATGGACGCCTCTTCCTCAAGCCGGGATGAGGCCAGCTCGCGAAGGAATGACTCGGCGAGATCCACGTCATCTGAGAACCAGGAATGTGCGAACTGGGCGCGCTGATGATGCTGGAAGGGCTCGATGGCGTAATGCGTGAGCTCCTTGTCACTGTCCCAGGTTCGGCGTTCGTCGTCAGGTAAGGGACGGCTGGTGATCAGAACGTGGTACTCGCGCTCCGCCTCCATGAAGACCCGTAGGCGTTCGATTAGGTCGGCGCGATCTGCTCGCGAGGTGACCTCGTCCAAGCCATCGATGACCAAGAGCCAGTGCGATCCAGGCACGCGCTGTTCCAACAGTCGTGGATCGAGGTCGCGTGCCAGGAACCTCGCAAGGCTCGCCCCGAGGGCATCTGACACCGCAGAGAGAAGGCGCATTCCGGGACGGGCTGCCAGATCCCTCGCCAGCAACCGGACGGGCAGGAGGGTAGCGGCAGCGGCGCCGTCCCTTGGAAGCATGACGGCTCGGGTCGCTAATTGAAGGGTCAGAGTGGATTTTCCGGAACCCGCAACGCCCGTCAGGAACAGGTGCCGGTGTGTGGCAAGGGCCTCTTCGATTGACTTCGGTCTCAGGACCACGGGGGCGGGTGCTGCGCTGGCCTGCTCTGGGTCGGTGGCCAATGCCGCAGCCGCATTATCGGACGTGGACACCTGCTGGCGTACGTAGACCGCCGAGGGATCACGGCCGTGGAGGCCGATAGCACGATACGGGAAGGCCCGCGCCGCACTGCGCTGTGCGTTGAGCAGGGACTGCACCTCGCCGGGAAGGAGACGTTGCTTTGGACTGTGTGCTAGGCAGCGCTCGGCGATGATGTCTGCCCGGATCGCGTAGCTCTGTCGGGTGATGTCCGCCGTGGTCAGCCGACTGTATGGCAGCGAGTGATGTGCGCTGACGAGCATCCCGACGACTGCCTGCAGCTTTCTGTCCCACAGAGGGCTGCCGCTGTACCCGGGCTGGACGGCATGTCCCGTGGGGGCGCCGCTGAGGACCAGCCAGTCGTCAGCCACTGCGGACACGTGCACCCGAACGACGGAGGTCGGTTCGCCACTGCCGAACCAGCTCCAGGCCGGCTGTCCCAGGGATGGAGCTGCGAGGCGCACTGGCCGTGCTTGCTTGGGTAGCGCGTCAGTCACCCGTAGCGTGGCGATGTCTCCACGCCATCGTCTCTCCTTGCCAGAGAGCGTCTCTTCCTCATCGCGGAGAGAGCGTGCCGGCCACCACCCGGTCACATGGGCGGAACAGCGTTGGCCGGGAACGGATGGGAAGGCCACGGTCACCGAGTCGGAAGTGGGCTTGTCGCTCGCGAACTGATGTCGGCCCAATGCCATGTTGACGACATGGGCGCAGGTGAGGACGGACACGATGGCGTTCTCGTCGGTGACCAAGACGCCGCCGCCGACTACAGTGCCGTCCGGTTTCAGGAAGGAGACGAAGGCGGAGCGCAGGGAATCATCGGCGGATACCGGATACATGGCGCCCGCTTCCGTTTCATTCAGCGACGGAGGTGGTGTTGCGGTCGTCGTCGCTGAGTCGCCACGTGGCAGAGACGTTGAAGCTGGCCTCGCCGCCACTCACCACGGCCAGTTTCAGACCGGCAGTCAGTTTGACGCCGAATTCGACGGTCAGCTCCTCGGGCTTCCGTGGGAGACTCGTGACCTGATCGTGCAAACCTGAGAGGAGCGGGACCAGTGGAGCGAACGCCTCACTAAGCGTCCTGCCTGCCTGCTCGACAATGCGGGCACCGAGGCCAACTGCCTCGACCCCGGCGCTGCCGGGGAGCTGGTATTCGGCATCGATGCCGACCTTAGTTTCGTCGGTAGGCCAGACCTCGACGAGCACGGCTTGTCCGCCGGGAAAGTTGAACTCGACGAAGTCGGACATCGTTTCCCCCAAGTGACGCAGCAGCCGTTTCTGGGCTCGTACCGACGTGGTCCGCCGCTACCAGCCGCGACGGCATAGCCTACCTCGTAGCAAGACCTGCTCTGTTAGGACTGCTGGACGGCCGTGGCCGGATGCCGCCGAAGCGCGAGGTGCAGCGCCACGCTGGGGTCATGCGTGGCATGGAGAGAGGTCCGGCGCAGGGCTCGTGCTACACCCCCAAGGACTCCAGCAAGGCCCAACTCCTCGAAGGCAAGCCGAACTTGCGGCACGTGCTCGTCTCTATCCCCCTGAGCGAGGACGAACGCGCTGCGGACGACGACGGTCAAACCGCCATCGACGCGCTCCTCGCCCGGCTGACCGACATTCCTAGGTTGGGTCAGTCCTCATTTGATAGACGAGAAGGGTCTGATCGCGCGGTGCCGCGATCAGGTCCAGTCTCTGTGGGCGCGGAGCGGACGCGTTCGAATTCCGTGTCCTGGATACCCGGGGAGGTTGCCCGTCACTTCCCGTCGTTCCATCTCCTTATGAAGACGACGGAACCGTCTTTTGTCCTGAAGGATGTTGTCCTTCCGCCGTCGTCATGGAAGCAAATCCAGGCGGTCTCGCCACCCTTCGCAGGTGCCGACTCGCAGAGATGTATCTGGGTGAACGTACGCACTTCGTCCTCGGAGTCCCCCACCGACAGCTCGAGCTCGTTCGGGTCGTCGGTGAGGAATCGAGTGTTGACCGGGAAGCGGTCGTCGGGGTACGCCATGAGGTGCGAGAAGATCCCGCCGAAGAGGGTGGAGACGAGGAATACCGAAACGATGGTGACCGCGCACCTGACGATGAGGGACTGCAGGCTGGTCGCGTGTCTGATGCCGTACCAGAAGATGGGGCCGGCCAGGGCGCAGGCCACCATGACACTCGCTAGCTGAGGGTGCCACATGACGTTCACTGCCGGGCACCTCCAGCGGGCACCGCAAAGCCTCTGGGCACCCAGGAGCCACGGTACAGAAGTGTGATGGCAATGATGACGACGGCGGCGAAGGTGGTGTCCTTGAGGACGTCAGGGAGACCGAAGAGGTCGATTCCCACGCCTCCGGCAGCAACCAAGAAGGCGGCCGCGGCCAGCCGCAGAGGTTCGCGGCTCTTGGCCGGTTCGGTCCCCTTCAGCGTCTTTTTCTTCAGCAGTGCGGTGACGCGCCCCGCCAAGTACCTTTCGGCGATGGTCAGGAGGAGTTCGGCGAGGGGACGGAGTTCAGCGTCCCCGCGTTCGTCGACACGTTGATCCGCGGTGCGCAGCCTGCCGATGACACGGTCGGCATGGCTCTTGGCCTTGCTGTGCAGAGGCGAGCGCAGGGACAGGGTTCCCCGGGAGTGATGTGCCCATCTGATGGCCTGCTCCACCTGCGCCAAGGCGTCCGATAGTGCCCGGCGGGCGGATTCCTTCTGGTCGTCCGGAGCGCGGTCGACCGTGCCGCACGCGTTGACCGCCCTGAGTACCCGGCCAACGAGGTCGTAGCGGTAGGCAAGGCCCACACGGGACTTGTCGGCCAGGCGAGCCGGGTAGAAGATCATGCGGAGCCGGTAGAGCAACCGGCTCACCATGAAACTGATGGCCATGGTCAGAGCCCAGCAGGGAACGAAGTAGCAGAGGAGCCACATGGCTACGGACTGCACATCGAGGGCGGACAGGCCGAGCGCGCGCCCCACGGTGGCGAGCTCGATCTCATTGATCATTGCGACGCGCCATAGCCACAGGCGAAGCGGTCCGTTCACTGCTTCCCACAGGTCGCCCACCGACCACAGAACTCCGAGCAAAACTATGCATATCGTCACGGGTGACGGGGTTCGTTGAGGCCGGGACGGCCCGTCGCACGCGTGCCAGATCCGCACCGCGTCGCGCACGTGGGGCGCGACGGTCGGGTCGATTCCGAGCTGCCGCAAATCCCGCCGAAGCTGCTCAAGTTCGCGCGCTGCCCTGCGGCGCCGCTCCCTCTCGGCCTGTGCGCCCGAGTCTCGTACCGTCCAAGTCACCGGCACATAATGCCAGTTAAAAGAACTTACGCTGAAGCCTGGTGCGGCCAGGGTGGTGCCTTGGCCCTCCTCTCAGAGTGTGCCGGAAGTGGCGACAGGCTCCGTCGCGCCTACGAAGGCCAGGACGAGCTGCGCGCGTACAGCATCCTGGTGCCGAGCCTTGACAAGTCTGATTCCACATAATCGGCAACGCCTACACCCATGCACCGGACCGCAAGGTCCGCTTCGGATACCTGCCCGAAGGAGAAGGCGACGGGCTCTGACACATCAACGCCTATCGCGATCCGTTCGGCCCTCCGACCTGGGGCGCCGCTCAGCGCCGTCGCCGAGTGCGTCGCCGACCCAACTCCGCTGCCCCGATGGCGGCAGGACACCTACAGCTACATCAAGGGGATGGCCCGCTCACCCCGATCCTCCCGCCCGGACCACCGGCACCCACCCCCCTTGACGTGCGGAGGGCCGTGACAACGCGCCGCCCGGCCGCCCTGCCTGCGGCCAGCGTCCCAGGCTGGAGCACCACCAGCCGACCGGCCCTGCCCGGCCCACCCCGGTAGACCCGCTTTGTTCACCGGAGGAACTTTGTCCCTGCACATCCCCGAGTTCTTCGCCGAACTCCGTCTTCCCTTCCCCAGCGGCACCATGGTGGGCACCACGTACTACGCCACGCCCATCGCGGACTCACCACTACGACTGCAGATCGGATTCACCGATACGCAGTACAGGAACGCGTACGGCTGCCTGCGCCTGACCGTGACGCACACCGACCGAGGCACGATCGACACCGTGGCGCTCAGCTTCGCCGATCACGGCACTTTCCGCCGCCGGCAGGGACCGCTGCACGGTCGCAACCTCCCCGTGCACGCACGTCTCGTACGATCCGCCGCCGTCGCCATTTCGGTGGCTGGCACCCTCACCTGGGCGCCAGCCGCGAGCGCCCAGCCATCCGAACCGACCCCCCCCTCGGCCTCTGCCGCCTTCGACCCCGGCCCAGGAGGTGGGCAGCACTCCTGCTGAGTGAGCTCGGCCGCGGCGCCTCACCTCCGTACGCACGGAGACAAACTCGACTCTCTCCGGCGATGGCGACGACCTGGTTCGGCTCGCCTCCGTGTGACCCGAACAAGGCCCTGAGTGAGCGACGCAGTTCGTCATCAGTCCTGTGGGGGCCGCCACCCCTGGCCCGACGGAGCCGAAATAGGTCGCTGACCAGGTGTTTTGTCATCTCGGCCGACATTCTCAATTCCCGTCTGGACCGGCCTCCACCTGGGTATTTCTGCCTGTTCCTGGCCGCTGTTGGTCACGCGTTGGTCATGGGCCCAGTCATCGGGGCCGCTGACGGCTGACGTGCCAGGAGGGGAGGCTGGTTGGACGACCGCCGCTGTATCCAATGTGGCCAAAGCTGTGGTGAGCTGGGGTCCGACCTGTTCGGGTCGGACCCCAAATGTCTTTCCGTGCTGGGATGGCAGTGAGGCGCCCGTGCGAACCCGTGCTCACGCATTCTTCACGACTCCGAAACCTCTCGCGGAAACAAATCGACACCTGCCCGATGTTGTCGATCTCTGGGTCGAGGAGGGGAAGGTGTCGAGCCTGAAGCTGTTCCGCACGGATACGACGAATAGCGGCATGACCGAGGTCATGCCGCGTCTTGCTGAGATCGAGGCAGATGTGCAGGGTCTCGCCGAGGCGCACATGGAAACGCTGCTGGGCGTCCGGTTCTTGGCGAGTGAGTACGGCACCGGACCGGTGCACGGCGGCCGGATCGACTCGCTCGGGCTGGACGAGAACGGTAGCCCGGTCATCGTCGAGTACAAGCGCGGCACGGACGCTGGCGTCATCAATCAGGGCCTGTTCTACCTGGCGTGGCTGATGGACCACCGGGCCGAGTTCGAGCACCTGGTCCGCGACCGGCTCGGGACGACGGCCGAGTCCCAGGTCCTGTGGAGCGGGCCGCGCCTGATCTGTATCGCCGGCGACTTTACCCGCTATGACGTGCATGCCGTGCGCGAGCACCGGCGGTCGATCGACCTGGTCCGCTACCGACTCTTCGGCAACAACTTGCTCGGGCTTGAGACCGTGGCGTCCGTGAGTGGCGGCATGCAAGCGGCTCGGCGGGCGCGCCGTCCGGCGGTTGCTCGGGCGGCAGCTGACGTCCGGGGTGCGTCGATGACGGAGCTGGCGAGCGCGGTCGACGAGGCGCTGCTCGGGCTCGGCGACGGTGTGAACCGGGTTGAGCGCAAGCAGTACCGGGCGTATCAGCGTTTGCGGAACTTCGCCTGCCTGTGCCCGCCGCAGCGGAGCAAGCTGCTGGTCTACCTGAAGATCGACCCGAAGGACGTCGACCTCGTTCCAGGGTTCACCCGTGACGTGTCGGGCCTTGGTCACCACGGGACGGGGGATCTGGAGGTTCAGTTGCGTACGCCGAAGGATGTGGAGCGGGCGCAGGACCTGTTCCGGGCGAGCTACGCGGCGGCGTGATCGCCTGCCAGCCTCTTGGCGAGCTGCGCTTCGTGCGGTGTCTGTGGTCGTCCGGGTGGTGCCTCTCGACGTACGGGCAATTCGTGGCGGTGGACCATCAATGATCCGCAGGACTGTCGGCTTGGCCAACCGGCAGTCCTGCGCTATGTTGCCCGGCTTTGAAGCGGCTCTCGCCATGCCCCGCAACGGGCTGCCATGGCGATGCACGGCCCTGCGGGGAGCGGCATGCCGCGGAGTCTGACACGACACTTCGGCCCGGCGCGAAGAGTCGGGACGCCCGAAGCCGCACAGCAGGGCAGGCGTGCCGTTGTATATCGTCCGTCTCGTGTGATCCGCACGGAGCGAGCGCGGCCTGGCCGGACGCAGGCGTCTGTTCGATGGCCGAAGCCTGGCCTCTGGTCAGGGCTGGGGGGCTGAACCGTCTTTGGCTTCACCGGGCGGGAAGCTGTGCCACAGGTCTGACGGCCACAGGCTGGTCTGCGGCGCCACTTCGAGGCGCGCGACGGTTCCGAGGTCTGGAAGGACTTCTCCGCGGGCAATCCGGCCGACCGTGTTATGAGACATGCCAGTGAGGCGGGCCACGGCGCGGTCGCTACCGGGCACGGACCCGAAGTGGGCCTGTGGTCACCCGCGTCCGAGTTCAATCGCACGGCCTATCTGGCACGGGGGTGGAGCGCGAAACTGCGTGACAGCGGCGCATCCCGTTTGGCGATAAGCGATTCGCCCGTGGGTGAGGTAGCGGGTGATTGGGTTGTGGTGCATTGGTGTATGACGGTCCGTCGCTCTGTCCCCAGGTGATCAGCGTGAGCGGCTCACGGTGGTCTCGGCCTTGGCCGCCGCAGTGGCCAGCGGTGTGGTGAGAAGGCTCGTCATGTGTGCTCGAACAGTGGTCTGTGGCCGGCGAGTCCCGGTTCCGTGGGCGAGGGTTTCCGACAGGTCGGCCAGCAGCGCGCTGGGGGTGTAACGAGATGCAGCGAGGAGCCAGGTGGCGCGGGCGAGGTTCGGGCCCGCCCACATGGTCCAGGTGTCGAGGTTCTGGATGGGGTGCTGCGCGGCGAAGGCGTCGAATTGGACTCCCGCTTGGACTCCCGCGTCTCCGGCGGGGGATGTTCAGCGGATCCAGCGTCCGTCCACGGTGTGTTCCCATCCGGCATCGGTGAGAGGCTGCGTGGCGGCGGTGACGGTGTTTTCCCCCACCGGGGAGCCGAGGGCTGTGTCCCAGACGTCGTTGTGGGCGAGGTGATGCAGCAGGTCCTGCAGCACTGGGGCGGGGGTGCTGCCGGTCGCGGTGAGGACCCACATTCGGGCGGAGACCGGTGTTTCGTACGCCGCTACGGTCCATGCGGCTTCGTGGGCGGGGGCATCGTGGATGCGCTCGATGCGCAGGGTCTGTTCCTCGTGGATGGCGTGGGTGGTCTCATCGGACCAGGTTCGCCACTTCTGCCAGTCACCATGGGTGTCGAGGAACGTGCCGAGGGCAGCGTCGTGGTCGCCGGCGTCGGCGGCGTAGGCGGGGACGGTCTCCGGTGTGGGGAGGGGTGCCTCGGGCTCGACTGCCGGTGCTTCGAGGGAGGTTCGGGCTCTGGCTGCGGCGCGCTCCGTGTCCGTCTTGGGTGCTGGTCCGGGACTCATGGTGTCGCCGTGGGCCTTCTCGAAGGCGGCCAGAGCCTGCGCCGGTGAGTCGAAGGTGTCGGCGATCTGCCGCACATGGTTCTCACCGTGGAGGTAGACGCTCTTTCCGCCGCTGAGGTAGGTGCCGACCGCAACGGTGGTGTGGCTGTCCTGGGCGTGGGCGTGGATGAGGAGGTGGCCGTACTGGATGTCGTCGTAGATCTTCTGGGCCTGATTGGAGACCTCGCGGATTTCGCTACGGGTGCACCAGGGCATCGGGTAGTTGGCCCAGGTCCATTCCTCGTCGATCGCTTCCCGCAGGCTGGGGGTAATCTCGGTGGTGATCCCCCCGGTATTCAGGGCTTGGGCAGCCTTCTGCGCCCAGTACGGCTCCTCATGGTCGATGCGAGCGAGCACGAGGATGTTCTCGGCGACTGCGACCCAGCCGTCGGCCTCCAGCGCCATGTGCGCGACGTGGGCCTGGGTGCCGGTCAGGGCGGCGGTTACGGCGCTGGAGCGGACCGGGTGGATGTCGAGCCGCACGTGCGCGTCGATGGACGGGGTGGTCACCAAGGTGTGCTCTCTTCTGTCGGCGGCCGGACTGCGGACGTCCGGCCGTCGATGGGTTCGGGGTCAGCGGGAATTGCGGGCGGTGGGTGGGGCAGTGGCCCGTGGCGGACCGGCCCGAGCCGCCGTGGCCTTGGCGCGTGTGGGGTTGTTCGTCGGTGTGGGTGAGGTGGCGTGCTGCCAGCGCGCCCGAACTGCGGAGAGGTCGGCGAGCGCGCGGCGGCTGCCGGTGACGAGTTGGTACGGCGTGGTGGCCGGGTCGTCGGTGAATGCCTCGATGCACCGGCCGGTGTGATGGGCGGCCATGAGGACGGAGCGCTGAAGGATGCGTTCGCCCCAGTGCTCCGGAGATCCGTGAGTCCCGGAGAGGAGGTCGAGCAGGTCCTTCGGCCTGGCTCCGGTGGTGAGAAGGCCGCGGTGCTGCGCCTCCCACAGGACCGTCACGGGATCGACGGGGGTGCCGCGGCGGGTCAGAGCGTTCAGGCACTGCCATAGTCCGGCGTGCAGCGAGTGCGTGAAGTCGCCGGGGGCCAGCCACCGCATCCGGCTGACGCTTCTCGCGTGCGCGGTCGAGGTCGCGAGCAGCAGCCTCTCCTCGTCGAGTGCCTCTTCGTCGTGGCAGGTGGCCGGCGGTGGTGCCGGGGTGCGGGGCAGGGAGCCGGCGTGCGGCGGGAACCGGGCGGAGATGTCGTCCACCACGGCGGTGAGCTGCTCTGCTTCGGCGAGGGTGGTGGCCACGCGCTGCGGGAGCGAGATGTCCCGAGCGGTGCGCATGAGGCGCTGGGCGGCGGAGGCGAGACGGCGACGGGAGTGCTCTGCCTCGACGATCCGGGCATACGCAGGCGCGTGCCGGGCCGACGGGCAGACCCGGATCAGGTTCTGCACGTAAAGGGTGGACAGTCCGCGCGCCTGGTCGCGGGCGGCGGCGACTACCTGGTCGAGCCACTTCGTGGTGGTGGCGTGCTCGACCGGGTCCGGGGCCGGCAGCGAGCCGATCGCGGCGAACAGGGCGGTGTGCGCGGCGGTGGAGAACGAGGCGGGGACGATCCCGGTCACGTCGTCGAGGTGCCGCGGATCGAGCAGGAGCGCACCGAGGAGCGCCTGTTCGATGTGAAACACCGCAGGCGGCGATGGGATGGCGTCGAGGCCGTCCGCTTCGGGTTCGGGCGTGCGTGGCATCAGGCGACCAGGGTGAAGTCGTCGGCGTTGGGGGAGACGCCCAGGTGCGGGGCGAGCAGGTGGCCCGCGAGCAGCGGGGGGACGGCGTTTCCGATCTGAGAAAACTGCGCGCCCTTGTTGCCCGCCCAGGGGTAGTGCGCCGGGAACGTCTGCAGCAGGCCGGCCTCACGGGCGGAGATCCGGATCGGCTCCGGCACGGGCACTGACATCGCTTCCGCCTGCTGGGCGGCGGGAGGTTCGGCAATCCAGGTGCACTCATTCGCACGGTGCCCGAAGAACAGCGTCCCCGCCGGCTCGCACATGGGCCGGACGGTGGCATGGGCCTGGTTATTGCTCCGCAGAGACCAGGACCAGCGGTGCGCCTCACAGGTGCACGCCGGTGCGGGAGCGGTCGCCGTGCAGCTCTCGCCGGTATCGCGCCGGGCCGTCCGGAGGGACGGCCGGACGGCGCTGTCCGACCGGGGCGTCCACGTGCCGCGGTCACGGGCGTCGGTGAGTGTCTTGCGTGAACCGGACGGGAAGGGCTCGGGGCCGCCACCGGGACCTCCCCCCGCGCACACGGTCGGTACGGGCCGGTCGGTGGCACCCCAGCCGAGCGCCTGGGCCATCGACACCCACTGCTCGCGGCCCGGCCCGAACAGGCTCTCCGGCTCGGGATACCGGGCGTGTGTGGGCGGCGGAGGCTCGGCGGTACGGGTGCGGGAGGCGAGAAGGATCGCCCGCTTGCGGGTCTGCGGCACGCCGTAGTCGGCGGCGTTCAGGATCCCGGTCCAGACCGAGAATCCCCAGGTCCGGAGGATCGCCGCGTACTGCCTCCACAGCGGCAGGACGTCCGGGACCTCCTCCATGGCGACCCACTCAGGCTCGCCGACCGTGTTCAGGGCGTGGAGGTAGCGCATGGGTTCGGCGGCCAGAAGGCTGCGCGCGTCCCGGCAGGAAGCGAGGAGCTTTTCGCGGGTGTCGCGGCCCTCGGCGAGGTCGGCGACGGCCATGTGCACGAGTGGCTGGTCCAGCAGCCCGAGCCGTTTGCCGGCCATCGACCATGCCTGGCAGGGCGGGCTCGCCAACATGCCCCAGGTCCGGCCGACGAACGGATGAACCGGGTAGAGGGCGACATCGGTGCGTATGGTCCGCAGCCGCGCGGCGGCACGGGTCTTGCAGGCCCATGCATCCCATTCCAGACCCACATCCCGGACACCCAGAACGGCCAGAGCATGGCTCCAACCGCCCGGACCCGCGAACAGATCAAGGACGAGTCCTCTCATGCGGCCAGGCCGAAATCGTCCTGCGAGGGATCTGCTTCCGACCCGCGGCACGCCCATGGTGTACAGCCGTCGGCGACACCCACCTCCAGCTGCTCGGCATCCGGCAGCGTGGTGCCGGATGCCTGCTGGAGTGCCGCCCATTCGGCTGCGGTGACGTGATCGATGGGGGCTTCGCTGAGTGGTACGCGGGAGCGGTGGAGATATGCCTCGCCCAGCAGCCGGTTCCCGCTGGCATTTGCCCGGGCGTTTCCGTTGCGGATGGCCGCGTCGAATTCCACCACGTCCGCCCACTCGGCCGGAGAGTTGTCCCTGATGTTCCGCCACTGCGCGTTGCCGTGGAAGGGGCACCCCAGGCAGGACGATTTCGGGGTGTCGGCCAGCCCCAGGGATGTCAGGTAGCTGATGCAGTCCGTGCGCGACCAGTTCATATCGTCGATCAGCGGATGCCGGTTGCGCATGTACTGGACATCGGCATCCTTGGCGCGATGGAATTCATCGGTGGATATGCCGACCCACTGCTCGACGAAGACACCCTTGGGTATTCGGGTCGGATAGGGGTATCCGAGAATGTCTCGGACCTGTCGTTTGATCGGCTTTATCTTGTATTCGCCAGTGCACTGGCGCCGGGTCATTCCCGGCTTCCCGTCCTTGTTCAGGATGTAGAGAGGCATCGAGGCGAATCGGTGCTCCGGGTCGAGGGCGTCCCTGCGAATGTTCCCGGAGGAGACGCGGAGGACCGGAATTCCGGCAGGTTCGGCTATTTCCTTTTCGAGCCGGTCAAGGTGACGGTAGACGGCAGCGGGTTCCCATCCGGTGTCGGCGAAAATCGCGTAATCGACCCTGGGGAGAACGCCCTCGGCGGAGAGGGCTAGAAGCGTACTGGACTGAATTCCGGCGCCGAGCGACAGAATACGGTGACGAGGCTGGGACAAGAGGAAGGACTCCGGGAAATACGGGAGGGGATGTGGTGTGCTGAGGGATCAGCGGTGTCGGGGCGGGGCCGTGGAAGCAGCGGCGGGCGTCGGCGGAGTGGTGGAAGCGGCGCGGTCACGGGCGGCTTGGAGGCGCTCGGCGGCGGACACCCACTTCGCTCCTTCCGCGCACTGGGCCGGCACCTTGGCCAGCAGGTCCACGGCGACAGCGACGCGTTGCGCGGGTGACGGGCCGATGAAGATCGGCTTGGTATTACGCAGTGCGGCGACGCGCGCGTTCTCCGCCTTGCGGGCAAGAGCAGCTGTCAGCTCGGCGGAGACGACCTGGACCGACTCCGCGACACGGCCCAGGTCCACCAGAGCCTGGCGTCCCTCTGGCCGGGTGCACGCCGGCTGCTCGGAGAAGGTAAGGAACAGGAACAGGGCCTTCTTGGCGAGGTCCTGGGCCGTCACGATGTCCAGCACCTGGTGGGACCAGCTCGTTGCTGGTTTGCTCCGCAGTGTTGTGCACAGGGCGGCGGCGCCATTGCCGAGTACGGCAAGTTCGACGGCGATCGTGGTCTCGCTGGCCTCACTCATGGGTTGCGTCCTCGGCGGGTGCACTGACGGCGGTGGCGAAGTCGGCGACGAGAGCGGCTGCTGCTTCGCGGCCGGCCGATGTGAGGGCGCCCACGATGGGAGAACCGACCATGACACCGTCGACCAGC
Source organism: Streptomyces sp. NPDC037301 (assembly GCF_055602785.1). Lineage (NCBI taxonomy): Bacteria > Bacillati > Actinomycetota > Actinomycetes > Kitasatosporales > Streptomycetaceae > Streptomyces > Streptomyces sp. NPDC037301. Next base: position 271,000 of record NZ_JBVJWD010000006.1, read on the forward strand.
GGCGCGACGGCCCGGGCGAGGGCCGGGGTGGAGATCCCGATGCCCGAGACGACCGGAAGCGTTGAAGCCTTCCGCAGCCTTCGGACCGAACGGTTCAGGGCCTCAAGGTCAACAGGACCCTGGTAGCCGGTGGGGTGGTGGGTGGCTGGGGCGTAGAGCCACCCGGACGCCGACGCACACACCTCGTCGAGCGCGTCGTCTGCGGTGTGCGGGGGCACGAGCCGTGGGCACGATAGGCCGGTCTCGGTGAGCGTGGCCGCCCAGGTCCCGGCCAGGGAGTCGGGCAGGTCGACGACCATGATCCCCGCGGCTCCGGCCGACCTCATGTCACGGGCGAACAGGCGCGGCCCGTACCGGGCGACGGACTCCCAGTACGCCATCACCACGACCGGGGCGCGTGAGGCGGCGTGCGAGACCGTGCTCAGCACATCGCGCACACGGGTGCCGCGGTCCAGTGCCTCGTGGTAGGCGCAGGTGATGACCGGACCGTCCAGGACGGGTGCTCGGTGCGGGACGCCGATCTCGAAGAGGTCGGTCCCGCTCTCGGAGAGCGCGTCGATGGTACGCCGCTCGGCGGGCGGGGCCACGAGGCCAGTGGGCAGGAACACGCCCAAGGAAGTCGGACAGGGATGCGGGTGAGTGCTGGGCGGAGCACTGGCGAGCGGTAGAGGCAATCGGGATTTCCAACAGGGGTGTTGAGGCGTGTTCTGTCGCTGCGAGGGAAGGCCGGGGACCAGAGGAACGCCACAGATGTGGGACGGGTGTACAGCGCGGGTAGTCAGCGCGGACGCTTCATGGGCGCCGGCGTATGGACAGGAGAGGGGCTGCTCTGATGGCCGGGTGTGGTGGACGGCGCTTGTCCGAATGAGCCGGCGAGTGCACTGACTCCGGCTGCAGTGAGGCGAAGACGCTGGGGCTTGCCTTCTTGGTCCGCGTCCTCGCGCTGGATGAGCGCTCTTGTTTCCAGGTCCCGGATGGTGTTGATGCTCAGACGGGCCCCGTCGTCGTTCGAGATGTACTGCCTGCCGAGCATCAGCGTGACGTGGGCTTTGCCCCGGGCCACGGCGTGCATGGCGGGAAGGTCTGCGGAGGCGAGCCGGTGCGCGTTTTCGCGCGTCTGTGCTACTCGCTGACGGAGTGTCTCGACAGCGATTGTCTCGGCGAGAGCGACACAGGTTTCCGCGCCGAGAGCAGTCAGATCCTTGGCCATCCCGGCCTGGTGCGCGGCAACGCTGTGGCCGGCATCGTTGAGGATCAGGAGGCCACGCAGTTCCTCGGCGGCGCCTGCTGCCAGGTAGGCCGTTTGTCGCAGGCGCAGGGAAGCATCGACTACGGCTGGGGTGCTGCGGAGCGTGCCCTCGACGGATTCCCGGACTCCCAGTGTGAGTACGGCAAGTTCCTGAGTGGTGGGAATCTGCTGGCGCAGGGCTGACCCTTGCAGGTGGCCAGTGGCAGCGAGCGCCTTCAGCAGGTCGCCGTGAACGATGAAGTCGTCGGCCAGGGTGATGAGTCGCTCGGGAAGCGAGGGCAGGTCGAAGAGCTGGCAATGGTCGGACAGCGCGGTCGTCATAGAATGGGTCTTTCGTGACGTGTACGAAGCGGAGTGCTGGGCAAGAGGTGTGCGGTCCCTGCCAGGCAGCGGCAACGATGCGGGCCGTGACCGGCCCGAGTGAGGGATGTGTCCGCGGGCCGGTTGATCGGTCGGCCTCGTCAGAGGCGCGCCAATCAGCGGACGCTTCGGGAGGCTGAGGCTCGGCTGTCTGTGGTGAGAACTCGGGCGACCTGCGCCAACGCGTGCGCGGCGTGTGGGCCGAGACCGCTGGTGTGCGTGGACGTGATCAGGGCGGAGTCGAGTGCGAGGACTGGGATGTCTGCGAACCGGCGTTCCACAGGTGCCTCGTCGGACACGTGCGCGAGGAACTGGGCGACGAGCTGCTGGGGGACGTCGCGGGTGAAAGTCGCGCGCCAGTGGGTGTCGAACCCGTCGTACACCGAGTGGACGATCCGCCACGGGTGCTCCGGGTTCGTGGTGTGCTCCACGGCGCAGTGCCCGTCGGGGGACGTCCATGTCACACCCGAGGCTGTCTTCGACAGGTCCCAGCCGCTCGTCTTGGCGATGTGCGCGACGTCTTCGGTGGCGAGAGGGATGCGGTCGGCATGACGGTGGTCGCCGAGCACTTGAGGCAGGGCTTGGGTAACGGCGGCGACGGCCTCGACGGGCGTCTGGCGGCTGAACTCGGCCTGCCAGTAAGGCTCGTGGTGGGCAAGTGTCCACCACATGCCGTCCTGGCGGTCGGGAGCGAAATCGAGGAACATCTCGTGGCAGGGGCTGCTGAGGAGTATGCGACCGGTCACGAGCCGCTCGGATGTCCAGTCGAACAGGGAGGTCAGGGGGCTGATGGCATCACGGAGCCGGCCGATTCCCGTTCCTGCGAGATACCGCGGGGAGACCAGCACGCGTTCGTCGGGCCGGAACTGGGTCATCGGCGCGCTCCCCGGGCGGGGATTGCCGCAGGGGCAGCCGGTGCTGGAACGGCAGCCGCAGAGGCGCCGCTCCGGTGGTGTGCGAGAACGCGGTGCCCGTCCGCTGTCACCGTGATATTGCGTCCGCGGACCAGTGGCACGGAGGTGTCGAGATGGACCAGGCCCCGTTTGTCCAGGGACTGGAAGGTGGCGATGGTGACGCGGCTCCCGTCGGGGACAGCGACGCCGGCGGATCCCCTGCCCTTCGTCTCCATCCTTGCTCCCCCCTGTCGCCAGGGCGCCGTGCGCCTCGTACTGGGTGTCGCTCAGCGGCTGCGAGGCATTGCGCCGGACGGTGTTCGTGGAGGCGGGGGCGATGTCCTTGGACATTCCGGTGGCCACGTAGGCGCAGACCGTCGCGCACAAGTCCAGCTGCTCCGCGGCGTCCTGGAGGTGCTCGGCCATGACCGGGACGGCTTTGGCATGCCGTGCCTCGCGGAACCGGGCCTCGTGTTCGGTGGTGCCGCCGAAGCCCGTGCCGTCCAGAGGATTGCGGGCCATGGCATGGGCGAGGTCGCAGCTGGCCAGGGAGGCCGAGCCGATGGCTGAGCAGAGGGCGTCCAGAGACTCCATACTCCCGGCCACGGTCGTGTACGGGCTGCCGGCGAGTTCGGAGACCTGGGCCGTCAGTCTGGCGGTCATGCCCTGGGCCGTGTGGAACACCGGGGAGATGCTGCGCAAGGCGGTAGTGCCCGGCGCGAGGGCGAGGGCGAGGTCGAGGACCTGGGACCGGAGAGCTTCGAAGCCGGCGGCGAGATGTCGTAGCCGGCCGATCTGGGAGGAGAGGTCTATGTCATGCATGGGTGTGGGGTCTTCTTCGTGTGGCGAGTCTGTGCGTGAGGCCGGTTGAGCAGGCGGATCAGCGGGGACCGAGTCGGTCATCGGCGCCTGTTACCGCCTTTGACGGGTGCCGGCACGTTGCCCGGTGACGCCGACTGGGCCCGGCCGGGCTTCTGGATGTCCAGCACCAGCCTTCCGCGGGCGGTGATCTCGATCTCGCGGGGGACGATCGCGGAGACGCTGTCGTGGATGCGGATCAGGCGGTGTTTCAGCAGCACGTTGAAAGGCTTCGTGTGGATGATGTGGCCGTCGCCGTCCCGGACGCTCGTCTTGTCGCTGCGGCTGGTGTAGTGGTTTGCGCCTCCTTGGGCGATCTTGTCGAGGGCCGCGTACTGGGCGTCGGACAACTCGGGCAACTGGGGGCGGTGTTCGGGGTGATCTTTCAGATCGCGGGCAATGCCGGCGGCGGTGTGGTGGCAGCAGGCCGCGCACAGGGCGAGGTGGTGGACGGCGGTGGTCAGGCTCTTGACCAGGATGGGTGCGGAATTGGCAAGCCGGGCCCGACGTGTGGCCGCGTCGTCGGGTGTCCCGGTGAAGGGGGCGGCTTCGAGTGGGTTGTCGGCGACGGCCCTGGCCAGCTGCGAGGCGGCTACGGCGGCCGAGGCGACGACCTCGCTGAGTGTTTCCAGGGAGGAGCGGCTGCCGGGTACGGCCGTGTACTGGCTGCCGTCGAGAACGGACAGTCGGACCAGCGTGCGGCCGACCAGTTCGTGGACGGAGAGGATCTGCGGACCGAGCTGCTTCAGCAGCTCGCTCCCCGGCCGGCCATCCAGCGCGGTGACAGTGGTGTGCAGGGCGGTGAAGTCGGCGCCGAGCTTGCGGAGTAGGTCGATCTGCAGAGGCAGGTCGATCTGGCGTAGGGCGATAGTGGGCCTCCGAGGTAGGTCAGTGGGTGCGGCGCCGCGTCGGCCCTGCAGCCGGGCTGCCGGGTACGGGGGACGAAGGAGCGACGGGCGGGGCGGGGATCGCATCGGGGGTAGGGATGCCCAGATCGATACGGACGCCGATGCCGTCGGCATGAGCGTGGGCTTCGGCACGCACGACAGCGCTCAGCAGACCGAGCTCGTCTACCGGAGTGACCAGCCCGTATGAGGTGCCCTCGGCCGAGGGAGCGAAGCCGTGCCGGCCGAGAAGCGAGCGGGCTTCGTCCGTATCAGCGGTCGCTGTGAGAACGGGACCGGTGAAGGTGAAGCGGAGGTCAGGGTCGGGCGCAGGCTCCTTCGGGTTCCACCGCGTGGTCCGGGAAAGGTCGACCAGGTCGTGGGTGTGAGCCAGGAGCCCGTACATCGCTATGCCGGCCTTCTCGTTGGCATCCTCGGGCAGACCGGGCGGCAGGAGGTAGACCGTCCGGCCGCGCACCTTACGGGCAGTGAACCCGGCAGCGGTGAGCACGCGGTTGGCGCCGCGAAGGGGACGGTTGAGCACGACGAACGTGTGGTCGTCATCGGTGGACCCGATGAACACATCCGGTACGTCTACGAACGACACGGGATCTCCGATTGAGGACAGGTACAGGTGCGGGAGGGGGGGGCACGCGGACTCCGTCAACGCCTTGCGTGCGCGACAGCCGTTGAGGCCGGTTCCGGCAGCGTCACAGTGGAGTCGTCGGGCATGGTGTGCGGGCCTTGACGGGGAGCGGCGGGCGACGCGAGGCGGCGGGAGAGCCGGAATGCCAGGGCGCGATAAGTGACCGCGGCCTGCTGCATCTCGTCACTGGCCCGTCGGAGCTGGTCACGGCTGGCCGCAGGGGTGGGGTCTGCGTCGTCGTACAGCAGGACCTCGGTGCGATGATGGATCGCCAGGTTGCACAGCGTGGCAGCGAGCGAGATCTGGGAGCAGGCGCCGACGAGGTGCGCCAGGTTCTGCTCGCCGCGCTTCATGGTGGCGTACTGGCTGACCGACAGGTCGTGGAGCTGTCGCGTGCACTGCAGGGCAAGTTCCTGAACGTGGAGGCTGACAGGCGCGATCTCGCGTACTGGTTTGGCAATCTCGCCCTGCCGTATGCGGTCCACATCCGCTCGCAGCGCGGTCAGCGCAGAGGCCACCTCACTGAGAAGACGGGCGTGCTCGATCAGTTCGGTGCTCTGCAAGACAACTCCGGTTGTGCGAGATTGAAGAACGCGGAAGACGACTGGTTGCCAGCCGTGTGGCGGGAGTGGACCGGGACGGAGCGCAGCCGGGACCGGTTATGCGGCCTGGTCGTAGTCGGACTGGGCCGGGGAGTGCTTGGCGACGGCGCGGGCGGTGATGGCCTTAGACGCGCGGGCGGAGGCGGCACCGAGCTCGTCGGCGCCGGGCTCCGCGTACCAGGGGCGCAGGTCGAGCATCGCGACCCTCATGCCGGTGGCGAAACACAGCGCGCTCCCCTTGGGCAGGGCGCGGATCGCGTCGGCGGGCAGGATCCGCTCCTGGCGCATCGATACGGACGTCGACGTGCCGGACTCGGAGCGCGAGGTGGAGGTGGTCTCGACGTCATGGTCGCCGATCAGCCGGGAGAGCTTGTCCGCGAAATCAGGGTCGTCGATGCCGGAGCCGATGACCTTCACGGTCGATGCGGACCACATCGCGTCCATGCCCGCGTCGCCCCAGACCTTCTGGCCCTGGCGGTAGGACTGCAGGATGGTGATGGGGATGATGCCCCGGCTGCCGAGGTGGGAGTACAGGTCAGGCAAGTCCGAGATTTTGCAGACGTTGGCGGCTTCGTCGAGGATCGCGAGCATCGGCGGGTCGAGGCGTCCGCCGGCGCGTTCGGCCTGCGCGGTCGCGGCCCGCATCACGGAGTCCGCACACGCGGCGATCAGCGCGCTCGCCCCTCCGCCCCCGTCCTTGCTCAGGAGGAAGAGAGTGTCGGTGGAGGTGACGAACTGAGACGGCCGGAACTCCGCGACGTCCTTCTGCGGTGTCACCCAGGCGGCGATCTCGGAGTTGAGCAGCGCGGACGCGTACTGTCTCGCCGTCTCGTAGATGCCGTCACGGGTCTCCGGCGGCCCTTCGACGGTGCCCTTGAGCTGGGAGGCGACCGCGGTGAAGTCGTGGTCACGCAGGATGTCCAGCGGGGTGCGGTCGGCGGGGAAGGCCAGCCACTGCATCACGTCGGTGATGGGCCGGTCGTCGAGTGCGGCGGCGAGGAACAGCTGGGACAGGATGTTGCTGCCGGCCTTGGACCAGAAGTCCCCCTGCTGGGAGGCATCTACCGACGCGGCGAGGAAGTGGCCGGCCAAACGCCCTGCTCCGTCAAGGGACTTGGCGCCGGCGAGCGGGTTCCACCACATCTCGCGTGCGGCGTGCGCGATCTGCTGCGGGTCCATCGACCACACCCGTCCCACACGGCCGCGGGCGTCGTAGGTGGCGGTGAAGGCGTCACCGGCGGCCTTGTTCGAGGTCAGCAGTACCGGGCCGGGCGCGTGCAGGATGGAAGGGATCGCGAGACTGGTGGTCTTGCCCGAGCGGGGCGCCATGATGGCGACAGCCACGTCCTCGTAGCCCATGCGCACTTCGTGCCGGGTGCCCTGCAGGTTGCCGAGCAGGATGCCGGTGTCGTGGGCCTCGATGTGCTTGGCGTTCTTCAGACTCGGGCGCAGGGAGCGGGCCTTGTCCGTGATCGCCTTGGCCATCAGCGGCTCGATGTCCCGCGCCTTGGCCATGCCGGTGATCTTCTTCTTCCGGCCGCCGCGGTTCTTCTTCCGGGACCACAGGACGCCGGCTGCGGCGCCGAGCGCCAGGAGGGCGGTGACGGGAACGACGCGGGCGCCGATGAGCAGGGACGTTTCTCCGGCGTGGGGCCAGAGCTGGTCGGGGTGGAGCAGAGCTGCAGTCGGCTGGTACGGCGCCAAGGGCAGGTCGGTGAGGTAGGCGGTGATGTTGCCGGACAGCCAGGCGAGGTTCGAGAGAGGGACGACGACGGCGAGGACTCCGAGAAGAATCCGGAAGGCTATGTCGTACCCGTCGGAGTTGCTGGAGGAAGGGGGCAAGAGGGGGCTACGTGCTTCCAGGCGGGGACAAAGGTCAGCGACTGCGGCCGTTCCGGGGCAGTGGCGGGCGCAGGGCGCTCGGGCTCGTCGCCGGGCCGGCGCGGCGGGCGGCGAGGGTCTGAACGCGTTCTTCCAGGGCAGAGGCGACCTGCACGGCCGGCACCTCCCGGTGGGAACGGGTGACGAGGTCCGGGTTGCGGGTCGGGAGGCTGCGCGGGCTGTCCGTGCGCGGCACGGGGCTCGGGTCGACGAGCGCGGCGGTGAACGCGGCGAGCAGGTGCGGCGGGGTGTGCTCGTCGAACCTGGCTTGCCACACCATCCGGCCTAGGCCGAGCGTGGTGGTGACGAACCAAGGGCCAGCACCCAGGCGCTCGACGTACGCGGTTCCGTCGGGTGAAACGAAGCCATCCGCCCCTGCCGCAGGTGACCAGCCGGCCTGTCGCAGCGGTTCGTGCGGGTCGGCCCACGCGGTCGCAGCCGTGTCCGGGGCAGCGAGCGTGTCGGTGAAGGCGGCGATGATCTCGACCGGTGTGCGGGCTCCGAAGCTCGCGTACCAGGCAGGGCGGTCCGGCGTACGGGCGTGGTGGAGGGTCCACCACTGGCCGTCGGGGTCGGGCTCCAGGCGCAGGAGGGCCTTCTGGTCGGGGCTGGAGAGGATGACGCGCGGCATCAGGGGGTCGTCGCCGTGACTCCAGCCACAGGCGCGGTGGAGCGGAACGGTGATCCAGGCGGGATCACCGCCACCGGCCAGGTGCCGCGGGGAGATGAACTCGACCTCGACGGTCTCGGGTGTCTGGGGCACGTTCACCTCCGGACCGTTCCGGTCCGGGCAGCCGGCGCAGGCGCCTGTACGGGCGCGCTGGTCGTCAGCGGGGACGGGGCCTGCCGCGCTGCGACGTGGATGTCGAGGATGCTCTGGCCGTGAGTGGCCCAGTCGTCCAACGAGGACCAGGCGTCCGCATTGCGATCGGCGAGCGGGTCGTCGTACTGCTCTGTGCCCGGGCCTGCGGATGCCGGCAGGGAATCCCGGAACTCCACCCACTCGGACTGCAGGGTCCGAAGTTGCTCCAGGGCCGTGTGGAGTGTGCCGAGCTCCCACACCCACCGGGCCTGGATCTTGTGGGCGGGAAGCTGCTGCAGCTGGTGTTCGGCCGTGGCCAGCAGTGTCTCGCCGCTGTAGCGGACCCGTTCGAAGGCGCGCCAGGTGTCGGCGTGCCGGCGGTCCTGGTGCAGCGCGTAGTCGTGTTCGTCGTACGGCACGCCGTCGATGTCAGTCTGCTCGTCGGAGTACACGCTCCAGGTGTCCTGGATCAACTTGCTCTCGCGGAGGAACGCGGCGAGGTGGTCGAGCCGGAACTGGTGTTCGGGAGTTGGGGTTGACGCTGAGGAGGGCAAAGGGCGGCTTTCGGTCGGGCAGAAGATGGCTGTTGTGGCGGTGCGGACGCTGCCGGTTCGTGTCAGCGGTGGACCGCGCTGTTGCGCGTGGACGGTGCGACTGCCGGCTGGGCCTGCGGTGCCGCCAGGCGCCGGGCCTTACGGGCTGCAGTGCGGACGGCCTTGAGACGGGCCTCATGGGCAGCGGCGAGCTCCTCGCCCTGCGGTCCGCGCGCCTCCTGCGTGACGAGGTGGTTGTGCGGGACGTCGTACATGCCGCGCTGGACGGGCTCGTTGCTGGCCAGGGCTTTGGCGACGGCGGCGAGCAGATGCGGGGGCATGCGGTCGTCGAGAGAGGCGCTCCACAGCCGGCTCTCGCCGCCGCCTCCGTTGGGAAGGGCGGCTTCGGCGGTCCAGTAGAACCGTTCGGCCGGTTCGACGGTCCAGCGGCGCAGGCTCAGGACGCCGTCCGGGTGCGAGGCGGTCTCGTTGCCGTTCTCGTAGTGCTGGTAGGTCCAGCCCGCCGAGGTGAGGGCCGGCCAGACGTCCGGCGTGGTCTCGGGCGCGGGCTGGAGCAGGGCGTCGGTGAGCGCGGAGAGGATCTCGACGGGGGTATTGCCGCCGAACTCGGTGTACCAGCTGCTTTGTTCGTCCTGCCCGCAGATGCGCCACCAAGCGCTGTATGGAGCAGTCCCGGGTTCCAGGATCAACGAGTGCTGGTAGTCGGGACTGGCCAGCGCGACGTGGGGATAGTCCGGATCGGAATGGCTCTTCCAGCCCGCGGCGCGGAGGGTCTGGGTGATACGGCGGGGATCGCCGCCCCCGGCGAGATGCCGAGGGCGGGTCTCGAACCAGATCCGCGTGCGGGGGTCGGCGGCACCGGTGATGAGGTAGGGGATCACTGATCTTGGGGCGCCGGGATTGTGAGCTCGCCCGGCATTGCGCTCAGACGCTGGACGTCCCAGTGCAGGACATGCCAGTCCGTGATCTCCTGGGCGGCCTCGCGCAGGCCGTCGATGATCTGCCGGGTCTCGTCGGCCATGGGCCTGGCTGCCTGCTGGGAAATGAGGCGGGCGGCGCTGCGCAGGATGTCGCCGAGCAGGATGGGAGCTCCGCTGTTCTCGTCGAGGAGCGGGACGAGCAGCGGCACGGCCTTGTCGGCCGGGGGGTAGGTGCGCAGGTAGGCGGCGAGGTCGGCCAGGGTCCGGGTGGCCTGGCGGATCTGGTCGGGCACGGGGGCGTCGGGAGTGTGGTGGGGCATGAAGTCCTTGGCGGAGAGGGTGATGCGGTGCGCGGACGAGGTGGTGCGGTTGGGGCGGGTCAGCGCCGGGCCCGGGCACTGCCGGCAGTTGCGTGCGGGCGGGCGGTGGCACGGGGCCGGCCGGCTGCCCAGGAGTTGCGGGCCCACGTGGCGGCACGGGCCGCGTTGATCCGGGCCTGCTGCCAGGCACCGAGCTCGGAGGGGAACACGGAGACGGACCTGGTGCGGATCCGGCTGGACGCGGGCACGAGTCCGAGCGGGCGCATCACCGGTGTCGGGTCGGCCAGAGCGGCCGAGAACCCCTGGACGAGGTGCATCGGGGTCGTGGGGGAGAAGATCGCGTCCCAGGCGCGGCCGTGCTCGGACCGGGCCCCGGCCCACCAGTACGCCTCGCCCGGCCCGGCCTGGTGGAACTGCACCCACGCGTCACGGTCGGGGCTGACCGCAGTGAAGTGCTGTTGCCCGTCGGTCGTCCATCCCTGCTGTACCAGGGGCGCCCAGGCATTGGGAGCGTGAGCGGAGCGCGGCTGGTGCAGTGCGTCGGTGACTCCGGCCACGATCTCCACGGGCACCTGCTTCCCGAGCATGGCGTGCCACGCTTCCTGCGAGGCGGTCTTTTTGCCGGAGATCGTCCAGCCGCCGGGCTGCGTGAATGGGTCGTACCCGATCCGGATGCTTTTGTCCGGGCTGTCGAAGACGAGCGGCCCGCCGGTCTTGGACTTGTCCTTCCACCCGGAGGCGCGCAGGTACTCGGTGACGTGCCGAAGGTCTCCGCCGCCGGCCAGGTGCCGCGGCTCGACCAGGTAGTGCTGCTGGGGCTGCTCGAACGAGCCCCAGCCGGGCTTGTTCTTCTTCACCGGTGCCGCCTGACGACCAGGGGAGACGCGACGGCCGGTTTCGCCACTGCCGGTGTGCCGGTGGTGAGGGACTTGGTGTGCTCGTCCAGGTCGAGGCCGATGTCGTGCAGTTCGTTGGCGGCCCGGTTAAGGGCGAGACATACCTCGGGGGGCAGAGCGCCGCGTTCCGCGCTGTCCTTCGCCAAGACAGCTCCAGTGTCCAAGAAGCAGGTGAACCGGCCGAGGACGCCGTCTTCCGGGTCGAGGACACGAGCGAGGAGTGCGGGGACCTGGTCGGCGGGCAACTGGAAGAGGCTGGCGCTCAGTTGTGTGAGCTGACGGGCGATGCTGTCCGCTAGGTAGTCGGCGTAGGGGTAGGGGTGGGGCATGGTCCTCCCGGATGGACGGGGCGGGTGCGGGGCCGGGGGCTGCGGAGCTGGTCGGGAGTCTTGGGAGGGTCACCGAACGCGGGGATGGTCGGGATGCAGGCGCGCAGGTAGCGGCGGAACACCGCGGTTGCGAGGCGGGGCTTGAGGAGGTGGGAGATCGGTGGGGGCGTGCGGGGTGCTACGGGTCTCTCCTGTGGGTCGTGCGGTGTGTGCCGGGGCCACCCGACGGATCTGCTGGAACAGATCGGCCGCCGGGGGGCCTTCGGGTCAGCGGTGGCGAGTCGTGGGTGCGGGAAGTTGGCCGGCTGCGGGCGGTGGCGTTGTTGCCGGGGGCGGATTCTGCGGGGCGCGCGCGCGGCTTGATTGCGGGCGAAGAGGACTTGGTGGGCGGCGCGCAACAGCGAGTCCGCCGTGTTCGCGAGCTGGGAGACCGGCTCGGCGTCTTCGCCCCCGCTGTTCAGATGCCGGGAGCAGGCGATGACAGTCCTGACGACAACCTCGCGAGTGAGTGGCAACAGGCCCTCGGCCGGACCGGCGACCGCGGTCAGTATCTCGGCGATCTCTGTGGCGCTCTCGGCGCGGGAGGCCCGTTCGGAGAGCTGGGCCAGATACCGCAGAGCCGATTCGCGTTCACTGTCGGGCGTGGCCAACGCGTTCAGCGCGGGGTCGAGGTGCACGCTGTGGCCGGCGGCGAGGAGGGCATGTGAGGCAGCGGTCGCCTTCAGGCGCTGCTGCTCGACGGTAAGTCCGTGGGGCAGACGGTGGTAGTCCCGACCGGCGCCGGGTGCGTTGAGGAAGCCGCCGGCTCGCTGGAGGATGTCTGCCGCCCGCCCGTTGCCGCCGATGGCGACGACCAGCTCGGTGCGGGGGTCCTTGGTGATGGTGATGTAGTCCTGGACGAAGAAGCGCGGCTCGGTGCTGGCTTTCATCGGGACCGTGGGAGTGTGGCCCGGGTGACGGCCGGGGTCGGACGTGTCGTCGGCGCGGTGGTCTTGGGCGGGATCCGGCCCGACGGGTGCTGGATGGTGGTGGCGATGCCGTGCGTTTCGAGCTGCGGGCCGATCTCGCGCACGGCACGGGCTTGGGTAGTGGTGTCGTCGCCGCTCAGGCGGTAGGCGCCGGCACCGTCAAGGACGAAGCCGTTGGCCGCCAGGACAGTGGCGGCATCTGTGCCGACAGCGAAGGCGGCGAGACTTCCGTCCGGCTGCCAGGTGAGGACGACTTGGTCCGCCTGGGAGGGCTGCACATTCTCGATGGCCTTGTAGCGGACCTGGGCGAGCGAGGTTTCGTAGCGGGACAGCAGATTGCCGGTGATCTGCTCGACGGCCTGGAACGGGTCATCGCTCAGAGCGATGCCGTTCGGCTCGCGTATCCCCCGGTATGCCTCGTCGGGCAGATTGCGGGGGGCGACGGCGGCGATGAGGAATCCGTCCGGGTCGTCGTGCCGGTCGATGACGACGAGCTGGGCTCCGTCCGGCCGGGAGAGGACGACCGCCTGCTGGAGCGGGTGCTCGGCCAGGGACTCGGCGACGAGGTCCAGGTCCCAGATCCGGTCGGTCAGCTCGGCGAGGTCGTCCGTGGCTTCCGGCGAGAGGTGGGTGGTGCTCCAGGCTCCGGGGAGCTCGCCCGCGAGGATGTCGGCGTACGAGGCGAGGCGCTCGGTGTTTTCGTGGTTGTGCATGGTGTCTGTCCTTGGGCGAGGTGGGAATCAGCGGCGCAGCCCGGCGGCCACCGGGGGCGGCGGGGCCGGCATCGTGCGCGGCGGGGGCGTGCCGGTCCGCGAGGTCGTTGCGGGTGTGGGCGAGGTCAGTGCGGATGATGTGCAGGTACTCGTCGGCGAGGTAGCGCAGCCGCCGGGCGGCGTGGGGGTCGGCGGCGTCACCGAGGCCCTCGTGGAACTCGGCCGTGGCGGTGAGGATTTCGCCGAGGCCGGCGAGGATGCCGTCGTGGGCGGCGGTCAGCTCGGTGAGGGCGTCGGCGGCATCGTCGGTCGTGGTGGCTTCACGGATCCGCTCGGCGAGGTGGGCGATGGGGGCGCCCAGCGGCGGGTAACTGGGCCACAGCGAGTCGGTGTCGAATTCCTTGTCGCAGTCGACGTGGTATCCGGCGGACCGAAGGCGGGCGACTGCTTCGGTGGCGAGGCGGGTTTCCTCGGGTCGGGCGAGGCCGGTGGGGGCGCGGTGGTAGGTCTCGTGGACGCGGACGACCGGGACGAATCCGGTGCGCTGGAGGACGCTGTGGGCCTCGGGGTCTCCTCCGCGGGCGAGAAGTTCATCGGAGTGCGGGTCGTGGCGGATGTTCAGGAAGCGGTCGGCAACGGACAGAGGCGTGTCTCCTACGGCGATCGGTGGGCGGAGCGCTCTGCAGTGGGCGGCGCAGCGGCTACGCGGGGAGGGACTGCGGCTCTCAGCTGGGCTGCCGTGGTGTCGAGGTCTCGCTGGGCGGAGTGGAGCCGGCGGACGACCAGCTCCAGGCGGAGCAGCATGGCGTCATCGGCTGCGCCCGGCCGCCGTGCGATCTGGTGAGTGGTGTGCTCGACGAGTTCGCGCACCGTGGCCAGTGGCCCGGCCTGCTCGTCGGCGAGCTGCGACAGGATGGTTGCCAGCTGTGCCGAGGCAGTGGGTACGGGACTGGCACCGGCCTGCGGCTGATGAGTGGGTTGCACTGGGGTGAGGCGCAGGTCCTGCTCGATGCGGCGGGCTTCGTCCGACAGGCGCCGTAGGGCATTGGCAGGCTGGGTGTTCCACGTGCCGCCGAGGCGGATCAGGTTGGCGATCAGGTCGAGGCGTCCGGGCTGGGCCTGGACGGCGATCCACCGGCAGCCTCTTTCGTCGCCCGGGACCTCGATGCCAGCGGCGCGGGCGAGCCGGTGAGCGGCTTCGGCCCATTCGGGGCCGGTCAGCTCACGGTCGTCGGCGTGGAGCCGGATGTCGAGGTGGGAGATAGCCCTGCGGTCATCCTTGGGGCCAGCGGCGAATGGGTGCTCCATGTAGGGGTCTTCGAGGTGCTCTGCCCACTGGACGGACGTCCAGATCTTCTGTTCGTCGTCCAACGTGTAGTAGTCGAGGCCCGGCCAGTGGGCGACGATGGTGTGGTCGGTGAGTCCTTCGGCCGCTGACACCGGGCGGCCCAGCGCCTCGGCGAGAGGGCCGTGCGGGGTGTGGGCGCGAATGTGGAGGCGGGGGATCACGGCTGAGTGCTTCCCAAGGCGGTGACCCTCGTCTTGAGGAGAGGCAGGACACGGACGGGGCGGAGCACGGGGAGGGTCACCGGCCGCTCCGGACATCGGCGATGTGTACCAGCTGGTTGAGGGCGGTGACGGTGTACCAACCGCAGTCGACCAGCGAGTCGTGCCCGGCATACTTCGGCAGCAGGCGGTCCTCCATGGCACACAGGTAGATCAGGCAGTCCGGGCAGCGGCGCGAGAGGTGCACGAGGTAGCGGGGGTGGGCGGTGACGTACGTCTGCGCGCCTCCGGTGGCATCGCGCAGCCGCCATCCGTCCTCGTCGGTCGGGGTGTGCCAGGACGGGGCGACGATGCGCATCGCATCCCCCCACAGCTCCCCGCCGGCAACCCCTTTGAGGACGATGACCTGTTCACCGGCCTGGAAGTGCTGATGGGTGATGTCCCGCAAGGGGGTGAGCGGGTCGTGCGCCGGAGTCGGCGGAGGCGTCCAGGGCTGCGGAATCATGCGGGTCCTTCCACACGGAGCGGGTAGCGGCGGGAGGATCAATAGTCCGCAGGATCGCCGGTTTGACTAACCGGCGATCACCCGCTATGTTCCGCCTCCGTCAGCGGAACGGATTCTCCGTCCCTCGGTCGCCCTCGCCTGCGGCATCGAGGAGTTCGAGCAGGTCAGTGCCCTCGGCCTCACGCTGATCGATCCACCAGCCGGCGCGGGCGACGGAGCGGGCCTTCTCCTCCAGCTCCGCCCAGTCCGCCTTGTCCCAGGACCCCTCGACCACCAGCGCGGTGTGCCCAGCCGTCATCAGCTGGTGGCGGGACCGCTCGCCCCAGGCCAGAGCTCGCTCCGGCCCCTCCAGCGGCGGCATGTCGAACTTCTCGGCCCATTCGGCGGCGGCCTGCTGCTCCTCGGCGCGCTTGGCGGCGAGCCACTGTTCCTTGGACTCCGTGTCGGCGTCACGCGACGCCTTCCAGCAGGCGGTGCAGTCCCTGCCCGCGAGCCATCGGGCGAAGCCGGCGCGGCGGTCGGCGGAACGGTCGGACAGATCATGGACGATCGAGTGACCACAAAGGTGCTCGACGGTCCATTTCGTGCGGACAGCCATGGTGAATCTCCATACAGGATAAGGGGGTTGGAATGCCTGCTCAGACGCGGCGGCGGTGTTGGCCGCGGCGGTCGGCGCCCTGGTCGGGGCGGGCGAGGAGCAGGACGGTGAGAGCGAAGGCGGCACCGGCCGCAGGGAGTGCGGCGAGGGCGAGCGCGTGATCGGCGAGGCGTCCGGCGAGTGCGGTGCCGGCCGCTTGCCCGACGCCGATCGAGCAGATCAACCACGCGTACGCCTCGCTGGTCCGGCCCGTGGGCGTGAGGGCGTCGGTGGTCACATACGCGCAGGCGACGACCACAGTGAGGAACGCACCGGGCAGAGCGACCCCCGCGGTGGCTGCATACGGGCCGTGGAGCGTGAGCAATGGCAGCAGCACCAGCCACCCGGCGAGGAACGCAGCGCTACAGAAGATGAGTTGGTGTGTGGTGGGGCCGGGCCAGGTACGACGGCCGTAGACCAGGCCGCCCAGGAAGCTGCCGGCCGAGAACGCGGCGGGCAGCAGCCCCGAGGAGCATCTGCCGCCCGTGGGCATCGGACATGGCGACGCCAAGAACGTTCAGGGCCCCGATCGCGCATCCCACACCGGCCAGCGCGACGAACAGCGACGCGAGCTGCGGGCCGGCCAGCCGCCGCGCCGTATCCGTGCTACTGGTCGTCGGCGTGGAGCGCCAGCGACGGGACGGCGGCGCGGTCGCGACGACAAGGGTGCCGGTCAGGCCGAGGGCGGCGGTGATGGCGAGTGCGGCAGCCGGGCTGTGCATGGAGGAAAGGGCGGCGGCCAGGAGGGGGCCGACGATGTACAGCAGACCTTGTGTGCCTGTGTCCAGGGCGAGAGCGGCGTGCCGCAGCCGCAGGTCGGGCAGGATGCTGGGCCACAGCGCCCGCAGCCCGGCTTCCAGCGGCGGAGCGGTCGATCCGGCGGCGACGACGATGGCCGTGGCGAGTGCCGGTCCGCCGTGGGGTGCGGCGAGCGGCAGAGCGACCAGCAGGCTGGAGTTGAGGGCCGCGGCCGGCAGGTGCACGGCGCTTTGCCCGTAGCGGTCCATCATGTGTCCCTTGACCGGCTGGGACAGCGCGGAGGCGAGTCCGTACAGGGCGGAGAGCAGGCCGCCCAGCGCGATGCCGCGTCCGGCCGCGAGGGTCCACAGGACGATGGCCACCGGTGCCATGCCATTGGGCAGTCGGCCGATGAGGGTGCCGCCCAGGAGGCGGGTGACGTATGGGCTGCCCAGCACCGCGCCGTAGATGATGCGCGGTGGTGAGACAGTTGCAGCGGTTGGGGACAACGAGAGCTTTCTGGGGAACAGGGGCTGCTAAGGACGGCGCGCGGTTGCTGTGGTGTGCTGCGGCGGCGCGGGCGGGGGCGTCGTCTCCAGGGCGGGCCGCGGGCGCATAAGGGGCGGCTTCGGAACGCGGTGTGGTGGCAGGACCGCGACGGTCGATCCGAGGTCATTCGCCGCTTCGTGAACCTCTCGGGCCAGGAGCCCGAGCTGCCGGCCGATGGAGTGGAGCCGGGCGCCGATCAGGTGCCCCTGAACAGTGTCCAGAGCGTGAGAGAACTCAGCCGCCTCGCCAATGAAGTGCTGCAGGCGCGCCATCGGGCCGACATCGTAATGAAAGTGGCCTGGCTGGCCCGTCACCGGACCGGCGCTGTAGCCGGGGTCGCTGGCGAAGAGTAGGGCTTCGGAGACGTCGCCCGCGCAGCGTGCCTCGATGATGTCGCGGTGCAGTTCCTCCACGTGGAGTTCGTTGGCCCGTTCGGGGAGGTTGAAGCGGGACGATGGGCCGTCGGTGTGAAGGACACCCGGGGGCACCGGTCGTGGCAGTGATTGCCCGGCTTCGTACTCGTTGTCGTACCGGCCGATTGCGCACCAGCCGGATGCGTCCAGATCTCCCGTCAGGGCGATCACTTCGGAGGTGTCGTCCTCGATCAGGTAGGCGAGGGTGATCCGGCGGCCGTCGGCCGCATACCAGGATTCGAGCAAGTCCAATTCGCCACGGTGCCGCGCTGCTTGGGCCCTCTCCGTCCACTCCTGTGCCTCGTCGGGAGTGAACTCGGGGCCGGGCTGATGGTGGTGCAGATCGGCGAGGTGGGCGGCGATCTGGCTGTGCTCCGCCCAGTGGGAGAGATGAGCCCATACTGTCTGCTGCTCACGCTCGGCGGGCTGGCCGGCCGCGCGAAGGATCTCCGTGTGTGACCTGGCCAGGGAGTCGAGCACGTCACGCCACGCCTTGGTGTGATCGGCGGGCGGCAGCGTGTCCAGTGCGCTGCGGGCAGCAGCGAGCAGGGGGACCGCGGAATCGGCGAGGTCGATCAGGTATCCATTGAGGGCCAGCCGGGTGCGACGGGCCCGGATCGCGGCAGCTTCCTGGGGGCGGACGGTGTGGCCGTACCGATCGCGAACGGTGTCGAGGGCCGACTCGGTCTCGCGGTCCAGCTGCGCCATCCTTATCCGGAAGTCGCCGTTCCTGGCACCGAGTTCGTGAATGTCCTGCGGGTCGGGGATGAGGGGGATCGCGTTCTCCTGGTCGGGCTCAGTGGTGTGTTGCTCGGGGCGGGGGTGCTTGGGCGGTCATAGCGGGCGGTCGGACCAGACCCGCGGGCCTGTTGGGTGGAGTGCGGCGGGTATCGAGGCCCGGGTCGAGGCGCACGGGATAGCGGGCGGTGGTCAACATCTGCGCGGCCCAGGTCGACTGTTCCTTCTCCCAGTCGTGTCCCATGCCGATTGGGAGGCGGATCGTGCGGCCGTGCAACGACCGCACGGAGAGGAAGCCGGCGCGGAGCAGGATGTGCCCGGCGAAGGCATCGAAGTCGCCTTCGACCTCGACCTGGCCACACTGTGCTCGGGCGATGCGGATCGGCTCCGGAGAGGCGTTCACCTGCCGTGTCCCGCGAGGTGAACGGTGGGCGCGTAGGTGGGCTTCGGTGGGATCGGGCGGGCGGAGGGCGGCGAGGTCGTCGGCGCTGCGCTGCGCTGGGGTGATCGGCCCGTGGAAGCCTGGGCGATGCGTCTGCGGCGCTCGGTGAGCCCGTTCGGCCGCACAAGGTGCGGGAAACTGGCCGGAGCGTAGGCGATGTCGGTGTCGATGTGTACGGCGTAGCCCTGCGCGCGCAGGGCCTGGGCGGCCTGGCGGGTTCGGCGCGGGCCGTCGTGCTCAGGTTCGGTGAGCTGGTACAGGCCCGGCTCACCGGGGACGGCCTCGAACTGGACACGGGTGAGGAACCAGTCGGCGAGGTGAGCGGGAAGCGAGGAGTTGAAGCCGGCGACGTAGCCGTGCTGGGGGTGGCTGCCGAAGACGAAGTGGATGTCGGGGTCCAAAGAGGGAGAATCTCCTTCCGGTAGGGCGCCGTGGGTCAGCGGCGAGGGCTGGGGGCGTTTCGGGCCGGTGCGGGCGGAAGCGCACGCGGGGAGGCGATGGTCCGGCCCGTCTCGGTGGCGGGCGGTTCACTGTTGGGCACGGAGCGGCGAGCCAGGTCGATGAGGCTCTCGCCGCCTTCGGCGAGCCACCAGGCCACCTGATCGGTGCTAGGGGCCACGGCGGTCTCGGTGCCGGCCCGGGCCCCAGCGGCAATGACGTCTGCCACCCGCTGGAGGACAGCAGCCTCGTGCTCGCTCTGCGCGGCCAGGGCGCGCACTGCGGCGGTGACCTGCGGTGCCGTCGTGGTGAAGCGGGCGAAGGAGTCGATGAGATCCTTCGGCGCTGGCTCAGGAACTGCGCCCGAATCGTAGGTCTGACGTGTCCGGTCCAGGTCCTCCTTCAGGGAGTTGACCTGGCAGTGGAGCACGGCCCGCGTGTAGGCAGGCAGCAGGCGGGAGTTGATCTGCCAGGCGGCGGAGGCCGGCATCGGCTGCACGGTCACGCTTGCGGGCGGGGTGACGAGTCCGTCGGGATGCAGGTTGCCGGGGTGGAGCGCGCCGATGTGGTACAGGTCGCGCTGGGGGGCACGGATGATGGCGAGCTCGGCCCCGTCGTCACGCCGAAGCACGGCCGCCCACCGCACACGGCGCTGTTCCAGCGTGGCAGCCATGGACGGGCATGCAGGCGGCGAGGTCTCCCTGCCAGACGCGCATCGCGTAGCTCTCGACCCCTACGCTCCACTGGCCCGGCAGGTGATCGACCAGGTCGCGTGCGAAGTCGCCGATGTAGGTTTCACTGCTCGGTGTGATCTTGATCTGGGTGATCTCGGCGACCACGCCGAGGGTGAGCAGGACCTCGCGGGTGCGGTCGAGATCCGTCAGCGGGATAGCGCGGTTGCCGTCGCCGGATTTCTCGAATCCTGCGGTGTCCAACGTGGTGTGCGCCCAGCGCCAGTTATCGCCGTCGACGAGTGCGACGATGCCATCGCGAGAACTGGTGAACAGGGTGATTTCACAGGAGGACTGTCCGGCGACGCCGCCACCTGACGTGCTTCTGCCTGACGTGGCCAATCGGGCGAGCTCGGTGAGGTCCACAGGGCGCCTCCTTCGGCGGGGATGTGTGGCGTGCGCCTGGGGCTGGGGAAGGTTGCGGAAATGCCACGGTGTTCCAGGCGGTGGGGTCGCTGAAGTCGGTGCAGGGGTCGGAGTCCCAGTTGAAGACGGTGCCGGATGGGGCGTACTGCACGGGGATCACTTCAAGGCCCTGGGGGCGCAGGACGTATCCCCAGGCCATGTCCTGGTCGGCGGCGGTCGTCTCGGTGACCGTCATGCGCACCGGCGGGGAGCCGTCCAGGGTCATCAGGGTGTCCATCGTGCGGCTGGGCCACCGGTCTCCCCATGTAAGGGCGGTGACGGTCTCGGGCGGGGCTCCGTCGAGGAGATCGGAGCCCAGTTCCTCCCAGCCGACGGCAACGTCGTCCACGAGGTGCTGCGTCATGGCATCCAGGTCCCGGCCAAAGCGGTACTGAAACGCGGCGAGCAGCAGAGGCAGTTTCGATTCGGGCCCGCCGTCGAGGTGGATATATACACCGGTGTACCCGGTCGGGGTGGGGTGGGCGATGAAAGAACGGGTCGACAGGTGAACTCTCCAGGGGTGTGGCTAGCGGCCGGGTGTCGGACCGGCCGGCGGCGGGACGGGCGGAGCCGGGGGAAGACTCGGGGGTGTTTTCGAAGCCGGCCGTGGTGCGGGCGCGGGGTCGTACTCGTCGCGCAGGACGGTGAGATCGGCCTCGTCGGCGAGGCCGAGCACGGACAGGCTGCGGCTGGCCGCTTCCAGCAGCATCCTGGGCGGAGTCCCCTGTTCCGCACCTCGTTGGCGGTTGCCCCACTGTGCGATGGACATGAGGAGGTCGCTCACCGTGCTCAGCGCGGGATGGGCCGCGTCCAGGAGGTGCTGGGTGATAGCGCTGACCTCGGCGGGGGTCCGCGCTGCGGCGAGGGCCGCGAGATACGGGGCCGCGTCCGGTGCCGGCAGGGGCTCCGATGGCAGCGGGTGCTCGGCGAGGAACGGCTCGGCATCGCGGCGGGCCCAGCGCAGCAGGTCGTCGCGGGTGGCGATACCGAAGTGCGCGGCTGCGATCTGCTCGTAGGTCAGGCCGCCGTTGTCGTACAGCTCGAAGTCGGGGTGCATGTCGGGCTCCTAGACAGTGGTGCTCGGACCGGCCGCCTCGGCGTTGGTGCGGCGGCAGCCGTAGCCGAGCAGGGCCGACGGGCCCGGCGTGCTGGGGACAGCGGCGACGTCTGAGACAGCGGCGACGTCCGAGCAGGTGAAGGCCGGGCGCGGGCTGGTGCCGAGCCATGCCCGATCGTGCTTCTCCGGCATGATCCGCAGACCCGGAGTGGTGGACGCGTCGTGCTGGGCGTGTGTGTGGGAGAACACGACGAGCGCTCCGGCCGACGTCTTCAGCGCGTAGGCGTCGGGATACTCGGGCTTCTGAGCAGTGAATCGGGTGGTGCCTCGCGTCCCGAACTTGTTCACGCTCTGGTGGACCTTGACCTGCTGCTCGGATGCCTTCGTCGGGGCGAACACCTTCCGGCCTGTCTGCTCGCCCCCGGTGGCGAAGTTGTCGCCGACGGCCGCGCGCATCACATCGACCGGGGCGGCGAGCTTGGTGGAGGCCGGGTCGACGGCAGTGGCGTAGCCGTCCTGGTCGAGCACGATCTGCGGGAGCTGCTGCGGATCGTCGATGTCGACGGTCGAAACCATCTCCCACTTCTTGGTCTTCGTGTCCTCGGACAGGACCAGGACACGGGCGTACTGCTGTGAGCTGCCGGCGCGGGTGATGGCGGCAAACCACTTCTGCTTCCCAGCTGCGAGGCGCGGGATGTAGAGGTCGGTCTGGGTCACGTCGTACGACCAGGCACGGAACGGCTTCCGGTCGGCCTTCGGGAGCCCCTCGTCCTCCTTGAGGTCGGCCAGCGACATCACGTATCGCGGGCCGCCCTCAATGGTGTCGAGGAGCGCGCGGTCCTTCGCGGCGTACGCGAGGTTGTTCGTCGTCGAGTAGTGGGTGATGGCATCGCGGGCCTCGGCCGGGGTGAGAGCCGGGGCCGGCTTCGCAGGGGTGGCGGCGCTGGGCGACCGCCTCTTCTCGGTGGTGTCGGCGCTGTCGCTGCCCGTGCTGCAGGCGGTGGCGGCCAGGGCGATACAGAGAGTGGTGGTGATCAGTGGAAGGGTGCGTCGAGCGGAACGGATGAGGGCTCCATACGTTGGGAGGAAGGACTGAGTCGCGGGACGGTTGGCCTACTGGTGGCGGGCACCTGCGGATGTGCGGGTGGCCGAGGGGGAGGCCGGCTGCGCGGTTGTGGTGGATGGCGGAGCGGCGCGTGTTGTGCTGTGTCGGCGGAGGTTCACGCCGAGGCCCAGGGGGGCGAGCTTCTGGGTCAGGGCTTGGAGGCGCAGTGCGCGGCCGACCTCGCCGTACGCGGCGGGCAGCAGGAAGGACGCCTGGTGGGGGTGGTACTGGAAGCCGTGGGCGAACAGCGCCATGCGGACGTCCGGTGGCACGTTCTCGTACGGCACACCGAGGGCTCCGTCGTCGTAGTAGGTCAGGGTGAGGACCTGGGGTACCTGTGGTGGGGCGGGCCGGTGCGGGGGCTCGGGCTGTTCCGCCGCGTTGTGGAGCACCTCGCGCAGGGCCTGCTCGTAGCGGGGCAGCAACCGACGGGTGACGCGGGCAGCGGCCCGCACGGGGTCGCTGGGGACGGCGATGCCGTTGGGTTCCTCGACCCCGTAGAAGTGGTGGGGCTTGAGGCCGTTGCTGGCGGGTTGGAGTGCGGCAACGACGAACTGGTGGGAGTACCGGGGCCGGTGGGTGACGTAGAGCCGCTCACCTTCGGGGCCGCGGAGGACGGCCTCGTGAGGGAGGACGTAGGTGCTGACGACGTAGTCGACGTGCCCTGAGTCCCAGAGCTGATTGGTCGTGCGGTACTGGTCCTTGTACGCGGCGTGGCGCTGGTACGTGCTGGTCCAGGGCCCGGGCAGGCGGGCGGCCAGACCGGTGGCGAAGGCGGAGAGGTCGGTGCGTGACGTGGGCATGGGCTCCTGATGGCGTTCGGGGGCGCGGCGGCGGCGTCAGCGCCTGTGCCCGCTGGTTGGAAGAGCAGGCAGGGGAAGCCGTGGCGCGCGGGCCGGGGTTGCCGTCGGCCGGTGTGGCGGCGGGGGAGCGGTGAGTGCTCGCATCCGGTCCTCGGCCACGTGCAGGTTCTCCACAACGTTCCGGAGGTCGGCAGCCGCGTCGGCGAGGTCACATCCCAGGTCGAACCCGTCGTCCTCCTCGGCTTCCTTGGCCTTCTCGCCCGCCGCTTCGAGCAGCTCCCCTACCCGCTCCAGCAGGCCGTCGGTCGGCTCCAGGATCTGGCCCAGCAACGCCGCAGCCTCCGCGTACGACTTGGCCCCGTTGAGCCGGTCCGTGATGGCGAGCACTGCGTCGCCGTAGACGTACGTGGTGGTGCGGTCCGCATCAGCGGCCGGGCCAAAGGAGGCGCCCGTAGTCCGGGCAACGCCAGCGTGGTCCAAAGTCTCAGGTGCGTGGGGAGGCGGGGCTGTGGACATGAAGGGAAGCTCGGTAGGTGAGGGCGGAGCGGGAAGCAGTCCGAGTTGCCTGAGCCGCCTATCGATCGCCTCGATCAGGAGCGAGGCGCTGCCGCCGTTGCGTACCTCGGGACGTGCAGGGGCATGGGGGTCGTCTGCGGGCACCGAGTCGTAGACGACCTCGTACAGCGCATGGTCGTCGGGGTGTTGACGGGTGACGGACCACCCCTCCGGATCCCCCGGCGGACGGCTGGAAGGCGGCTCCTGCGGCGGAGAAATGATCAGGTAACTGTCGTCGGGGAGCGGTACATGCACCACGTACGCACTCAGAGCGAACTCAAGGTTGCACTCCAGTCCGCGCTGGCGCAGCGGGGTGGTGATGTGCGCGTGGCGGCGCCACAACTCCTGCCACCACGCAGTGCTCGTGTTGCGGTGGTCAGGGAGCGGTGCGAGCGGTGAAGCACCGGCCTCGGCGTGGCGCCCTTCGTTGTGGAAGGTGACCGTGTCGTCCTTGCTGTCAGCACCCACGGACGCTCCCGCGCGGGGCGGAGCCGGGACGAAACGACGGGAGCCGGTGTGCGGGACGGGGCGGCTGAACCGAGAGGCGGGAGGGACCGAAGTCGAAGTCGCACTCGTCGTATGCGTCGAGCAGGCCCTGCTCCATCTGAGCCTCTCTGTCGGTGAACTGGTCCATGAGGTCGTCGTGCTCGGCTTGGCACTGCAGGTACTCGGCCCAGTCGGCGTCGCTGAAGTTGGCGGGGCGGTTCAGAAAACTCCCTAGGGTCGGGGTGTCGGCGCGGGCTAGGCCGTTTCTTTTGGATCATGTTGCCCGTTGAGCTTTCGGAGCTGCGCTGAGCGTGGGAGATGAGTTGTCCGTCCGGCGTGGGCGGCATCCGAGGCCGGCGTGCTCGACAGTCCCAACACCCAATTCGAACAGGGGAATCCCTATGCCATCACTGCCTCCCATCGGTGCGGAGATCCCGTGCAGCGTGCTCGGAATCAACACCCCCCTGAAGATCCGGACCTCGCTGGTCAACGTGGACTTCAGGGGCGGCATCAAGCACCGCATCGACGTCAACCCCCACGACCCGGTCGACAGCGTGCGGATGAGGACGGTCGGTTTCAAAATCTCCGCGGACCTGCCCGCCCCGGAGGAGGGCGGCGCCACGGGGCGCATCACGATCGAGCAGGACAACGACGATGTCGACGCGAAGAGTCTGCTGCGGATGATCCAGAAATACCCACCGAGGTTCGAGAACATCTGGGTCCTGCCTTTCAAGATGACCATCGAGCAGCCCGGCGACGGCGACAACCCGTTGGTCCTGACCACGAAGGACCCGGCCAAGCTCATCGGCAAACTCACCCAGTACCCGCCGCGGGGCGACATGTATCAGCTGCAGAATCCGGTCGACCTGATCGACCCGGAAGACCCTGACACCGTGGTCGCAACCCTCCAGAAGCTCCCCGTCAAGATCGGCGGCCTCTAAGGACTCAGATCAGAATGAGGTTTTGAGGCGTCGCCAGCAGATGATCGCGCAGCCGAGGGTGAGGAACGCTTGGTGGATGTCGGCGCGGATTTCCCAGCGGATGCGCAGTCGGCGGAACCAGTGCAGGAGGGCGAAGGCTGCCTCCACGACCCAGCGGTTCCTGCCCAGGCCGCTGCCGTGCTCGGTGCCGCGGCGGGCGATGAGCGGGCGGATGCCCAGGTCGCGGACCTGGCGGCGGTAGATGTCGTGGTCGTAGCCGCGGTCGGCGTAGAGCACGTCGGGGCGCTGGCGGGGTCGTCCGCGCTTGCCGCGGATCGGCGGCACGGCGTGGATCAGGGGCAGGAGCTGGGTGACGTCGTTGCGGTTGCCGCCGGTCACGGTGGCGGCCAGCGGGATGCCGTGAGCGTCGACGATGACGTGGTGCTTGCTGCCTGTCTTGCCCCGGTCCACCGGCGAGCGCCCGGTGGCGTCTCCGCCCTTCAAGGCCCGCAGGTGGGAGCCGTCGACGGAGGCGCGGGACAGGTCGAGTACGTCGCTGGCGCGCAGTTCGGCGAGCAGGAGTTCGTGCAGTTGCTGCCACACTCCCGCCTCGTTCCAGTCCCGCAGCCGCCGCCAGCAGGTCATCCCCGAGCCGAAGCCCAGTTCCTGCGGCAGGAACTCCCAACGGATCCCGGTGTACAGCACGAACAGGATCCCGCACATGACTTTGCGCTGGTCAAACCGCTTGCGTCCGGGGTACCGGAAGCGCCGCTCCACCACCGGCAGCAGCGGCTCGATCCGCTCCCACAACCCATCCTCGATCTCCCACGGCTTGCCCCTGACCGTCCCAGTAGCCGCCTCGCACCCCCAACTCGTACCGATGCAGAAGGAAAAGAATCTGACGCATGGTCATTCCCCGGCTTCATTCCGTTAGGAGTCCTTACTGCCGGTTCCTTGTCGTCCGCGGCGTGACGAAGTGGATCCACAGGAGTCAGCGGCGGCGTCCCGCCGGTGGCGCAGCTGTTCCGGCGCGCGGGCCGTCAGTGGGCCGGACGGGTGCGGGTTTGGTTGTGGATGTGGATGGAGACGGTTGGAGGGCGGCCTGTTTCCCGAGCTCGTCCCTGGACCGCCAGGCAGATTCAATTCCCAACGATTCCGGTAGGAGTCGGACGTCTTCGATCAGCTCCTCCAGACGGATCGCCCACGACTCCAGGTCTCCTGCGGAGTCGAGTGCGCCACGGTCGCGGCACCAGTTGGCTGCGCTTTCCAGGAAGAGGTGCGCCTGGGCGAAAGCACCGTGACCTTCATCGACGGTGTGGTCGAACACCTTGGTGAACTGATCAATATCGTGTGCGGCTTGGAGAGCGTCCGTCGCAGCGCGGACGGAGAGGCCGGAGTCCGGCGGCTGTACGTACGGTTCGGGCTGGACTGCGACGGACGGGGGCGGGGCCTTCTCCGGAAGCCATGGGGGTTTGCGGCGCGAGCCTTCGTACTCCCAGTAGTCCGGCTGGGAAATGCTCATGTGTGACTCCGTTCGTTGGGATCAACACGTCGGTATTGGTGAACTCGGCACTGTTTCAGTGCATGCGAGCGTCGGTATCGAAGAGCTGCAGCTCGTGGCTGTGCAGGAGGTGTTGCACGATGAAAGACCGTCCGGCGACCTTCCACAGGCCACGTCCTCGGTTGAGGTGGGCGATGGCGTCCATTTCGACGGAGGTCAGGCCGAGGAGGGAGGCCGCCGCGTGGAGTTGGTCGGTCTCCTGGCGGTAGATGATGCGGGTGGAGCAGTCGGCGAGGAGTCCTTCGGCCAGGGCGCGCCCCTGTGATCCGGCGTCGCCGGCGGTGAGCAGGTCGGACAGCCGGTGGATCACCATGAGGTTGGCGATGCCGAGGCCGCGGCTGAGCTTCCACTGGGCCTGCATGCGCTGGAGCAGTCCGACGTGCCGCATCAACCGCCACGCCTCGTCGTACACGATCCAGCGCCGGCCTCCGGACGGGTCCGAGAGCGCGGACTCCATCCAGGCGGAGGCACAGGTCATGGCGAGGACGAGAGCGGTGTCGTCGCCGGATCCGCCGAGCCGGGAGAGGTCGATGCTGAGCATCGGCGCGGTCGGGTCGAACGTGACGGTGGAGGGGGCGTCGAACATGCCGGCCAGGTCTCCATGGACGAGGCGACGCATGGCGTGGGCGAGGTCACGGGCCGCCTCGCCGAGCTGTCCCGACATCATCCCGACGGCCTCGTCGAGGGTGGCGGAGTTGTTGAGGGCAGCGGCGACATCGCCGAGGAGCGGGGTGTGGCCCGTGTCGGCGGCCCTGGTGACGACATGGTCGAGGGCGACGTCGAGCGCCGTATGTTCCATGGGCAGCAGGTCCCGGCCGAGAACGGTCCGGGCCAGGGAGCCGAGCAAAAGAAGGCGTCTCTTGCGGATCTCGCTGACCCAGTCGGCCTCGGAGACGCTTTCTGGCCGAGGCGCGGCATCCAGCGGATTCAGCTTGCCCGGGAGCCCAGGACCGAGGGCAACGGACGTGCCACCCAACGCCTTTGCGACGGGCGTCCACTCACCCTTCGGGTCGCACGGGACGTAGATGCGGTAGCCGAAGGCGACCGACCGGAGCGCGAAGCTCTTGGCCAGTGCGCTCTTCCCCTGGCCTATGACCCCGGCCAGCAGCACGTTCGGGTTGGTGAACCCGTCGACCTTCCCGTACAGGGCGAACGGGTCGAACACGAACGATGCCTCGGCGTGGACGTCGCGGCCGATGTAGATGCCCTCGGCGCCGAGCCCGCCTTCGGCGAGGAAGGGGTACGCGCCGGCGGCGACTGCGGTGGTCATGCGGTGGGAGGGCAGTCTCAGCTTGTTCCCGCGGGCGGAAGCATGACCGGGGCGTCCGCTGACCGGGTACAGCGGGGCGGGTGTTTCGTGGTCGGTGGGTGCGCTGTCCGCCGGGTGCACGGTCGCTTCGGCGCGGGCCTTGGCGGTGGCTTCGGCGAGTTGGCGGCGGGCGGCCTTGCGGCTGGCCCGGTCGGTTCCGTGCGGGGTGAACAGGGGGCTGGCGGAGGCGCGGCGGGCGGGCCGGTGGCTCATCGGGGGCCCTCGTTTCGGCTGCGAGGGGCGGTCATCGCAGGCATGCAGTGATGTGGGGCGGGCGGTCGAGGTCGGTGGGGGTGGTCTTGCGGCGGACGATGTGTCCGGCGGCGAGGTGGCGCTGGCAGATCGTCATGAACGGCGGGCCTTCCGGAAGACTGTCGGGCCGGCATTCGCTGGAGTCGGCGGCTGCGGATGGCAGGAGGTGGAAGGCGTCGTGCACGGCGGCGGTGGCCTGCCACAGGCGGGTGTGGGCGGAGGCGAGGTGTCGGCCTGCGCCCGGATGCGGGGGGCGTGCAGCCCCGGAGAGCTGGTCGACGAGCCGTAGCAGGGCGGTGAGATGAGCGTGGACGACGTCGAGGTGGAGGCGGTCCGCCGGCTCCGGCGGGGCCGACCGTCCCAGGGCGTGGGTGTGGTGGCGGATGCCGGCGGTGGCAGCTCGGAGGTAGGGGTGTGCGTCGTCGGCACGCGGAGGAGAGGTCAAAGGGACGTGGTCCTTCCTGCCGCCGTGGTGGTGCGGAGGGCAGTGGGGTCAGAGAGTGGTGCGGGCCAGCGGCAGTGCGGAGACGGCGAAGGCGTCGGGCTGCTGGAAGAGCAGGCGGCGCAGGTCGACGCCGGCGGTGACGGCGGCGGTCTCGATCTGTGCGCAGGCGGCGTCCAGGAGGGCATCGGTCTCGGCTGTGACGGTGACCAGGCCGGTCAGTGAGACATCGGCGTGCCCTGCGATGAGCTGCCGTTCACGTGTCTTGACGTCGGCGTACTCGACGGAGTCCTCTTCGCTGTCGACCTGGCCGCGACGGGTGCGCTCGCTGGCGTCCGCGATGATCTGTGCCTTCTTGCGCTGGACGTCGCGCAGTGCGGACTCCAGCCGTTGAGGCACGTATGTGAGGGAGAGGGTCCGGCGGACGCCGGCTGTGAACATCAGGCCGTGCAGGAATCCCGCGCCCATCTCGGTCCGCGGCCAGTTCTCCACCCAGTAGGTCGCGTGGCGGGCGGAGTCGGTGGCGATCCGGTCGTACTCCTCGACCTGGACGACGGGCCCGGCTGCTGCGGGGTCTGCTTCGGCCCGGCCGGATTCGGACCACTGTTGCAGGGCGGAGAGCGCTTTGGGGTCGTAGGCGGTGCGGATGACGGCGGCGATCTCCCGGGCGCTGAGCCACCCGGTGACCATCAGACCGGCGTTCCGGGCGGCCTGGGCGATGCTGGCAGTGGTCTGCTCCATGACAGTGATCGCGCCGGGTAGCCCACCGCCGGCCTGCGATATCAGGCGCTTGGCGGCTTTGAGATCGAGGGAGATCGCGATGTACGTCTCGTGCGGAGCTGCGGCGGGCCCGGCGGCGGCGACCAGTTCGGAGTAGACCTGCCCGGCGACCGGGGCCTCGGGGTGGCCGTTGTGGGCCCAGTGCCGGGCGAGGGTGTCGCCGGAGTCGGGGACGGTGCGCTCCAGGACCTGCACCGTGGCGACGTGCCCGGTGCGGGCGGTTCCGGCGAGGGCTCGGCCCCAGCTGCTTACGTTGTGGTTCTGAGCGGCCGGGTCGAGCAGCACGAAGGCGCGGGAGGAGACGCGGGCGATGGCGGTGAGGGTCTGCTGGTGCGGGTCGTGGACGGCCGCGGCACCGTTGGCGGAGTCGCCGGGGGTGACGACCTTGAGGGAGGCGGCGGTGCCGGGGAGGTGAAGGATGCCGTCCTGCCGGGGGCGGGTGACGGGCCTGGCCAGCCACAGGGTCTGCCCGGTGCGGCGGCGGTGCGCGTAGCGGGTGACGATCGGAGCCCATTCGATCAGGGACCGGCCGTTGCGGCGGACCGTGACCAGGGCGGCGACCGCTGCCCACAGCGGGGCCAGGGCAATGGCGCCGAGAAGTCCGGTGGAGATGACCGTCACCAGCAGCAGCGCCAGGGCGCAGGATACGAGCACAAGCTGGGGCAGGGTGAGGCCGAGGAGGATGCCTCGGCGGGTCCGGTGTGGGAATTTCACCGTGACCGGGGCGACGGAGAGGTCAGACAAGGGGCGGGTCCTGGAGGCGTGGAGGGGCCCGGGGGCGGGGCGTACGGAGCACGCCGCGCCCCCGGGAAGCGGGCAGAGGATCAGAGGCCGGTCGGGGGCGGCGGCCCAGCTGTTGCGCTGGGCGTGGCGTGCTGCGAGCCGGAGGACGGCGGTGCGCCCTGCGGCGGCGGGGTCGTGGTCGGCGGGTTGGACTGCCATCCGCCGCTCTGACCGGGCACGGGGTTCGTTCCGGAGTCACCGGAGCCCGGGCTGCCGCCCACCTGGCCGCTGGTGTCGTCGGAGACACTCGTCGGCGGGGGCTGGACGGCCTTCTCCAGAAGACCGGTGCTTGAATCTTCCTTGCCGTTGCCGGTCGGGTTGGCGGCGATGTCGCCGGGGAAGCCGGCGTCGGGGCCTTGAGGGGCGGCTTCCGTACCGGCTGCGGCACCGCCGGTTCCGGCGGTGGCTGCTGCCGCTGCTACCTTGCGGCCAGCCTTCTCGGCATGTGCCCTGGCGATCTGTGCTCCGGCGCCGCCGGCGCGGTGGATGGACTCGCCGTCGGTGCCGTCGGCTGCCCAGTGCACGAACTTGAAGACCGCGTACGGGCACAGCAGCACCAGCACCATGACCACGATGCCGGACATGACATCTGCCAGTGCGGCGACACCGTCTTTGGCCTCGGTCTTGCCCATGGCGGAGATACCGAGCACGAAGATCACGGTCATCAGCAGCTTGCTGACGACGAGGGTGGCGGTGGCCTCGATCCAGCCGCGCCGCCAGCGGCGGGCGACCTCCCAGCCGCCGCCGGCCCCGGCGAAGATCGCCAGGGTGACCATGACGAGGATGCCGACCTTGCGGACCATCATCACGCACCAGTAGAGAAAGGCGCCGACGGCGGAGCCGAGACCGGCGACGACCGGGACGAGCCAGCCCATGCCCGACAGGGAAGCGATCATGTTGACCAGCACGATGCGACGCACCGCCGACTCGATGCTCAGGTGCGCGGTTTTGAACAGGCCGTCGCTGATGACATCGACGACCTCGATGGCGACCGTGGTCAGGGCGATGCAGCAGAAGGCGAACAAGACGCCGGACATGGTGCCGGTGAATGCCTGGGTGAGGGCCTGCCCGTCGCGTTTGACTGCGGCACGGACGAGCTGCGCGCAGAACGTCGCGACCAGCAGGACCAGGCCCAGAGGCAGCAGCATTTCGTAGTTGTCGCGGAACCAGCCGGCGTTCAGGTCCACGTTGGTGGTGGTGTTCACCACCTCGGCCGCCAGATCGGCGGCGGCTGCCGCCAGTTCACCTGCTGACTTCATCATCCAGTTGCCGATGGCCTGGGCGGGGTCCGAGGCGAAAGAGACCGCGTCGCCGACGGCGCACAGCTTGTCGGCCAGGGGGAGATCACAGAAACCCACGGGAGTTGCCCCTCCTTTCTTGTGTCAGGTGCGGGTCACTGCGTCACGTTCGGAGCGATGGCGGCCAGGGCGCAGTCGTGGTCGGGGCGGCACTGCACGGCGAGGGTCACGGCGCGGTCCTCGGCTCCGCCCCCGCCTTTCTTCCAGGAGATCTGCTGCTTGCCGTTGACGGTGACGACGTAGATGTATGCCTTGGTGATCGCGGATGGGTCGTCGGCCAGGGCAGCCTTGAACGCGGAGGGGAAGTGGCCCTCGGTGATGCTGGCGGTGGCGTGCTGGTCCTGGTCGGCCATCCGCGACCAGAGCACCGGGTCAGGGACCTGGCCGGAGACAGAGGGCCAGTCCGCGTACGCGGTCTCATCGGTCATCCAGGCACGCATGCCGGCAAGTTGCTGGTCGCGGTCGGTGTCGCGGGTGTTGTAGGACCACAGCATCTGTGCCGCAGCCTTGGCGTAGGCGACGGGCTCAGCGATCTGCGGGGGCTTGGCCACGGACCTGGATCCGGCAACGGGCTTCGGGACGGTCTCGGAGACGGACGGGCTGCTCGCCGGGGCCTGGGTGGTGCGGCCCGGGGGCTGGTGAGTGTCCTTGCTGCCGGACAGCCAAGCGACGGTGGCCGCGGTGGCGAGCAGGACGGTGACAACCAGAGCGACAATCGCGATGCGCCTGTTGGCCGTCCAGCCCACGCCGTAGGAGGACAGCGAGAGGGCGGGGGGTCGTTTCACTGGATCTGCGACCCCAAGCTTGAGAAGAACGCGACGATTCCGTTTGCGGCGCCGAGTCCGAGCGCGGCGCCCGCGGAGACGAGGGCGCCCTTCTTGCCGTTGGCCTCGGCCTGGTGGCCGCCGGTGTGGTGGCCCCAGGCCCACACGCCGAGCGAGACGGCGAGGGCACCGACGACGGCGACGATCCCGAACAAGTTGATCGAGTTGACGACGTTCTTCAGCACGCTCAGGCCGGGCAGGCCCCCGCCCTGGGGGGAGATGCCCGGGTCGTAGGCGAGCTGGATGACGCGGTCCGTGAGAGGGAGGGACATAGGTGTGGCGGGGCTCCTTGCGTACGCGGGCCAGGCGAGAGGCTGGCGGGGAGAGGGAGAAGCGGAGAGGGAGGCGCGTTCGGGACGCGCGGGAGGGCCGTACCGGCGGCCCGCTCGGAGCGGTGTCCGGGCGGGGCGACGTCAGAGGACGCGGCGGGCGGCGAGAATCGTCCAGTCCTTGATCGGGGTGATCCGGACCGGTTTCGATGTACGAGGCGCCTCGATCACGAGGCCCTCACCCATGTACATGCCGACATGTTCGGGGCGGCTCGCGGTGCCGCGGCTAAAAATCAGATCACCGGGCTGGAGCTGGCTGGGCGAGACCGCCTTGCCCTCGTTGACCTGCGTGTACGTGGTGCGGCTGAGCGTGATGTCGGCGTGCGCGTACGCCTGCTGCATCAGCGAGCTGCAGTCGCAGCGGCCCATCGGGTCGGGTCCGTGCGAGTCGGTGCAGGATCCGCCCCACTGGTAGAGCGTGCCGAGCTGGTACATCGCCCACTCGATGGCCTTGCGCGCCTTCGGGCCAGCGTTCCTGGGGATCTTGTATCCCTTCGGGACGCTCCCCTCGGGGATGCGGCCGAAGCCGGAGCCGTCCGTGTCCGGAGCGCAGCCGGTTGCGGGCTGTTCGCCTTTATCCTCTGCGTCCTTGTCGGCGCCGGGGAAGGTCTTGGCAATGGCCGCCTGGAGTGCGGTGGCCAGGGACTCCCACTTCGCGTACGCGTCCGGCCAGCCGGACTTCTGGACGGCCTGCGCGGCCTGGGTGACGGTCATCTGCTGCCAGCCGTTCACCTTGAGCAAGTGCTTGTAGAACTGTTCGCTCGCGTAGACCGGGTCGTGGATCTGCTGGGCGGTGCCCCAGCCCTGGGAAGGACGCTGCTGGAACAAGCCCAGCGAGTCCCGGTCGCCGTAGTTGAGGTTGCGCAGCCGGGACTCCTGCATCGCCGTGGCGAGCGCGATGACCTGCCCTTTCCTGGGGATGTCGAGGCTGCGGCCGGTGGCCACGATCGTCTGGGCACTGGGGACCTGCTCGGCGGGCAGGTCCAGGCCCTCGATGTGAGCGTTCTTCCCTGACGCACCGTCGAGAATCTTGGCGACCTGCTCGGCGACGTCATCGGTGTCGATGTCGGTCAGACAGTGGTTCACCGAGCCGCTGCTCTGCACGGCGTCGGCGGAGACAGCCAGCACCATGCCGGTGCCGGCGAGCAGGAGCGGGGAGAGACAGACGACGCCGATGCCGGCGGCGAGCGCCTTCAACCCGTGCGGCCCGATCGGCGGTCACGGCATGTGGGCAGGGGCGGGTAGCGGCATGTCATGCAGGTGTCCTTGGGGTGCGTGATCCGGTGTGCCGTGTGTGTATGGCGTGGTGGAAGGGCCCCGGCAACCGAGGTGCGTGATTGAAGTGTTGGCCGGCACAGGCGAGTTGCCGCTCGATGAGCCGCACCCGCAGATGGGCCAGGTGTGCCGGGGACAGAAGTAGGAAAGCCAGAGGCGGTGTGCGCCAGGCGGTTCAAAAACAGTAGGCCCGGATCGCCGGTTGACCAAAAAGTAGGCGTGAGGTGCCGGAATCCGGCCCCTCAGCAGGGAATTTCTTGGTCGTCGGCGAATTCGCCCCTACAGTTTTGGAACTCCTCTCGCCTCCCCGGCCTGTGGGCCCTGGGCCTCTGTATGCCCAAATCCGGCCCCCGGGGACATTCCTGCGAGACGGCCTCTCCCTCCGCTCTACACCCGAATCGGGGTTCCTCTTTGCCTTTTTCCCTGCACCAGGGCGACGCCCTCAGCGTCCTCACCGGCCTGCCGGACAACTGCGTCGACTCCGTCATCACCGACCCCCCGTACAACTCGGGCGGGCGGACCGCGAAGGAGCGCACCACCCGCTCCGCAAAGGCGAAGTACACCTCCGCCGATGCCCAGCACACCTTGCCGGACTTCACCGGCGAGAACATGGACCAGCGGTCGTACGGGTTCTGGCTGACGCAGATCATGACCGAATCCCACCGCCTCACCAAGACGGGCGGCACCGCGCTGCTGTTCACCGACTGGCGGCAGCTGCCCACCACGACGGACGCGATCCAGGCGGCCGGGTGGCTGTGGCGCGGGGTGCTGGCCTGGCACAAGCCGCAGGCCAGGCCGCAGAAGGGCCGGTTCACCCAGAACTGCGAGTTCATCGTCTGGGCCAGCAAGGGGCCGATCGACGGCTCCCGGAACCCTGTCTATCTGCCCGGCTTGTACTCGGCGTCCCAGCCCTCGGGGGCGAAGCGCCGGCACATCACGCAGAAGCCCGTCGAGGTGATGCGCGAGCTGGTCAAGATCTCCCCGCCGAGCGGCACGGTGCTCGACTTCTGCGCCGGCTCCGGCTCCACAGGCGTCGCCGCCCTGCTCGAAGGCCGCGACTTCATCGGAATAGAAAAAACCGAAGAATACGCAGCCATCGCGGCCGAGCGGCTCACGGAGACGATCGGCGAAACGCTGACCCAGGACGACGTGGTTCTGACCGCCTGATGCCGCAACGGAGTTCTCTGCGGCGATAGACGGGGCCATTTCCCAGTCAAGGGCGACGCCTCGACACGCCTCATCACCGCTATCGCTTCACTCGTTCCACGCCCTCTAGGAGGCCACACTCATCATGTCTGAACCCGTAGAACCCCCGGCCGACGGGTTGGAGCCGGTCCGTATTCCGGATCCGCAGCTGGAGGGGATTGAGGCCAGCGTCCGGCGGCTGATGGAGCAGTCGGCGCAGCAGTCTCAGCAGCTCGACCATCTGGCCTCCGCGCCGGCCTCCAGCAGTCCCTCACCGTTCGCGGCGTTCGGTATGCCGGGGTTCGGCGGACCGCCCCCGGTTGTCCCGCCAGAGCCGCGCCCCATCATGGAGCTCGCCGGGGAGGACCGCGAGGACGAACTCGACGCCCTGTCCGACTGGGTCGACGACTTCCTGCTGCCCGTCTACGGATCGGAAGTCACGACGGCAGCGCCCTGGTGCCTGCAGTGGCAAGAGCACGACGACGTCGTTGCGTGGCTCCACGCCCTGTGGCTCGCCTACCAGCAGCACAAGGACCCAGAGGCAGGGCTGAGCGGCCTGTTCGTGTGGCACCGGGATTTCCTCACGCACGCGATCGCTGCGATCCGTGCGCCAGGAGGGCCGCTGTCTGCATGCATGACTGCCCCGGAGCGTCCCGCACACCGGCTCCTGCCCGGCCCGCCGCCCTCGGCCCGGCCGGAGAAGAGGACAGCCACCGAAGCGGAGCGGGACGAGTCCGGCGAGCCTGACATGCCGACGTCATGAACGGCGGGCAGCAGCGGCCCGCCTTCGGCCTGAGCTTCGACCCCCGTGCCCTGACCGATCTCCTCCAGGCCCCCGGCGACATCCGGGACCTGACACTCGCCTACCTGCAGGAAGTGGTGAACGCCGAGAGGTTCGGAACCCGGCTCGACGGCGACCTGGAGGGCTACCGCAAATTGGTCGTGGATTCCCGGAAGGAGTGGCGCGTCGTCTACGGCGTGCGCCCGGCGCCGGAAACGTCCGCGCACCAGCGGGAGATCCACGTGGTTGCGGTCCGGCCCCGGGCCGGCAATCAGGTCTATGACGAGGTCGGACGCCGTCTTGGGATGTCTCGCCGACCACTGAGTGCCCGCACCCACGCGGCCCGTTCCCGCTCCCCTCAGCTCATCACCCGCGGCCCAGTGCCGAGCCCGGGACCACCGTCCTCCGCGCTGCCGGGCCTGCCCCGCCCTGCGCAGATCCCCTCGCACCGCCATTCCCACTGATTGCCTGGAGCCCCGCCTATGTCCGATCCCGCGCCGGCAGCAGTCCGGCGTGCGGTCTCCTCCCTCGACCACCGCATCGAAGCCGTCACCGGCCACGACACCGACACCCTGTGGGCCCATCGAGACCGCGGCATCCTCGACGAGCCGCATGCCCGCCTGGTCGACCAGCACCGCGAGCTGGTCCAGGCCGAAACCGGCGTGATCTTCTATCGAGTCCTCCTCCACCGTCTGTCCAGCGGAGAGTTTCCCGTCGATGACGCCCTCTTCGAGAGCATCGACCGCACCGTGGACCAGCTGGAGCAGGCCGCCGACGTGCGCGACGGTGCCGCCCGCCGAGTGATCGCCGCACTGAAGCCCATCGAAGCCGCCGCCGAAACGGCACCAGCCGACAAGAGAGACCCGCCATCGGCTGCCGACCGGGCGGCGCTGCTCGCCATCGCCGGCGGCGCCAAGCTCTACCAACACCTCCTGACCAATCAGATGTCGGTGACCACTGCATCCGGCACCCGCATCGACCACGCCGCACTGCAGCGGCTGGAAGGCGCCGGCCTGGTCTCCCGGGACACCA
The DNA here is from genome assembly GCF_055602785.1 of Streptomyces sp. NPDC037301. Lineage (NCBI taxonomy): Bacteria > Bacillati > Actinomycetota > Actinomycetes > Kitasatosporales > Streptomycetaceae > Streptomyces > Streptomyces sp. NPDC037301. Next base: position 307,754 of record NZ_JBVJWD010000006.1, read on the forward strand.
GCCATCCCGTGCACGCCGGCCAGCCGGTCGCACTGACCGACGCCGGACGAGCCGCACTGGCCGCCGCCCGTCGGCTCACCACACCTCAAGCGCCAGCGACGGCAGCCCGGCCCGGTGCGTGGCCGTCCGCCCCAACACATCGGCGCTGACCCCCCAACAGAAAGGCAGGCCCTTGTCGCCCACCATCACATCGACACCCGCGAGGGTGCATGCCCGAAGTTGATTTCAAGCTGGACGAGTTCGACGCCGACGAGCAGATGTGCCGCGCGTTCTACCGCCAGGTCGCGGTGGAAGCGGACATGCTCGTCCCAATCGCTGAGCACCACACCGCCGGCGAAGAGCACAGCTACTACGTCCTGTTCGACCGCACAGCCACCTACGGCCACCCCGGCGACCCCCAATACGTCGCCGTCCACCTGCAACGGGACCGAGGAAAGCGGAGCTTCGATTTCGAGCAAGCTCCGCTGCCGCTGCCCGCGATGGCACAGTCCTGGCTGATCCACCGCGGGTGTCCTCCCGATGCCATCGGCCTCGACCCCGAGCTGGGCCCTCCGCCGGCGGATGAGGCGACGCGGGCTCTGGGACAGCGCCTCGTGGGTGATGGCGACCACTACGCGATGGGCTACTCCTACACCCAGGACGACCCGGACGACTGGGTCACCGTCGTGGCCCTGCGCTCCCTGCACGAGCGTGCCCCGTCCCCGTACCGCGTCGTGGTCGAGGAGGTCGACACCGACGCGTGGACCCACACCCTGCGCGAGGGCGGCTTCGACACCGTCCAAGAAGCCCTTCAGTGGTGCTACGACCGGATCGGCGGCACGGCCGGCCCCCTCCCCCCGGTCCGGCCATCCGCAGTGCCGACTCGCCCGCATCTCCCGGCAAAAGCGCCTGCTCCACGCCCTCCTGGCCGGTCGTGCTGAACAACACGGCTGAATATTCCGGCGGATTGGGCCGCAACATAGCCCACGATCGCCGGTTGGCCAAACCGGCGATTGTCCGGACTCTTTATGAGGCCGACGGGAAACGTCCCCCGGCCGCCCCTCACACATTCCTCTCTCCTGCACGGAGGTTTCTTCCGCATGCGCTCCACCCGAATTGCCCTATCCGCAGCAATGCTCGGTGCCCTTGCTCTGCCGGTGCTGTCCGCCACCACCGCGAGCGCGGCACCCGTGGCCGCTTCGGCGCTCGCGAGCAGCAGCTGCTCATCGCTGCCGCCGCTGCCGTACGAGGTGCACACGAAGGCCGTGACCATCCGGTCCAAGGCCACCACGAAGTCCACCGCGCTCGGCGTGCTCTACCGCGGCCACAAGTTCACCGTGCACAAGAAGAGCGGTAACTGGCTCTACATCACGGACAAGACGACCGGCATCAAGGGCTGGGTCTCCGGCACGTACGTCTACCGCGACGTCCGCATGTGTCTGGACTGAAAGACCCGCAGAGGCCCGCGCACTACCTGACTGCTTCACCAGGACGGACGCCAATTCACGACCCCCAGGCGTCACTTTTCCTGAAAGGAGTTCCCTCTTGTCCGACGACATACTCGGCGGCAGCGACGATGTTGTGGGTGTGCTCACCGATCGGATCGAAGCCCGCTTCGGAATGGGCCTCGCCCAGTTGAAGGCCGCAGTCGCCGCAGCGCCGGCCGCGAATCCCGACGCCACCGGCGTCGTCAAGTACCACGGTCTTCTCCTCGACTCCCAGGCTGCGCTTGACCGCGCGGAGGACGCCCTGCTTGCCGCGCTGGAAACACAGCCCAGCGAGGTCGACGACCCGACGATGCACCTTGCCCAGCGCGTCAATGCGGCCGTCACCACGCGCGACGGCCGGGCGCTGGTCGTGCGGTGGCTCCTGGACCCGGACGCTCCGGGGAAGAAGGGCCTCGCCGCCGAGCGCCTCGCGCGTCTCAACCGCGGCACCAACAAGGGCCCTGCGGTGCAGACCAGCGCTCCGCACCGCCCCGCGTCGGTGCCCGCGCCGGCATCGGTCCCGCGAGCAGGAAGGGCCACCCTGTGAGCGTCAGCCTCAAGCCCAGCAGCGCGGACAGGCAGCTGCAGGAGGTCTTCGGCGCACCGGTCGCCGAGCTGTACACGAGTGTGACCGGCCCCGATACTTCTGCCGCGTTGACCCGCGCCCTGGAGCTGCGGTCCTTCCTCGCGCTGACCGAGGAACAGGTCGCCCGCGTCCGGGACCGGGTACACGCCGACATGGCGCCGGACCGCGACATGGACGAGCTGTCGGCGGACAAGCTCCAGTTCGACTCGGACTGGCTGGAGGCAGCGCTCGATGCCCGCGACGGCTACCGCGCCGCGCTCGGTGAACTGCTGCACACCATGCCCCCGCCCAACCAGCAGCCCCGGCCCGTCCGCCTCGCGCAGTCGATGGCCGTCGCTTCCCTGCCGCCCTCCGTCGTCCCGGCACTTCCACGTGCTGGGGCGGCCCGGGTCCGCCGACCGTGAAAGCCCCCGCTTGCCCCACCTCACGTCCACCGAGATAGCCGGACGGATCGAGGACCTTTACGGCGCACCGCTCGCCACCCTCGACGCACACGTCCAGGACCAGCCCCCCGGCATGCTCTCGGCCCTCCTCGGCATGCACCACGAACTCGCCGTCGCGGAGCGGAGCATCGCCGCCCACCGCGACCGCCTCGCCCAGCTCGTCCACCCCGGCCGGCACATCGGCGGACACGAGGTGTCGCACGTACTCGACTGCGCCCGCCGTCTCGCCGAAGCGGTCACCGTCCGCGACATCCAGGCCCCGACGGTCACCGCCGTCCTCCAGAGCCTGGGACGCGTATCCCCGCCCGAGCCACCCCCCGCCGCCACCACGCCGGCTGTTCCCGCGCCGCCCTCACGGCCTGCGAGCGCGACACCAGGGCGCTGACCCCCCCTTCTTCCTCCCAGGAGTTCCTTTGACCACCACCGGTCTGTCCCCGGCCACCGATGCCGACATCGCCCGGGTCACCGAAGCCCTCGGCATGATCACCCCGCGCTGGACCGTACGGATCCTCCTGGCACTGAGCGGCCGGCCCCAGCGCTACACGGACCTCGCGGCCAAGCTGCCCTGGCTGCAGAGCGGACAGCTTCACCCCAAGGTCCGGTCGCTGTGCGACTCCGGCCTGCTCGAACGCGTCGAGCACTCACAGCGGCACGTCACCTACGGCCTCACCGAGCGCGGCACGGAGCTGCTACCCGTACTGCCGCTGATCGCCGGGTGGGCCGACCGCTTTCTGGAGAAGCCGGACACGCCCACGTCCGCGATCGAGAACATCGAGGACAGCCTCACCCTGCTCACCCGCCGGCACGCCACAACGATCCTGTGGGTACTCAAATCCCGCCAGGAGACCAGCGCGCGGGCCCTGGCCAGCATCGTCATACCCGACGGCTACTGGACCAGCATCTATCCGCCGCTGCGGCAGCTCGTTGACGACGGCCTGGTGACGACAGCCGGCGCCGGGCAGCCCTACCGGCTGTCCGAGGCCGGCGACGGTCTCGCAGGCGTCTTCGGAGCCCTGTCCGCGTGGTCTGCCGGTCGGCCGCTCACCCACACGTCCCAGCACTCGGTCTGGGGACACAGCGACCACTCCGTGCGCATTGGCCCGCAGACCCAGGCCGCCCACCACTCCCGCAGCCCCGCCCCCACGACGACCGCCCCGGCACGATCCGCGCACCATCCGGCCTGGCAGAACCGCGACCTGTTCTCCCACACCGCCCCGTCCCGTCCCAAGGCCGTACTCACGGCGGGAGGGCCGGGCCGATGACTACCGCTACGCCCCAGGGACAGGTCGCGCGAGCGTGCACGGCACTGGCATCCGCCGACTTGATCCGCCTGATCACGGAGATCGACGACAACGGCCCCGTTCCGCCCCACGGGCCGGCACGCATCTTTCCGGATCTCACACGGCTCCGGATCCGGCACACCATCGAGCAGGCCCATGCCCTGGGTCTGGTTAGCATCCGGTCCGGTGCCGGGCTCGGGCTCACCGATGCCGGCCTGAAGTTGGCCGACATCTACGACTCCACCGCCCGATGGGCCCGGACCCACAACTACCCAGGACCCACCTGCACGTTCATCACCCGTGTCCAGGCCACACTTCAGCTCCTCACTCCCGTCCAGGGCCCGGTTGCTGCACCAGCAGCCCCTGTAAGGGCTGTTGAGGATCTCGCCCGGCTGCGTGAGGCCCTTGACCGCTGGATCGATTCCCACTGGAGCGGCGACGAGCCGGCCGGTGTCCTCCAGAACCTCCCGGAAGCGGCGTGACCCCGCAGCGCAGGGCGGTGAGCGCCCTTGGCACGAAGACCGCTGGTGACGTGCTTGCCGCCCGGGGCGTCACCCTGACCACCCACCCGTCCGGCAGCGCCCTGGACACTCTCGTCCGGCTCATCCAGGAAACAGCCGCTTCCGTGGACGAGGTCCAGCACCAACTCCTCACCCAGGCGGAAACAGCCAGCCGGACTCTGGACCGGATCACCAGCGGACGGGACACCGTCCACCACGCGGCCACTGACGGGCTTCTGCAATTCACCGGCATATCCATCGACATGCTCGTCGCCCGCCGGGGCGAAGGCATCCGCCTGCTGCGCATGCTCACCAACTCCTACGCGGACCTGCGGACTTCGCCGGAACGAGACTCACCTCAGCAGATACCAGCCCCGGTACAAGCCCCGCCCCGCGCACCTCGCCGGTCCCGCGCATAACCCCTTCCTCCCGCCGGCCCTGGCCTTTCATCCAGCGGGCCGGCTTCCTCGAAGAAAGCAACGATGACCGACCTGATCACCGGCGGCCCCCGGCACGCCCGCCGCACCACAGCACTGCTGCGCGGCATCTACCTGCCACGCAGCATGGACGCCGGCGGCTCCGCCATGACCACGTACGGCATCCCGCTCCTGGTACTCGCCACCACCAACTCCGCGGCGCTGACCGGCCTTGCTTTCGCGCTGGAGTGGATCCCGCGGCTGGCCGCGTTCGCAGTCGCCGGCGCCATGGTCGACCGCTACGGCGCCACCCGGGTGTTCCGTCTCGCCTCGGCAGCGCGGGCCACCGCGGTCCTGGCCGCAGCCCTCGCCCTGACCCAGCTCAGCAACGGCGGGCCGAGCACCACGATCACCGTCATGGTGCTCGCCGCCGGCACGGGCGTGCTCACGGAGTTCTCCTACATTGCCGCCGAGACAGCGGGCGGCATGGCCAGCCGGGAGGCCGGCGACCGCGCGCATCGCGTGCAGTCGGTCCTGCTCGGCATCGACCAGGTCGCGACTCTGGCCGGCCCCGCTCTCGCCGGACTGCTGCTGGAGTGGGCCGGAGCGACCGCGATGCTCATCGTGATCGCCGCCTTCTCACTGCTCGCCGCCGCTCTCACCTTCCGCCACCACGACATGGGACACACCGACGCCTCCGAGCCCGTCCTCCAAGGTTTGCGCACCGGCTGGTCGACCTTGCGGTCACTGCCCGCCCTCGGCTGGTTGGTGACGGGGCTGGCCGTGTCCAATCTGGCCACCGGTCTGCTGCAGGCCGCGGCTCCGGTGATCGTGGTGCAGCAAATGGGGCGCTCCACCGCCGACGTGGGCCTGATCTGGTCGGTCGCCGCCGTCGCCTCGCTCGTGGCGGTCGCCGTGTGCCGGTGGGCCATCGACCGCTTCGGCCTGTGGCCCGTCGGAGCTTTCTGCGCCACGATCGCCGCCTCGGCATGCCTGGCCGTCTCACTCACCCACACGTACCACGCCTACCTCGTGCTGATCGCCGTCCTCATGGCTGCCGAGGGCGGCATGACGGTGGTCCTGCGCACCCTGCGCTCCCACCTGGTCCCCGCCCCGGTGTTCGGCAGCACCCTCGCACTGACCGTCCTCCTCCTGCTGGCCCCGTTCCCCGTCGCCGGCGTCCTGGTCGCCGCCGCGCCGCCCGCCCTGCTTGGCCACGTGATCACTGCCTGCGCCGTCCTGCAGGCCCTTGGTCTGGGCCTCACCTTCACCCGCCTGCGCACTCTCCCCGCCCTGCGTACCCGTTCCGCCTGACCTCCACGCGGTTTCGGCCGCCTGCCTCCCGGAGATCCACTTGACCCCCACGACCCGCCTCTCACCGTCCCAGACCGCCCGGCCCGCGTCCCGGCCTTCAGCGCGTGCGGGTGCCCGGCCCACGATCACCGACCGGTTCCACGCATTCGACTCTGCCAACCCGTACGTCTACCGCGCCCTGGAGCAGCTGACCGCGGAACGGCTGGCAGCCGGGGACCCCCGCCTCGGTCTCAAGCAGCTGGTCGAGGCTCTGCGCTGGCGGCTGCCGAAGGGGATGCGGGGCCTGGACAACAACTTCACGGCGCTGTACGCCCGCAAGCTGCTCGCCGACCACCCCCAGTGGGCCTCTGCGTTCGAGCTTCGCCGCCGCCGCGCCGCCTGACCCCGGTATTCACCGCTGCTGACACCCCTCGTATCCGTCTTTCCTGGAGTTCTCCTTGCCTTCTCGCACCGTTCTTGTCGTTTCCCCGGGGGACGAGGTCTACCGCCGGTACTGCCTGGAGCAGGTGGCCGCGGCCTACAAGGTGGTGATCGTCACCGATTCCCATCCCACCTGGCAGACCCCGCTCATCGCCGACTGGGAAGTCACCGACCTCACCGACCCGGACGCCGTGGTCGCCGCCGGCCGTGAACTCGCCGCCCGTCACGACGTGTCCGGCGTGCTCACGTGGGACGAGTACCAGCTCGTGCCCACGGCCCGGCTCTCCGAACGCCTCGGTCTGCCCGGCTCCCGCCCGGAGGCGATGCGGGCATGCCGCGACAAGGGACGCACCCGCACCGCGCTGGCCGAGCACCGTGTCGGCTCCGCCACCTCGATCCGCACCACATCCCTGCTGGAAGCCGTCCTCGCCGCGGAATCCATCGGCTACCCGATCGTCCTCAAGCCCGCCTCCAACGCAGCCAGCCTCGGCGTCATCCGCATCGACAACGGCGAGGACCTGGCGGCCGGTTACGCCTTCGCCGCCGCCAGCGCCGGGGGAGTCGGCAGCGAGTCCGACGACGTGCTCGTCGAGGAATACCTGGACGGACCCGAGGTCTCGGTGGAATGTGTCACTCACCGCGGCGTCACCGCAGCTGTCGCCGTCACCCGCAAGACGGTCGGCTTCGCCCCGTTCTTCGAAGAGATCGCCCACTCGGTCGACGCACGCGACCCGCTGCTCGTCGAAGTGGCACCCGTGGCCACCGCCGCCGTAGCCGCACTCGGTATCACCACCGGCATCCAGCACGTGGAAATGCGCCTGACCGACCGCGGCCCGCGCATCATCGAGGTCAACGCCCGGATCGGAGGCGATCTCATCGGCCGCCTCGTCTCGCTCGCCACCGGCCTCGACCTCGCCCGCATCGCAGCAGACCTGGCCTGCGGCACCGCCCCCAACCTCGCTCCCACCCGGCACCAGGCAGCCGCCATCCGCATCCTGTACCCGGACGCCACAGGCACCCTCACCCACCGCTCGATCGACGCCCGGTTCGCCCACACCGCCGACTGGCTCGAAGAAGTCCGATGGCTCCGCGAACCCGGCGACCGGGCCGTCCTCCCGCCCGACGGCGACCTCGACACCGCCCGCATCGGCCACATCCTCGTCACCGCCCCCACGGCAGAAGACGTACAGGAGCGCCTGCGCCTGGCCACCGACCATGTGACGGTCACTGTCGACACGCGCATGGCCCCCCAGACCTACGGCACCCCGAATGCGTGACGCTCTGTCCAGCCAGCCCGCGCACGCAAGAAAGTGATGCATCATCCACTCTGAAAACGGCCTTGACGAAGACGTCTACGTCTCCCCGCGGTACCTTGCCGGACTGCCCGGGACCGGCGACCTCAGTTTCGAACCCGTTGCCGACTGGCCGCACTACAGTCTCGACGACGGGCCGTGCCAGCTCCTCGTCACGTCACCGGACCACCGCATCAAGATCGCGTGGTTCGGAGACGACTACGACGTGTGGAGGATCAGCGCCAGCGAGAACCCCGTCTCCGAACTCCGCTGGTCGGCCCGCGTCAACCAGAACACACCGCCCGAATTTGTCCACGGCCTCACAAGCGCCCTGGCCGCCGAGTGGAGCGAGAGCAGCGACACCTTCCTCGCGCCCCCGTCCTACCGCTGGACCGACGCGGTGCAGCCCTTCATCGACGCCGGCTGGGAACGCAAGCCGCTCTCTCGCGGCATCATGGAGATCATCTCCCCGGACCAGCTGGCGGGAGTGAGCATCGACGTCGTCAACACTGACCCCCATGCCGACGTATACGTCCTGTGGGCCTGTCCGCCGGGATGGGGAACCCGAGCCGAGGCGAGCTTCACCGCCCGCACTCCGAGGCACCTGATCGCCGCGATGGCAGCTGCCATCGTCGACCCCCGCCCCGTCATCCGCACCAAGGTGCTGCTGAACCCGCGTCTGGCGCAGCTTGCGCAGCTCGCTCCTGTGCCCCCGCCGCGGCCCGCGCCCCCGACCCCGCGAGACGTCCAGCGCCAGACTGCCCGTCGCCCGGCCGCAGTCGGCACCTCAAGCGTTCCGCGGTGGAGCACGAGCACCCTTCCACCGGTCGGTGCCGGCGGCAGTCTCCCGCCGCGGCGACGCTGATGTCGCTGCCGCGCTGGCTGCCCGGGTGCCATCGGGCCTCCCCGTCGAGCGGAGCCCGTGCTCCCGCGACGACCGGCCGCGAACCCGTCCAAGGCGCCCCACAAGCCAACTGGTTCGTTGACAGTGACGTACTGGCTCAGGTGCACGAGTCCACCCTTGCGGTGCTGGTGACCATGCGGCCGATGCGTTCGGCATACCGCCGGCTATCGCCACGCTCGCCGAGGCAGCGGCAGCAGACCGGATCGTCCGGAGCGCCGGCCACCCTGCCCGCGACCTCTTCGCCCCCTCCACTGCCGCGTCACTGACCCGAATCAGCAGCCTCGGCATCAAGGACCAGCAGCGCCTGGTGAAGGACGCGATCCGGCGCTGCACACCTACCCACCGCAGGGTTGACCTGCGGTCACCCTCTGCCAGCCCGGTGCCGGGCGTGAAACCGCCGCAGCACGGCCCCAGCCGCCGCTGCTGAACAGGCACCGCCCTGCCACCGACACACCAACTCCCCTATCCCACATTCGATTCAGGATCTCCATGCGCCTTTGTACTCGCTCGGTCGCTGTCCTCGTAGCCGCCGGCATATCCGGCACTCTGGCCTGGTCACCGGCCCAGGCCACCCCCTCGCCTTCCACTGTCCTGGGCCCCGGCTACACGATCCCCGACTCCGACGGAAACGCCGGCACCTCCCACATCGGCGCCTACGGACCTCCCGGCCCCAGCGTGTGGGGCCCCAATGAGACCTACTGTGGCGACCCGGAACGGAAGGGCCCCGCAGACGCGGGCCGCTACAGCGCACCGGCCGCCGTCACGTCCTGGACCTCGTCGGTGACCGGCAAGCCCGTACCCGCGGCGAACCTCGCGTACGCCTCGTACGTGATCGGCCGGTACGGGCAGACGCGGAACAACGCGCAGGCCGCCGCAGTGGATGCCGCCGTCTACGAATGGCTGGCCGGCGGTGCGTACGGCATCAACGGCCCCCGCGGGCGGGAACGCCTGGCCTACCCGGTGGTCTCACCCACCGCACGTACCCTCGCGCTGCGTTACATCGACGAGGCACAGCACCTCGCGGGCCCGTACGCGTTGCACATCACTCCGTCGGTGACCCAGACGCACGCGGGACAGAAGGTCTCCGTATCGGTGAAGCTCACCTCCACCCTCACCGGCGAGGCCATTCCCGGCGTCACGGTGACCCTGGCCGAGTCCGGTTCCGGCACTGCGGAGGGCACAGTCACCACGGACAAGAACGGCTCCGGCCACTGGGCGTTCACGGCCGGGAGCGCCGGGAGCGCCGGGAGCGCCGGGAAGGCCAAGGTCATGGCCACGGCAACCGGCCTGCCCGGGGCGCAGCTTAAGGTCCTCAGCCCCCAGAACCCGGCCGCGCAGCGCATGCTGCTGGCCGGCGACACGACCACCGCCGAGGACACGGCCACCGTGGACGTCGAAGCCGCCCCTGGCGGGGTGGAGATCCACAAGAAGGACCCCGAAGGCAGCGTCCTGCCCGGCGCCGTGTTCCAGCTCCTCGACAAGACCGGCAAGATCATCGCCGAGGGAACGACCGGCACCGGAGGCGTACTCGTCTTCGAAGGCATCGCCCCGGGCACGTACCGGCTGCGCGAGACCTCCACCGGCGACACCGTCCACGAGCTGGTGCCGGACCGCGACATCACCATCGCCGAGGGACGCACCGCCCACGCCAACCCCGTCACGGTCATCGACCCGTTCAAGACGGCCGAGCTGCTGGTCCGCAAGACGGACAAGGACAGCGGCAAGCCCCTGGCCGGAGCGGAAATCAACATCAGAGCCGACATCGTCGACCCGTCCGGCAAGCACCACCCGGGCAAGCAAGTGCTCTCCCTGACGACCGGAAAGGACGGCACCGCTACGGCCAAGCTGGACGTCGCGCTCAAGGCAGGCACCCGCTACTGGGCCACCGAGGCCAACGCCCCAGCCGGCTACCAACTCGACGCCGAACCGGTCACGTTCACCGCGAAGCCCGGTACCACCGTCACCGTGACGCTGGCCGACACCGCGACCCCGCCGACCACGCCCCCGACGACTCCGCCCACCACCCCGCCGCTCTCGCCTCCCGCCGACACGCCACCTTCCGGCAGCCTCGCCCACACCGGCTCCGAGGCCACGGCGTGGTTGCTCAGCTCTGCCGGCTTGCTTCTCATTGCAGGAGGGGCCACCACCTACTGGGTTGCGCGTCGTCGGCGCCTGGGCTCGGAACCCGCGTCCGGCTGACGCGCCCGCGCAGCCACTTCGCCGCCCGCTTCGCGCAGACATCCACAGGAACCTCTCATCGAATCTGACCTCTTCACAGACATTGACGGCGACGTCTATGTCTCCCCCCGCTACCTCGCCAGCACCACCGGAATCGGTGACCCCGCCCTCACCCCGCTTCTCGACCTCGGCTGGGACCTCCAGCACGACGACCTAGAAGTTACGTGGAATCACTTGCGAGGCTGGCGGTCTCGTACAGGGACCCACAGACTGAAGGGATCAGCGGTACCAGATGGTCGAGCTGAAGGAGAAGTGGCCGATACTCGGTCGGCACGAGCAGGCAGCGGCCTGGCTGCAAGTGTGGCAGGACTTGGGACGGGCGCCGAGGGCGATCGATGCCTACGCCCGGGGGCTCGCGGAGTACCTGGAGTTGTGCGAGCAGGAGAGCGTGGACCCGGTACAGGCCACGCGGGCCCATGTTGCCCGGCACGTAAGAGAGTTGGGCTCGCGGCCGAGCCGTAGAGGCGCCAATGTCGTGGCACTGGACTCCGGTGCCGGGTTGTCGAACGCGACGCTCCAGCAGCGTTTGGTGTCGGTGCGGTTGTTCTACGACTTCCTCGTCGAGGAGGGGCTGCGCCAGGACAATCCCGTCGGCCGGGGACGCTATACCCCTGGGGGTCGTGGTGGCGGGCAGCAGCGTGGATTGGTGCGCAGGCTGGTGAAGCTTCCCTGGATTCCCAGCGAGGAGCAGTGGCGGGCCGTTCTGGCGATCGCCGCCACCGAGCCGGTGCGTACCCGGCTCATGCTGGCCCTGGCCTACGATGCGGCCCTGCGCCGGGAGGAGTTGTGCTCGCTGCGTACCGACGACCTGGACCCGGGGCGGCGGCTGGTGCGGGTGCGGGCGGAGACGACCAAGAGCCGCCGGGAGCGGGTCGTGCCCTACTCTGCGGCGACCGGGGTCCTGCTGTCGCAGTACCTGGTGCATCGGGCCACGGTCAGCCGGGCGCGCGGTGGGCTTTTCCTGTCGGAGTCGCGGCGCAATTTCGCCCAGCCGCTGAGCCTGTGGACGTGGTCGAAGGTGGTGCGCCGGATCGCCGTGGAGGCCGGGGTGGAACGCTTCTCCACGCACACCACGCGACACCTGTGCCTGACCGACCTGGCACGGATGGGCTGGGAGGTGCACTCGATCGCCACCTTCGCCGGACACCAGCACACCGACTCCACCATGCGCTACATCCACCTCTCGGGCCGGGACCTGGCCGAGAAGCTCGCGCGCGGGATGGAGCACATCCATGCCCAACGGGTCGCGCTCCTGAGCGCCGACGCCGAGGGTACTGGATGGCCGCGGTGACCACCCTTGCCCTGGCCGCAGGGAAGACGGCACCCGACTGGGCCTGGCCGCTGGAGGACGACGCCTGGGACCATGATCCGCGACTGAGCGCTGACGAGCGCGCGGTGCTGATGCAGGCGGGACCACGGCTGTTGCACTCCTCTCGGCTGACCCGGGCGGAACGCGGAGCGCTGGCCCGGTTGCTCGGGCCGCTGGAGCAGGTGCGGTCCCGCCTGTGGATCCCGGACAAGGCAGGACACCACCGGTGGGTCGACTATCAGGTGGTCGGGATGCTGCTGTGGCGAACCACCGAGGCCGGTTCGGCGTGGTGGAGCTGGGACCAAAGCGCGTGGACCCGTGTGATCGGGTCCGACGCGCACGAGTGGAGCCGCCAGTGGCCGGCGCCAGCGTCGCAGGCATGCCGCCCCCGGCTGCTGGCCTACGCCTACCTTCTGGGAGCGCCCGTGGACGAGGTCCTGTTCCTCGGCTTCGAACGGCTGCGCCTGGCCCGCACGGTCTTCGGCCCCGAGATCGTGGATCGGGAGGTCGACACCGTCTACGGCCTGCTGCGCGGCTGGGGCTACCGCTTGGACACGGCGAGCAACCGCTCGGTGCGTACCTTGATCGCGCACGCGATGCTCCTCAACCGCAGCCCACTGCTGGCGGACATGGACGCGGCGTTGCTGGAGCGCCTGCGTCAGGCGGTGCGTTCCACCGGGAGGGCCTCCGGTGACCTGCACTCGCTGCAACGGGCGTTGGCCGCGCTGGGGCGGTGTGAGCCGCCCGTCGCGCGCAATGAGTCACTGTTGGGACAGCTGCGGGCCCAGCGGTGGACGGATGTGCCGGCGCCATGGGCCGAGATGGTCTGCCGGTGGTTCGACACCTCCACACTCAGTCGCAATGTCCGTCTGGCCTACCGCCAGGACCTGGCCCGTATCGGCCGGTGGTTGGCGGCGGAGCACCCGCAGATCACCGAGCCCGCCCAGTGGACTCGGGTGACCTGCGCGGCCTGGGTAGCGATGGTGGACCGAATGCGGATCGGCAACTATGTCGAACGCACCGCCACCCGCGGCGTGTTCGGAGATCCGATGTCCCCCTCTACCAAGGACAGTGCGCTCACCGCCAGCCGCGCGTTCTTCCGCGACCTTCAGGAGTGGGAGTGGATCCCGCGCCGGTTCGATCCCGGGCGCGCTCTGGAGACGCCCCGTAGCATCCGCGCGCTGCTCGGTCCCAACCCTCGCGTCATCGCCGACGACGTGTGGGCCAAGCTACTGTGGGCTGGCATCAACCTCACCTCCGAGGACCTGCCCGCTGCCAGCAGCGGCCCGCGCTATCCCCTTGAGCTCTCCCGCGCCGTGGCGCTGACCTGGCTGTTCAGCGGCCAACGCAGCGACGAGATCCGCCGCCTTCGCACCGGCTGCGTCCGCTGGCAGTACGACGGCGCGGCCGTCAGCCCGGACGCCGCGGACGTCCTCGCTCGCGACGCCGTCTGCCTGCTGGACGTGCCGACTCACAAAACCGGCACGAGTTTCACCAAGCCCGTCGACCCGTTGCTCGGACAGGCCATCGAGGTCTGGCAGGCCGTCCGCCCCGAGCAACCGGTGATGCTGGACGCCAAGACCGGCGAGCGCGTGGAGTTCCTCTTCGCCCACCGCGCTAAACGCGTCTCCAAGGACTACATCAACCGCACAATCATCCCTGCGCTGTGCACGAAGGCCGGGGTCCCCGCCAACGACGTCCGCGGCAAAATCACCAGCCACCGGGCCCGGAGCACCATCGCCAGCCAGCTCTACAACGCCAAGGAACCGATGACCCTGTTCGAGCTGCAGGCATGGCTCGGACACCGATCGCCCAGCTCGACCCAGTTTTACGCCAAGATCTCCCCCAAGACGCTGGCCAAGGCATACAGCGAAGCCGGCTACTTCGCCCGGAACGTGCGCACCATCGAGGTCCTCGTCGACCGGGACGCCGTCGCTTCCGGGGCGGCGGCCACCGGCGAGCCCTGGCAGTACTACGACCTGGGCCACGGCTGGCGCACATACTCCTTCTTCGAGCAGTGCCAGCACCGGATGGCCTGCGCCCGCTGCGACTTCTACACTCCCAAGGGCTCCAGCAAGGCCCAACTCCTTGAGGCCAAGGAGAACTTGCAGCACATGCTCGCCTCCATCCCCCTGACCGAAGACGAGCGCGCCGCGGTCGACGACGGCCAAACCGCCATCGACGCGCTCCTCGACCGGCTCACCGACATCCCCACACCCACAGGCCCCACACCACGAGAGCTCGGCCTCCCCGCCACCGTCACCATGCTGCCCATAGTGGAGGTCCGCCAAGGCAAACAGGAATGAGCGACTCTGTCTGGGATCTTGAAGACTGTGGGACATCCCGTGGGTTCGCACCTGATCGCTGCCCCTCATGGGCACATCGTCGTTCCTGGTCACGTCAGGCAACAGGCACCCGCTAGGCGGAGCTGATCATGATGGGTCTTCTGGAATCCCGAAGACCCATCATGATCAGCCGTCGGAGGGGAAGGGCAAGGTCCGTGAACCGTCTGGCCAGAACGCCTATGGACAAGCTGAAGTGACTTGGCTGGTCGGGTGTCGGCGTTGAGGGGTGGGAGGCATGATGTACGGGAACCCAACGCTGGCGGCGGTACGGACAAAGCCGCCCTGGAGGAACGAGCCGGAGGCTTCCCGTGTCCGACCCGGTGACGGCCCTTGCGATGACCGGTGCGACGACCCTTGTTGCGTCGATGGCCACCAGCGCCTGGCAGACGGCCAGAACCAGCGCCGTCGCGTTGTTCCGGCGGCGGGGTGATTCTGAGCGGGACGTCGAGGTGCAGTTGGGGCGCAGCCTGGCTCGCGTGGAGAGGGCGGAAGCGACGGACGCCGCCCGCGAGGCGGAGGTCTCCCGATGGCGGGACGACCTCGTCGACCTGCTGCGCGACCGTCCTGACACCGAGAGCGGCCTCAGGGCTCTCGTCGAAGAGGTCCAGCCACTGCTTCCGGCGGTCCGGCACCAGTGGGTGCAGCACGTCGTCGCGCGTGACGGCGGCTCTGCGTACGGTGCGCTCGGCCCCGGCAGCTCCGTCAACGTCCATTACCACTCGGGGGATGCGAGTCCGCCTCCCGCACCGCCACAAGGACCGGCGGCGGGCCACAGCCGATGAAACCCTCGCCCCCGGAATCCGGGCAGCCGAGGGAAGCCGCGGACACGCGGCAGGCGGTGCGCGCGGATAACGGGTTCGCCTACGGAGCGATCGATGCGGACATCCATGTCTTCGGCGATGGTGTTCCGCTGTACCTGCTGGAGAACTGGCATCCGCCGGAACCGGTGGACCCACAGTTCCTGCGGGAACTGCCCAGCCGTATGCTCAACGCCCGCTTCGCCGTTGTCGGCTTCACGGGGCGCGAGGCGGAACTCGCCGACCTGCTCCGGTGGCGCGAGACAGGGCCGCGACTGGCCGTGCGGTGGCTGCACGCTCCCGGAGGCCAGGGCAAGACCCGCCTGGCGGCCGAGTTCGCGCGGGACTCACTCGACCGCGGTTGGAAGGTCGTCACGGCCACCCATGGTCCGGGCACCGTGCATCCGCCCCCCGGCAGCCAGGATCTGAGCCTCGACGGCGTGTCCGGTCTGCTGCTGCTCGTGGACTACGCCGACCGCTGGCCGCTGACACATCTGACCTGGCTGTTGAGCAACGCCATGCTCCATCGGTCGACGGTACGCACACGTGTGCTAATGCTGGCCCGCAGTGCCGATCTGTGGCCTGCCGTACGGGGCGCGCTTGCCAACTATCAGGCGGGCGCATCCGCCCAGACCCTGCCCCCTCTGCCGGACGGCGATGGCGAGTCGGGCCGACGCGCCGAGATGTTCACCGCGGCCCGCGACAGCTTCGCCGCCCGGTACGCCCTCCCGGCTTCCGGTATCCGCTTACCGGGCTTTCTGGACCAGCCGGAGTTCGGGCTGACCCTGGCGGTGCACATGGCCGCCCTGGTCGCCGTCGACGTCCGTGCCACCGGCCGCCGCCCGCCCAGCGACGCCGCGGGAATGACGGTCTACCTCCTGGACCGCGAACACCTGCACTGGCAGCGGCTGTACGGGGACGCTACCCATGAACTCGATCCCGCCGGGCGGACGTACCGTACTTCCCCCGAAGTGATGAACCGGACGGTGTTCGCCGCCACCCTCACCGGCCCGCTGGACCGGCCCGCCGGCACCGCGGTGCTCCAGGAGACACCGCTCCGGCCGGCGTCCCAGGACCTCACCGCCGAGCAGATCCTCGCCGATCACACCGTCTGCTATCCCCCGGCTTACCCTTGCGCGCAGACGGTGTTCGAACCGCTCTACCCCGACCGCCTCGCGGAGGACTTCCTCGCGCTGACCTTCCCCGGTCATCGAGCCGACTATCCGGCGCAAGGGTGGGCTGGACCGGTCGCCACCGTGCTGCTGAGCCGCGAAGGGAGCGCCACTTTCGCTACGTGGCTGCCCCGCGCGGTCACCTTCCTCGCCACCGCGGCGGAGCGCTGGCCGCACCTCGGCCCCGGGTATCTGTATCCCCTGCTGGAGGAGGAACCGGGACTCGCCGTCGCCGCCGGTAGCGCTGCCCTCACGGCACTTGCCGCTCTCGATGACATCAGGCCCGAACTGCTGGAAGCCGTCGAAGACCACTTCCCCAGGCGTCGGCACGTCGACCTCGACACGGGAATCGCCGCGGTCGCCAGGCGCCTTGCGTCACACCGTCTCGCACGATCCCAGGACGCGGCGAGCCGGGCGGACGTCCTCAGCGATCTCGGCCTGCGCCTGTCCAACGCGGGGTGGCGAAAGGAAGCCCTGTCCGCGGCGCAAGAAGCGGCCGCCTTGTTTCGGCGCCTCGCCGAGACCAGTGGCCACCCCACCTCCGATCCCGGCTACGTCTCCACGCCCGCCCTTCATGCGGCGAGACTGGCGGGCGGACTGCGTAACCTCGGCAAGTGCTTCTCGCAGCTCGGGCGGCGCGAGGAGGCACTGACCGCGACCCAGGAGGCCGTGGAGCTGTACCGGCGTCTGGTGCCGGTGGACCCCGACGTGATTGAACCGGCCCTGGCCGATGCCCTGATCAACCTTAACGCGCACCTGGCGTGGTCCGGACGGCCTGAGGAGGGACTGACCGCGGCCGAGGAGGCCGTCGCGGTGCACCGACGCCTGGTCGACGGTGACCCCGAAGCGGACTGCGAGGGTCTGGCCGGCGCGCTGCGCAACGTCGCTGCCGGGCTGGCCGACGTCGCCCGGCACGAAGAGGCCCTGACCGCCACCCAGGAGGCGGTAGCCCTGTGGCGCCGCCTGGCGTCCGTCAACGCTCCGGGCCACGAACCGGATCTCGCGGCATCGCTGCACAACCTCGCGATCGGCCTGCAGGACACCGGGCGACCAGCGGAAGCCCTCACGGCGTCGCAGGAGGCCGTGGCGCTGCAACGCCGGCTGGCCGAAGCCAACCCGGCGGCTCACCGCCGGGACCTGCCTGCGGCGCTTGTCACCCTCGGCGAGACTCTGGTGTTGACGGGCCGCAGCCATGAGGCGGTGTCCGTGGCGGAGGAAACCGTGGCCCTCGCGCGGCGGCTCGCCGAGGAAGAACCCGGCGCCCTTACCGGGGCCCTCGCCAACTCGCTGGGCTTCATGAGCCGGGCGTTTTCCGTGGTGGGTCGTTTCCAGGAGGCCGTGACAGCGGCCGAGGAGGCCGTGGCGGTGCGCCGGCGCATGGCCGACGAGCGTCCCGACGCCAATGCCGTGCCACTCGCCGACGTACTGGCCGAGTTCGCCGAGCGGCTGCGGATGGTGCATCGTCACCGGGAGGCGGTACGAGCAGCCGAGGAGGCCGTGGCCGTCCGACGGCGTCTGGCCAGCGGCAATCCGCCGGCTCACGCCGAGAGGCTCGCCGCGGCACTGGTCGCCCTCAGCCGCAGTCTGCTCGGTACGGGGGACCGGCCGCGGGACGCCGCGGACGCGGCCGAGGAGGCGGTCGCGTTGCGGCGGCGCTTGCCGTCCACCGATCCGGTGTTCGCTCAGGGGCTTGCCACCGCGCTGCTAGCTTCCGCGGAGGCGCTCACGGCCACCGGAGACCCGCGGGAGGCCGTCGCTCGGGCCGAGGAGGCGGTCGGCATCCTGCGCCGACTGGCCGCGTCCGATCCGGTCGTCCACGCCACCACCCTGGCGGCAGGGCTGCGCGGGCTGGCGACCTGTGCGTCCGAGGCGCATGAGCCGGAGAAGGCACTCGGCGCTGCTGAGGAAGCCGTCGCCCTGTACCGGCGGCACGCCTCGGCGGCACCGGGCGCTCACGAACTGGACCTGGCGGAGGCGCTGGGCGAGCTGAGCACCGCCTGTCTGAACGTCGGGTCACGAGACCAGGCACTGGTATCGGCCGCGGAAGCCGTCGCCCTGCTGCGGCACCTCGCCGAGTCGGAGCCGGCCGTGGTCGCCGCCGATCTCGCCGTAGCGCTGAGCGGTAAATTGGGCGTCGTGCTGACCGCGATGGGCCGGGACCAGGAAGCCCTAGCGGCGACCGAGGAAGGCATCGCGATCCTTCGGCGGCTGTCGGAGGCTGATGAGCAGGCGCACCAGCCGGCTCTCGCCGTCGCCCTGTACAACCTCGGCCTCGACTTGTCGGCGGCGGGACGGTCGCAGGAGTCCCTGGCTGCGTCCGAGGAGAGCGTGGTGCTTCTCGCGCAACTGGTCGAGATCAACCCGGTCGTCCATGAACCCCACCTGGCGGCCGCGCTGAACAACCTCGGCAACAGGCTGTCGGAGCAAAGCCGGACCCAGGACGCTCTGTCCGCGACGGGAGGGGCGGTACTGCTCTACCGCAAGTTGGCCGGGAGCGGCACGCCGGACCACCGGCAGCGCCTCGCCGTCTCCCTGCACACCTTCGGCCTGCGCCTTTCCGACGCCGGGCAGCCGGAGAAGTCCCTGATCGCGTCCCTGGAGAGCCTGGTGCTGCTCAGGCAACTGGCTGCGGACGACCCAGCAGGGAACGAACCCTACCTGGCCGAGGCACTGATGAGCCTCGCCGGGGTGCTGTCGGCCCTTGAACAGCATGAGGCATCGCTGCCCCTGACGCAGGAATCGGTGCTGATCTACCGCCGCCTGGCCCAGCAGGATCCCGGCGCCCACCTCGCGTCTCTCGCCATCGCGCTCAACAACCTCGGCGCCGACCTCCTTGATGCGGGAAGAGCACAGGACGCCGTCACGGAGACGCAACTGGCCACGCAGATCCTGCGCCGACTGACGGACGACGACCCGGCCAGTTTCGGTCCCATACTCACCGCCACACTTCACGGCTTGGCCACGCGGTTGTGGGCAGCGGGAAGGCCCGCGGACGCGCTGACCGCGACCGTCGAGGCGAGCGCCCTGAGGCGGCGGCTGGTGGCAGGCAACCCGGCCGGTGAGGCGGCACTCGCCGACGACTTGCAATCTCTCGCCACGCAACTGGCCGAGCTGCAACGCCGCGACGAAGCCTCGGCTGTCGCTGAGGAGGCCGCGGACCTCCTGGAGAAGCTGGCCCGCTCCGATCCTGCCACCTACCAACCGGAGCTCGCGGCAGCGTTGCACCTCATCGGCGACTGCCGCCGAAGAGTGGGCGAAGGGAACGCGGCCCGTGGTGCCTTCCGGCAGGCGGTGGCGGTCCGCCGGCGCCTCGCCCGGTCAGATCCGGCGGAGTACGAGCCCGTGCTGGCCTTTTCTCTGCACGACGTGGGGGCGATATCGGCCGTCCTCGGGGATCTGGACGAGTCCCGGGCCGACTTGGAGGAGGCCGTGGTGATCCGCCGACGGCTCGCCGGATTCCATCCGGCACGCCACGAGCCGGATCTCGCCTATTCGTTGGCCGTCTTGGGAAGCGTTCTGGGCGCGCTGGAGCTGTTCGACGAAGCCCTCGCTGTCGCTGACGAGGCGGTGGCCATTCGCGGGCGGTTCGCTGAGGGTGACCCGGCGTATTTCGAGGACGCCCTTGCTCGGCTTTTGTCGATTCTCGGGTTCAATCTGGCCAGGGCCCGTCCGGGGCAGCGTGCGCGTGCTCTGGCGATCACCGAGGAGGCGGTGTCCGCATACCGGCGCCTGGCGGAGCGGCACCCTTCGGCCTATCTGCCCGACCTGGCCCAGACGCTGCACGACCTCGGCAACCGCCTCTGGCAGATGGGGCACCCCGCGCCGGCCGCAGCGGCGACAAAGGAAGCGGTCGCCATCTGGCGCGGCCTGACCGGCTCGGGGCAGGCGTCCGAGCAACAACTCGCCACGGCGCTGAGCGACCTCGCGACCTTCCACGCGGGGATGAAGAAGGGGGGGAGTGCCGGGAGGTGACGGGGAGCTGGGATACACCGGGCCGTTTCCAGTGGCTGTCAAGATCCCCGTCAGAGTCCCTCAATGAATCTTGACAAACCTGATTCCACATAATCGGCAATGTGTACGTGACAGCCCCCGACCGGCGCGTGCACCTTGGCTATCTACCCGAGGGCGAGGATGACGGGCTCTGGCGCATCAACGCCTACAAGGACCCGTTCGGCCCGCCGACGTGGGGTGTCTGCTTCAACGACAGCGTGCCCGAGGAGGTCGTGGCCGCCTTCACCACCGCCCTCGCCACGGCGTACGAGCAGGGGCCGGACGCCTACCTCGCCAGACCGGTCTACGGCACCGACGAGCACGACCCCTTCCTGGCCGTCGTCCCTCTCCTCAAGCAGGGATGGGAGATCGACCGCCCCCGCTGGGGTGTCTTCGAGGTCCAGGCCCCGGACGGGCTCGCCGGCATGGAGTGCACCACCGGAGACCTCGACCCGGAAACCGAGCTGACCACGCGCGACGCCCGCTGGCAGCTCTGGGCCGGCAAGTCCATCGACCGACCCGCCTGGTACGCGACGGCCAGCACCGACACCCCCGTCGCCCTGCTCACAGCCGTCACTCAATGCGTCTCCGACCCGGCACCACTGCCCCGGTGGCGACAGGACACCCTCAGCTACCTCAAGGACATGGCCCGGCTCACCCCCATCCTCCCGTCCCAACTGCCGGCCCCCACCCCGCTCGACGTGCAACGGGCCGCCACATCCCGCCGCCCGACTGCGCTCCCCGCTTCCAGCGTCCCGCGCTGGAGCACCACCAGCCGCCCTGCCCTGTCCGGCCCCCGCCGATAGCCCCAGCTCGCCCCCGACCGGAGACCCTTCTTGTCCCTGCAAGCCCCCGAGTTCTTTGCCGAGCTGTGCCTCCCCTTCCACGACAGCACCGTCGTAGGCACCACCTACTACGCGGCCCCCGTCCCGGGCTCACCACTACGACTGCGGATCGACTTCACCGGAACCAAGCACGCAGACACGTACGGCGGCCTGCGCCTGGCGGTCGTCCACGCGGACAAGGGCGAGATCGACTCGGCGACACTCAGCTTCCTGGATCACGGCACCTTCCACCGCCGCGACGAAGCCACCAACACCCACCCGCACACCAAGCAGTACGGCACCTTCGACAAGTACCACCGCCCCGGCCAGCCTCCATGGGAGGGAGCCGTCACCACCGGTCTGCGCGACGCCATCCAGCGCTACAGCGCCGTCTGGTTCCCCGGAGCCTGGGCCGCGACCGCGCCGAGCCGTGCAGCGGGCCCCACCGCTCACAAGGCCCCCTTGCCAGCCGCCCCGAGCAGCGGTCGCGCCCGCTGAGTCTCCGTCCCTACCTCCGTCTCGCAGGTCTTGCGCGGCCCGTTCAAGCAGGAGCCCCCGCTATGCCCCCCGACCCCTTCAACGGCCTTGACCCCGACCAGACCGTGAAAGTTCTCCCTCGCCGCCTTGCCGGCCCCGGCGCGCTGGACCTCCACACGGTGTGGCCCTTCCCCTTCGATGACGGCTGGCACCTCCATCCGGCAGACGCAGGGATGGTGTTCGCCAGCAGCCCCTGCGCGCGACTGTGGACCCGCTTCGCTCCCGAACCCGAAAAACGGGGCAAAGGGACGTGGACCATCGGCGCAAGCCGCGCCCCGTTCGGCGAGCTGACCTGGCAGATCGTCTTCGACGCCACCACCCCCACAGAACTACTGCACGACGTCCACGCTGAGCTGCTCAATCTCTACAGCGACCAGGACCGGCTGTTTGACGGTGCGACGGAGCCATACGAGGGGTACGCGCTGCCGCTCGACCGCGGGTGGAGCCACAACGTCAAGACCAACGACACCCAGAGCCTCCTCGCCCCGGACCTGCTTGGAGGCGTACACCAGTACGCCAACAAGGCAACCGGCAGGCCGGAGTGGCGGGTGTGGGGCGGAGACATCTGGGAGCCGGACTGGAGTGCGGAACTCTCGGCCAGCACGCCCACCGCGCTCGTCGCGGCCTTCACCGCCTCACTGGTCTCCACCGAGCCGGTGCAACGTGCAGTCAAAGACCTGCCCGTTCATGTTCGACAACACCTCTATATGGCCACGCCGACAGCCAAGCAGCCCCCCGGCTACTCACCCGCCGCTTCGCCGGCCACCAGGCCAGGCAAGGGCCGGGCCCGATGACCTTCCCACCACCTGATCAAGGAGTTCCACCTCTCGTGCATGCACGCACTGTCCGCGGCGCCGTCCGATCCGCTGCTGTCGCCGCTGCGGTGACTGGCACCCTCACGTGGGCACCCGCCGCGACCGCCCAACCGTCCGAGCCGACACCCTCAGCACCCGTTGCCCCCGCCGAGGAACCGGCCACAGACCCGGCCAGCATCACGATCACCAAGAAGGACACGGCAGGGGACATCCTCCCCGGCGCCGCGTTTCTGCTGCTCAATTCCGCCGGCCAGGAGGTCGGACGAGGGAAGACCGACGCGCAAGGGACGCTGACCTTCCCCGACCTGCCCCCCGGCGTCTACCGGCTCAAGGAGACGGCATCCGGTAGCCCGCTCCACGAGGTTGTCGCAGACCAGGACGTCATCGTCACCCCGGGTGCCATCACGCGGCTGACGATCACCGACCCATTCAAGGCCGCCAAGGTCCTCCTGCAGGCCAAGGACGACAAGACCGGCAAGCTTCTGACCGGCGCGACCGTGAACATCGGCAGCGGCGACAAGACGCTGCTCACCCTCACGACCGGGGCCAAGGGCACGGCCTCCGGCGAGCTGCCGGTGTCGAGTCGGAAGACCGAATTCTGGGTCAAGCAGATCAAGGCCCCCGCGGGATACCACCTCTACAAGCCCGTGAAGACGTTCGCTGCTGGCCCCGGCGCACCGGTCACCGTGACCGTCACCAACGCCGAGACCGCAACTACTCCGAAGCCCGACCCGTCCGGCAAGCCTACGGACAAGCCCACCCCCACCCCCTCTACACCGGAGGACAAGCCGACCCACGACTCCTCCGGCGGCACGTCCCCCTCCTCTACCCGATCCGCCACGCCGAGCACTGACCCCTCGCTTCCCGCGACAGCCGCGACCGAGGAAGCAACGCCGAAGACCCCGGACGGCTCCCTCGCCCACACCGGGGCCGACGCCACGCCCTGGCTCCTCGGCGCCGGCGGACTCCTCGTTGCCGCCGGTAGCAGCGCCCTGATTGCCGCCCGCCGTCGCAGCTGCCGCAAGCCAGCCAACATCGCCCAGGACGGCAGCGGCGAAACCAGCTAGTCCCACGATCACTTCCCGACCAGCAGGCCCCCGGATCTCCGGGGGCCTGCTGCGTATACCGACGACAGAACGGCCAACCACGGGAGCGCACAGGCTGGCCGATGCCCGGGAAGGGGCTGGCACACCCTGCCGCGGCACTATGAGTGAGCTTCTGAGGCAGGGAACTTCTCGATCGCGAGCATGGCTAGGCTGCCGCAGTGACTGATGCCCTCCGACCGCCAGGCGACCCGTCCGAGCTCCATCTGCGCATCAGCTATGCCGACGCGCTGCTCGACACCCCTCATGCGGATGCTCTTGAGCGCTGGGACCGTGGCCGTTCTTCACGGCCACGGCGTGCACGACGACTCCCAGTGCCGCAACGGGCGCAGCGCCCGCCGTCACGCTGGTAGACGAGATCCCGGACTGCGTCCGTGGGGCCGGTACGTCGTCGAGCCAAGATCGGGCCTCCGTCCTGCCCAGCCACCGGGCCGCCGAGGAGCGGGGCCTGTACGGAAGCGGCGGGGCGAGCGACGGGACAATGAGCGGCAGCCCCGCCTTACGTCGCGTTCTCCGTCCCCGCCAACCAGCGGCTCGCTTCAGGGCGTCGAGGAACGCCACGGCATCCGGAACGGTGGCGAACAGCAGGTTGACCTTGCCGTGCTCCCCCTCGCCCAGAACGAACTCCCACTCGGTGTTCGTTGACTCATCGTCGTAGTAGTAGCTGCCCGGCGGGCAATCGCGCAGCGGCCCGTCGGCATTGTCGAGCCAGGGGAAGTCGATCTCGTCGACGGCTCGCACGATCACCCGTTGGGCAGTTGATAGAACTCGACGGCGACCCGGCCTTCGTCGTTGAGGCACACGCGCCCGGCGCCGCGACTGGTCTCCTCAGACTCCATGCGGATGTCGTCACAGCCAACGTGGCGCGGATAGTCGGTGGTGAGCGGGGGGAACGCGGTCTTCATCGCGGCGACGGCCGACTGCTGCGTCCGATCCCAGTGCTCCTCCCAGTCCCCGATGGCCTGGATCACAGCGGGCTGCATATGGTGCTCCGTTCATTCGCCGGGCACCGGCCGCGGGGCGCGGCCGGCTGCCGGGCGAGGGTATGTGCAGCCGGGCAGTATCCTCGCAGAGCAGCCTTACGTCACGGTCTCGGCGGCAGACGCAGAGACCGTGCAGGCCCTGCGGAAAGACCAGTTCGCCCACCGCCGTTTCGAGGCGGGCCAGCGCTGCTGCACGGCGGTGATGGCCGTAGTCACGAGATTCGCCGTCGCAGCGGGCACTGGTTACGGTTACACGTGACATTCCCCCACCGGCAGGAGCAAGCAGATTCTCCTGATGATTTCAAGTTGGCCCCTTGTCACCACCTGACGAGCCGTAAGATCTGAGGTCCGTTGAGCTCGTCACGCGCGATCAAGCTGGGTGGCGGCTGGCGTGTGGCGTGACTCTCCTGGAGGGGTGCAGCGGTGGACGGTGGGCTCGTGACATCCAGCAGTATGACGAGAAGATCATTCGTATTGTGGGGTACGTCTTCGGCTTGTGCCCTTGCTGGGATTTCTGGCTGCTCAGGCGACAGCACGGCAGACGGGAAAGATCGTGTTGCCCATCGCTGCCCGTCCTGGCCTGAGTTGACCCCGTCGCCCGGGACGCCGGTGTGGCCTGCGCCTTTCTCAGGTGCTTTACGTACTTCACTTTCTCTGTCTGGGCCTTGGTTGAGCGGGGCAGAGGGGGACCGCACAGTGTGGCTGAGGGAGGCGCGCAGTGGCCGCCTCAAATGGCGCAGTTCCGCAGGGCAGGCAGGTGAGCCGGATAAGTGGGGCCAGCCGTACTATCCGCAAGTGGTTGCAGCCGGGGGGCAGGTCCTGGTTGGGGGTGGTGACGGGGACACGACCGGCGAGGTCGTAGCGCTATGTGCAGCCGATGGAAAGCGCATGTGGCGGCGAAAGTTACCTGGAAACCACGTAGTGGAGATTGCTAAATCTGGCGCCTTTGTCGTAGCCGCCACGCAGGACCATGTATTTGGGTTGTCTGCGAAAACAGGCAGGATCCTCTGGCGCGTCAAGGTATTTCAAGCGGGTCAAATTATTGCGCACGGGAAAATTATTATTCTCACTCATAAAGGCGTGGAGCCATTCGGGGCTATGGCGTTGGATCGTGAGACAGGGAAAGTTATTTGGGCTGAAGAAATCCCAGACGCTATCGACTTGGGAATCAAAGTGGCCGGTAGTTTGGTTCATTTGGTTGGGATCCGCAGTGTCGAGAGGCGCCAGGATGACGGAGCTACTGTGTTCGTTACCGCGCCGGGGGAATTGCGTACGCTTTCCGTAGGGAATGATCGAGTTGAATGGACTCGAACATTAATGTCTTCGGATGCCTCTTTGCTCTCGGGGAGAGGCTTCCTTCATCTAGTGACGGATGAGGAACTAATTACCCTGCATAGCGACACGGGAAGGACGGCCTGGTCCATTCCGCTGCCGGAGCCGGGAACGCCGCTGCAAATGGGGCTTCACGATGGCCTCCTCATTGTCCATTTTTCCATTCGTGTCAACGGGGAATATTCTCTTCTTGCGCTTGACCCTGAAACGGGTAAGGAACAGTGGCGAGTAGGGAGTGAACTGTCATCTGAAATGCTTCCAGGGCCTCCGGGGATGGTCTTGACCAACACTCAAGGGCCAAAGGTTTACGCAGTCGACACGGCAGGAGGCGAGTATATCTGGTCATCCCCCTTGAAAGGCGCGGTTCGGATCGTCACCAAGGATCTGATTTATTGCCACAACGGAGAGGAAATCACGGTCTACGACGTTTCCACAGGTGACCTATTCTTTGGCTAAGTTTCGCTTTGATATTCGATGCGGCGAAGCTTTTGTGTCTATTTGGAATAACGGGAGGGATGCTTTGTCATCGCAGCAGGGTGCGAATCCGCCTGTGCCGCCGCAGCAGGGTGCGAATCCGCCTGTGCCGCCGCAGCAGGGTGCGAATCCGCCTGTGCCGCCGCAGCAGGGTGCGAATCCGCCTGTGCCGCCGCAGCAAGCAGACGGCTGGCGCACACCCAGCACACTGATCGCTTCTGTGGCGCTGGTTCTCAGCATCGTCGCACTGATTCCTGCGTGGGACTCGGCAATAAGCGGTGACAGTCAAGCGGAGACAGGGAAGAAGGAAGCCGAGCGCAGGGGGATTCTGGAAGTCACTGCTGTAAGCGCACGGTTTACTGACAAGTTGAATGGGGTCGAGACATCGAGAGATTCAAAGAAGGAGGTCACAGGACTCAGTGGCTCAGAGATCAATATCGCCGTCCGTAATCGTGGAAGTGGATCGGCGATCATTACAAAGGTAAGTGCGAATGTGGAAATCTCGGAAAACCTAAAAACCTGCGGAGGGACAGGTGGGGACCTGGGGACTTCGGCGCACTACGCCATCGAAATCCCTCTTTCGCAGAAACCTCCATTCACTAAATCTACCGAAGAAGATGTGGTCTTCGATGTGAAGTCCGGGGAGAACGACCGCTTTTCCCTGACTGTCGGCCCCGATTCGAAGGAGGCCGGCAAGTCACCTTGGATGGGAGTCGTGACGATTCAGCTCCACGACGCGGACGGTACTGACCTCAGTATTGGCCCCCTCGTTATCGTCAGCCCTGGCGAGGATGAATATTTCTACCCCAGCGGCATGACCTGGAAAATCGCGCCTGAATCTTCAAGCTGCATGGGAAGTAACGCTCGCAGAGTGCAAGAAGTGATGCAAATTCCCGGTATTACGCCATCGAAGGAATTTGCTGCACTGCACCGTGCGCTTCGCCCTTACCGGTGAGGAAGAAACTACGGTTCAGGAATGATCGGCTGCGCGACGAGAGTTTCGCATCCGAATGGGTAACATCCTGCATGGTGTGTCTGAAGAGGTGGCCCCCTTCTCGGCTCGCGCAACGCGAGAAGGGGGCCAATCAGCGTGCTGAAGACGTCAGTCGCGGAGTTCTTCTGCCGTCATCTTGCGGACTGCGTCTGACAGGCTGTTAAGCGCCTCTGAAACCTGCCCTCGCTCAGCCTCGGGCAACAGCGGCTCCGCCCAGACCCCCTGCTGCCTCATCCGGTACAGCAGCGGCCGGCACGCCCATTCCGCGGCCATCTTCACGCCGTGACCACTGAAGACGTCGTAGTGCGGACTGCGTGACCACATCGATTCCCGCAGCTCCTCCAGCTTCACCAACAGCGCGGCTACCCCGTCTCGATCGAACTGCGCGCGGACCTCCGAGGCGACCCGCTTGTTCGGCGTGCAGCAGCCGATCGCCTCAAACCCGGGCTTAGAGGTCCTAACAAAGGCGTTGGACGTGTCGGTGGGTGATGAG
Organism: Streptomyces sp. NPDC037301; assembly: GCF_055602785.1. Classification (NCBI taxonomy): domain Bacteria; kingdom Bacillati; phylum Actinomycetota; class Actinomycetes; order Kitasatosporales; family Streptomycetaceae; genus Streptomyces; species Streptomyces sp. NPDC037301. The sequence continues at coordinate 335,781 of NZ_JBVJWD010000006.1, forward strand.
GCAGGTGGCGAGGCCGAGGAAGGCTTCGTGGATGTCGTCCCGTCGTTCCCAGCGGACGCGTAGGCGCCGGAAGGCGTGCAGCCAGGCGATGGTGCGTTCGACAACCCAGCGGTGGACTCCGAGACCGGACCCGTGCGGGACGCCTCGGCGGGCGATCACCGGTTTGATGCCCTGGGCCCAGACGAGGCGTCGGTACTTGTCGTGGTCGTAGCCGCGGTCGCCGAGCAGGGTGTCCGGTCGTCGTCGCGGTCGCCCAACCAGGCCCGCGACGGGCGGGACCTTGGCGAGCAAGGGCATTAGTTGGGTGATGTCGTTGCGATTGCCGCCGGTCAGCGACACCGCGAGCGGGATGCCCTGCCCGTCGACGAGGACGTGATGCTTGCTGCCCGGACGTGCTCGGTCGACCGGGCTGGGCCCGCTTTTGGGCCGCGTCGAGCGGCTCTGACGTGACTGGAGTCGATCACCGCCCTCGACCAGTCCAGCTGCTTCGCCGACCGCAGCTTCGTCAGCAGGACGGCATGGAGCCGGTCCCACACGCCGGCTTCGTTCCACGCGGCGAGTCGCCGCCAGCACGTCATGCCGGACCCGAACCCGAGCTCCTGCGGGAGGTACTCCCACTGGATGCCGGTGTGCAGCACAAACAGGATCCCGCACAGAGCCTGCCGGTCAGGGACCCGAGGGCGCCCGGCTACCAGCTTCGGTGCCGGCTGCGGTAGCAACGGCTTGATCAGCAGCCACAGTTCGTCCGACACGATCCACGGCCGAGAGTTCCTCTTCCCCACGAACAGACCAACGAGCATCCAAGCCGACAGTCACACCATCCACAGCTTCTGTTAGGACCTCTTAGGCTCCGGCTCCTCGTACGCTTCGCGCAGGTCCCAGTGCCGGCTATCGGTGGTGAGGTTCTTCGGCACCCAGTAGCACCTGTCACAGCAGGTCTTGACCCACGGTGTGACCCATCCGTACTCGCTGTCCCAGATCCAGACCACTCGCTTCCGTCCGGGCGACGGGCAGGTCTGGCAGGTGGCTGCCGCTTCTGCGAACGCCTTCTTGAGCACCGCCACTGCCTCGGCTGGAGCGCCCCGCCAGGGGAACGTCTTCCAGCACAACTCACCGAACTTCTCTTCCCAGTGAGGCCCGGGTCCGGCGGGCCAGATCTGCGCGATCTGTCGGGCGGCGCGCCTGGTGATCGGATCCCATCCCGAACCTCGGCTGCTGAACATTAAAGCTGCGCCATCTTGAAGTGGCTGGTCAGGGTGCTGGTGTGATGCCGGTTCGGGATGCTCGTGCTGGTCGTGGGCGGCAGTCTGGGGTGTAGATCGTCCGGCGGGGGTGGGTTTGTGGATTCCCGTCCGTCGTCGCGAGTGCCGTTCCTACGCTCCGGCGCATGATGGATCCCGAGGTGCTGGAGCGGATCGCCGCACGGCGTGCGGAGTTGGACGGACTCGAAGAGCAGCTGGTCAAGCAGCTATCGGAGGTGCGGGCTGAGCGGGACGAGCTCGCCGTGGCCGAGCGGGTGTGGCAGCGGATGAGCGAGCAGCTCGCCGACGAGCGCGCAGGGGCCGGGTCGCCGGTGGTTCAGGTGGCGGGTCGGGCGGTGCGGCTGGTCCCGGACCGTGGTCCGGGGGTGGCTGAGTCCGCGCTGCCGGCGGAGTACCAGCGCATCCTGACCGCCGTGCGGCAGGCCGCCGGTCCGGTCGCCACCCGGCAGATCGGCGAGGTGCTGGGCTTGGAGGTGGGCGTACGGGGCAAGCTGGAGCCGCTGCGCGGGAAGCTCACGAAGCTGGCCGACCGCGGCTGGCTGCACAAACGGCCCGACGGGAAGTTCACTGCCCGCCCGTGACCGGGCCGCTGGGCGGCGGCGTAACTGAGGTGACCCCAGCGGCCGTTGGAATTTTGTGACGAAAACCAAAAAGCACGCCGGGGACACCGAGTCCCTGGTCTACCAGTGCCGCCTGCCGCTGTCCACGCACACCCTGAACTACCTCACCGACCTGCTGCGACGCCACCTGAAGGCCATACGCTCCAGGTGGCGGGCGCTACCGCCCGGGAGGATCGCGGTGATTGTCCTGGCCGTGCTGCGGCACGACCAGCGCCTGGCCGACATGGCCGGCGGCAACGACATCTCCGCCACCACCGTGCGCCGCTGGCGGGACGAGCTGATCACCCTGCTGGCCGCGAAGGCCCCGCGGCTGGACCGCGCCCTGAAGAAGATCGCCAAGCGGGGCGGGGAGGTCGTCCTGATCGACGGCACCCTCATCCCCACCCAGCGCCGCACCGGCAAGGCGAACCGCCCGAACTACTCCGGCAAACACCACCGCTACGGCCTGCACGTCCTCGCCCTGACCGACGAGCGAGGCCGGATGATCTGGATATCGGCCGCCCGTCCCGGCCGCACCCACGACATCACCGCCGCCCGCCGCGACCACATCCTGGCCCACCTGCGTGCTTCCGGCCTCGGCGCCCTGGCCGACCTGGGTTTCCTCGGCCTGGACGACGACGGGGACGATCCCGTGGTCGTCACCGGCTTCAAGGCCACCCGCGCCCGTAGGCTCACCCCCGCCGAGAAGGAGGCCAACCGGGTCCTGGCCGCCGGACGCGTCCCCGTCGAACGCGGCTTTGCCCACCTGAAGAACTGGCGGATCCTCACCAAGCTCCGTACTGACCCCGCCAGCGCCACCCACCTGTTTCGCGCGCTGCTCGTCCTGACGAACATCGAGGCCACTACCGACAATTGATCTCTACCGCAGGTAGCCCACGATCAGCACATGCCCCCGGAACAGCGTCACCGGGCCGGGATCGGCTGAGTGAGGTTCACCGGATTGCCGTCGGGGTCCTGGATGTGGGCGACCCGCTGTCCCCACGGCATGTCGTTGGGGCCGCCGCGGACCGAGCCGCCCAGCGCCTCCACCCGGCCGAGCGTCTCGTCGACGTCGTCGACACCGATGCTGAGCAGGATCCGCGACGCCGCCCCAGTCCCCGGGTTCGCCTTGGCCACCAGCCCGAGGTCGGTGTCGCCGATGCGCAAGCCGAGGTAGAAGGACGGGCCTTCCGCCGGTACCCGGAAGATCTCCTCAGCGCCGAACAATTTCGTATAGAAGCCGAGCAGAACGTCCTGGTCGGCAGTCACGATCACTGGCTGGATGGTGGACATGGCACTCCTGTCGAGAACGGTCGTGTCGCTGGGTAGACCGTTTGAGGACGGTGAACTCATCGGCAAAACCACCCCGCCGGACGATCTACAACACAGACTGCCGCCCACAACCAGCACGAGCACCCCGAAACCAGGTCACGCCACCCCGCTGACCAGCCACTTCAAGATGGCGGAGCTTCCTTCGGAACCGGTTCGGCTGGGGGGACTGCACGGCGCGTAGCGCTTCCGTGTACTTCTCGCCCGTGCCGGCCTGACGCAAGCGGGCCATCTGCGCTTCGGTGGACTGCCTTTTGGGCATCTGTTGCTCGTTCCTGGCGGTCTCCCACGCTCCCACCGGACGAAGGACATGCCGGAGGAGCGCGGGCCCCGGAGGACCTTGGCCGGTCGATCACCTGGCGGCGTGGGCGCTGGTGTCGGCGGTTGGCGTGCGCGGCTTGCTCACCGCGGATCGTACAGCGAAGCCGCCTCCTGCGAACTATCCTCCTGACCATTCTGGGGCTTCCGGGGCTCGGCCGATGACGTTGGCCAGGAGGATGGCGGCGATGTGCGCGGTGCGGAGGGGGCCTCGTCGATATCCGGCCAGTCTCGCCACTAGGCCGATCTCGAACTGATGTCTGATGCAAGCAGGGGAAGTTGGGGAACTCGGTGCCGGAGCCTAAGCCGCATAGTGTCGGTGCCGCACGCGAAGCATGGGCGGTTGTCGCAGGCGCGTTCAAGGTGACTACCGGGGAGTGGGAGGCTGCCCGGAAGTCGCTGGATGATCTGTCGGAGTGGCAGCAGTGGCTGTTGAGCCATTTCGGCTTTTCCGTCACTGCTGAACAGGCGTTGAGCCTTGCGGAGATGTGGGTCCGCGTTGCCGCCGTACAGGTAGATGTCCGCAGATGAGATGCCGCCAGCCCGAGCACACGTGGGAGTACCAGTGACCCGGCCATGGTGGTACGGCGACCGCGTGCCTGCTCTTCCTCGCCGTTTCGGAATCAGCGGTCGTGTGGGTCGGAGGCGGGCTGCTGCTCGGACTGCTGGCGACGTTCGTGCAGGGCGCGGCCAGGGCCAGGCACGACAGGCTCCACGGGGCGTAGCGAAGCATTCCCGGCCTGGTGTCAGGGAGCGCTGCTCGCCCGGGGTGTGCCGTCTCGTGGCGGCGTGGGGCGGGGGGCAGGTTCGAACATGTGGACCGGTCCGTCTCTGCTGCTCCTGTCCGGCGGCGGCACGTGGGCAAAAGTGCTGGCTGAACTTCCACCCGGTACTGTCGACAGGGAAACCCTCGCATCCTTACAGTCACGAATTGTCACATAGGGTGATCATTTGAGTGGGGGGAAGGTGCCATGAAACACCGGATCATGTCCGTCCTGAGTGCCGCTGTACTCGCTGCCGGAGTCCTGGGCGTCAGTGCGCCGTCAGCCAGCGCCGTGCCCGGAGGCTGCGCCTACGCTTCGTCGACCTACCGCCCGACCATCCAGTACGGCAACACGGGAGTGGCTGTGAAGCAGGCCCAGTGCCTGTCGAACGTCTGGGGCGGCGTGCCCAAACTGAACGTCGACGGCATCTTCGGCAGCGGGACGCGCACCAAGATCAAGTGGATCCAGGGGTGTCACGGCCTGACCAAGGACGGAATCATCGGGGCCAAGACCTGGAACGTCCTCTACAACCCCGCCCTTGACTGCTACGACCCCTACCCGGGATAGAGCTGCGCGGATGACCGGGGCGGCCCTGCCCGACAGTGGCACGGGCAAGTGCCCGGATTCGGCGAGGCCGGCCGGATTGTTGCAGGTGGCGTACGAGAGCTAGTGCCGCATCAGGCAACGTTTGCCCTGTTGTGATGTGACGCGCCGTCCGGATGCTGTGGTGGACGGCGCGTGGGCGTCATTCTGTCCGGGTG